>NZ_JBMKJI010000012.1:0-117335 GCF_049237025.1 Enterobacter cloacae complex sp. SYL001 | reverse complement strand
ACCACCGCCGTATGTTCCCCTCACCCTAACCCTCTCCCCGGAGGGGCGAGGGGATTGCTCAGTGCTCGCATTAATTTGTGGGGAACCCTCAGCCCTGTGGGAGAGGGAATAGTTCAGTGCCGCGTCAGCCCGGCGGGAGGGGACAGCTTAAGTCGCCCTCTTCACACTGCATCAGCGTGGCCAGAAACGCTTCGCGCTCCGCGGTTTTCTCCGCCAGACACTGGTTCACTATCATTGGCTGAACGCTCCCGCCTTCCGTACCCGAACCGATAAACGCACAGTCTGCGTCGCGCAGGCCGATCCACGCCTGCTGCGCCTTTTTCAGCAGATCGCGCTGGGGGGCCGCCGCACGTTTGATGGCGGCCTGATAGGTCTCGTTGAGCTTTTTATCGGCGGCCTGGTACTGCTGCGCGCTACAGGTGTTCAGTTCAAGCTGCGTAGTCGCGTTGTCGCACTCGTTGGCCAGCGCGCCGGCGCTCAGCAGCAGTGCCGCACCGGCGATAAGATATCGTTTCATATACTCCCCAATAAAATAAGGCTCCGTCTCCGGAGCCTTATTAGCACAGCGTTAGCCGATTGTCATCAGGCTGGCGTTACCGCCCGCCGCCGCGGTGTTAACGCTGAGCGAGCGCTCAACGTACAGGCGCTCCAGCAGCAGGTTGGTTTCCCCGCGGGCGAAGCCCTGCACCGAGACAATCGCGCCGCTGCGGGCCGCCACCTGCTCGCACAGTTCGCGCAGCTGGTCGGAATCACCGTGGTAGATCACCGCGTCAAACGGCTGGGTCAGCAGGGCATCGGCCTTCGCAAAGCGAATGCGAGCCGAGACCGCTTTTGGCAACTGTTTGGCGAGGTCGCGATGCAGCGCATCTTCCGGCCACAGCACCTCACAGCCCGTTGCTGTAGCGGCTGCCAGCTGCACCAGCGCATCCTGCTCGTCATCCGCCATGCACAGCACACGCTCGCGCGGCATCAGCGTCCAGGTGTTGCGCTCACCGGTTGGACCCGGCAGCAGGCGCTGGGTACCGGCCTGCGCCAGCTCGCCGTACTGCTGCGCAATTGCACGCAGTTCAGGGCGGTTTTCTGCCCACTTAATCAGCGCCTCCAGCGGCTGGGTCAGCACGGCTTTCACCTGCGCATCCACCGGATAGTCCGCGTCCTGACGCGCCAGCGTCACGCCCAGCGCATTTTCCGGACGGTTTGCCAGCAGACGGTACAGATAGAGCGGACCGCCCGCTTTCGGGCCGGTGCCGGAGAGACCTTCACCGCCGAACGGCTGCACGCCAACGACCGCGCCAACCATGTTGCGGTTGACGTACAGGTTGCCGACTTTAGCATTGCCGGTCACCTGGGCAATGGTTTCGTCGATACGAGTATGTACACCGAGCGTCAGGCCGTAACCCGAGGCGTTGATCTGATCGATCAGCTCGTTGAGGTTGTTACGGTTGTAGCGCACAACGTGCAGTACCGGGCCGAAGACCTCTTTTTTCAGCTCGTCGAAGCTTGCCAGCTCAATCAGCGTTGGCGGCACGAAGGTGCCGGTCTGCCACTCGCGGGCATCTTCACTGTTCTCACGCACCGCCTGGAACACCGGACGGCCTTTGGCACGCATGGCCTGAATGTGGTTTTCGATGTTGGCTTTGGCTTCCGCGTCGATCACCGGCCCGATATCGGTGGTGAGACGGCCCGGGTTGCCCATGCGGCATTCCGCCATCGCACCGCGCAGCATCTTCAGCGTGTGGTCAGCCACGTCATCCTGTAAGCACAGCACGCGCAGGGCGGAACAGCGTTGACCCGCGCTGTCGAAGGCAGAGGCCAGCACGTCAACGACGACCTGCTCAGTGAGCGCGGAGGAGTCCACGATCATGGCGTTCATGCCGCCGGTTTCAGCGATCAGCGGCGTTGGACGGCCCTGCGCATCCAGACGGGTGGCGATGTTGCGTTGCAGCAGGGAGGCTACTTCGGTCGAACCGGTAAACATCACGCCGCGCACGCGGTTATCGGAGGTCAGTTTGGCACCCACCGTTTCACCGCGCCCCGGCAACAGCTGCACCACGCCCGCCGGTACGCCCGCTTCCAGCAAAATGTTAATGCCCTGAGCGGCAATCAGCGGAGTCTGCTCTGCCGGTTTTGCCAGCACGCTGTTGCCTGCGGCAAGGGCCGCGGCAATCTGGCCGGTGAAGATTGCCAGCGGGAAGTTCCACGGGCTGATACAGACCACCGGGCCGAGCGGACGGTGCGTTTCGTTGTCGAAATCATCACGCACCTGACCGGCGTAGTAGTGCAGGAAGTCGACCGCCTCACGCACTTCGGCGATGGCGTTGCTAAAGGTTTTACCCGCTTCACGCACCAGAATGCCGATAAGCTGCTGCATCTGATCTTCCATCAGCACCGCCGCGCGTTCCAGAATGGCGGCACGCTCCTGCGGCGGGGTGGCAAACCAGATTGGCGCGTTGTTCACCGCGCTCTCCAAAGCCTGATCCACTTCCGCTTCTGTGGCTTCGCGCACGTAGCCGACGATATCCTTCGGCTCTGCCGGGTTGATCACCGGCTGCATTTCACCGTCTTCAACGGACTGCTCAAGGATCGGTTTGGCCTGCCACTTCTGCAATGCGCTGTTAAGCAGGGCAGAAGAGAGCGACGCCAGACGGTGTTCGTTGGCGAGATCCAGACCCGCCGAGTTGACGCGACCTGCACCATACAGCTCGCGCGGCAGGGCAATCTTCGGATGCGGCAGACCAATCTGGCCTTCCTGCGCCGCCATCTTCTCTACGGCCTGTACCGGATCGGCCACCAGTTCGTCCAGCGGCAGGGTGGTATCGGCGATGCGGTTAACGAAGGAGGTGTTCGCCCCGTTCTCCAGCAGACGACGCACCAGGTAGGCCAGCAGGGTTTCGTGAGTACCTACCGGGGCATAAATACGGCACGGACGGTTCAGCTTGCCGTCGGCCACTTTACCGGTCACCTGCTCGTACAGCGGTTCACCCATGCCATGCAGACACTGGAACTCGTACTGGCCCGGATAGTAGTTCTGACCCGCCAGGCTGTAGATCGCCGCCAGGGTGTGGGCGTTGTGGGTGGCGAACTGCGGATAAATCAGGTTCGGCACGCCGAGCAGTTTTTTCGCGCAGGCGAGGTAAGAGACGTCGGTGTAGACCTTGCGGGTATAGACCGGATAGCCTTCCAGTCCTTCCATCTGGGCGCGTTTGATTTCGCTGTCCCAGTAGGCACCCTTCACCAGACGGATCATCAGGCGGCGACGGCTGCGGCTGGCCAGGTCAATCAGGTAGTCAATGACGAACGGGCAGCGTTTCTGGTAGGCCTGGATAACGAAACCAATCCCGTTCCAGCCCGCCAGCTCCGGCTCGAAGCACAGTTTTTCCAGCAGATCGAGGGAGATCTCCAGACGATCCGCCTCTTCGGCGTCGATGTTGATGCCGATGTCATACTGGCGCGCCAGCAGGGTCAGGGACTTCAGGCGCGGGTAGAGTTCTTCCATCACCCGGTCGTACTGCGCGCGGCTGTAGCGCGGGTGCAGGGCGGAAAGCTTGATAGAGATGCCTGGCCCTTCATAAATACCGCGACCGTTGGACGCTTTACCGATGGCGTGGATCGCCTGCTGGTAAGAGACCATGTAGGCCTGCGCGTCGGCGGCGGTCAGCGCCGCTTCGCCCAGCATGTCGTAGGAGTAGCGGAAGCCTTTGTCTTCCAGCTTGCGGGCGTTCGCCAGCGCTTCGGCAATGGTTTCCCCGGTGACGAACTGCTCGCCCATCAGGCGCATCGCCATGTCCACGCCCTTGCGGATCAGCGGCTCGCCGCTCTTGCCGATAATACGGTTCAGGGAGCGCGACAGGTTGGCTTCGTTATGGGTGGAGACCAGCTTGCCGGTAAACAGCAGGCCCCAGGTGGCGGCGTTCACAAACAGGGACGGGCTGCGGCCAATGTGGGAGTGCCAGTTGCCGTTGCTGATTTTGTCGCGGATCAGGGCATCGCGGGTGGCTTTATCTGGGATACGCAGCAGCGCTTCCGCCAGACACATCAGCGCCACGCCTTCCTGCGAGGAAAGAGAGAACTCCTGCAACAGACCCTGCACCATACCGGCGCGTCCGCTGGCGGTTTTCTGATTACGCAGCTTGTCGGCGAGCTGATACGCCAGGCTGTGCGCCTGAGCGGCAACGGCTTCCGGCAGGCGCGCCTGCTCCAGCAGCATCGGCACGGCGTCGGTTTCGGCACGGCGATAGGCGCCGGTAATGGCGGCGCGGCTGACGGACTGCGGCAGGATCTGCTCGGCAAATTCCAGGAACGGCTGGTGGTTCTCATCAGCGGCCGTCGCGGCCTCTTCGCCTTCGTTCGCAGCGCCCGCCAGCAGGGCAGGCAGCTCCGGCAGACCTTCTTCACTCTCCAGTCTTTCCAGATAGTTAAAAATCGCCTGCTTGATTAACCAGTGCGGCGTGCGGTCGATACGGGTCGCAGCGGTTTTAATCCGTTCGCGGGTAGCGTCATCCAGCTTAACCCCCATGGTGGTCATCCCCATGCCAAAACTCCTGTTGTTCTGTAATAGCGTTCTGTTGATAGCGTGAAATATCCACCATGTTGCAACTTTGTGCAACCGTGTTAAATGTGACCTGGTCTGCAAGCTGGAAAATGAATGGATTGTTAACGATTAGTTAGCTGTGAAAAAGAACGCGCGGCGGTTTCTGAGCCCAGTTTTTATGCGGTGCTTAACACTTTTTAAAGGTGCAACCCATAAAAGCGTGAGCGAGTGCAACCTATAGGAAAGACGTATAAAACCAGGGATGAAATTCATGTAAATGCAGTGTTAAATCGTTTGTCAGTGGGATGCGTATACGGCAGGATAGCGCGCCCAACGGAAACACATACACACATCACTACGTTCCGGTGATGACATAACAAGGCAGCCCGGACGGCTGTCGCTCGACATTTTGGAGAATTTGAATGGCTATTAGCACACCGATGCTGGTGACATTTCTCGTTTATATTTTTGGCATGATCCTGATAGGGTTTTTGGCATGGCGTTCCACTAAAAACTTTGACGACTACATCCTCGGCGGGCGCAGCTTGGGCCCGATGGTCACCGCACTCTCAGCGGGCGCATCCGACATGAGCGGCTGGCTGCTGATGGGGCTGCCGGGCGCGATTTTCATCTCCGGTATCTCCGAAAGCTGGATCGCCATCGGCCTGACCGTTGGCGCATGGATCAACTGGAAGCTGGTAGCAGGCCGTCTGCGTGTGCATACCGAAGCCAACAACAACGCCCTGACGCTGCCGGATTACTTCACCGGACGCTTTGAAGATAACAGCCGCATATTGCGTATTATCTCTGCGGTGGTGATCCTGCTGTTCTTCACCATCTACTGTGCCTCCGGCATTGTGGCGGGCGCGCGCCTGTTCGAAAGCACCTTCGGCATGAGCTATGAAACGGCGCTGTGGGCCGGTGCGGCCGCGACCATCCTCTATACCTTCGTGGGCGGATTCCTGGCGGTAAGCTGGACCGATACCGTGCAGGCGAGTCTGATGATTTTCGCCCTGATCCTGACCCCAATAATTGTGATTTTTACCGTCGGCGGCTTTGGCGAATCGCTGGAAGTGATCAAGCAGAAGAGCATCGAAAACGTCGATATGCTGAAAGGGCTGAACTTCGTGGCCATCGTCTCCCTGATGGGCTGGGGCCTGGGCTACTTCGGTCAGCCGCACATTCTGGCGCGCTTTATGGCGGCGGATTCTCACCACACCATCGTTCACGCGCGTCGCATCAGCATGACGTGGATGATCCTGTGTCTGGCGGGGGCGTGCGCGGTCGGTTTCTTCGGTATCGCCTACTTCAACAACAACCCGGCGCAGGCGGGCGCGGTGAACCAGAACGCCGAGCGCGTGTTCATCGAGCTGGCGCAGATCCTGTTCAACCCGTGGATTGCCGGTATCCTGCTCTCCGCGATCCTGGCGGCAGTCATGTCCACCCTGAGCTGTCAGCTGCTGGTGTGCTCCAGTGCCATCACCGAAGACCTCTACAAAGCGTTCCTGCGTAAGGGCGCGAGTCAGAAAGAGTTAGTGTGGGTAGGGCGTTTTATGGTGCTGCTGGTGGCGCTGGTGGCGATTGCGCTGGCGGCTAACCCGGAAAACCGCGTGCTGGGGCTGGTGAGCTACGCGTGGGCGGGCTTTGGCGCCGCATTTGGTCCGGTGGTGCTGTTCTCCGTTCTGTGGTCACGCATGACCCGCAACGGCGCACTGGCGGGGATGATTATCGGTGCGGTTACCGTTATCGTCTGGAAACAGTTCGCGTGGCTGGGCCTGTACGAAATTATCCCGGGCTTCATCTTCGGCAGCCTCGGTATTGTGGTGTTTAGCCTGCTGGGTAAAGCGCCGTCTGCATCTATGCAGAAGCGCTTTGCGGAAGCGGATGCGCATTACCACTCAGCGCCGCCGTCTAAGCTCCAGGCTGAGTAATTTCCCCCTCACCCTAACCCTCTCCCCGGTGGGGAGAGGGGATAGTCCTTTCACCTATGTGAGTCTTCATCAATGAGAATTAAAACAGGGCTAATGGTGGCAGCATTCGTAATGCTGGCGGGCTGTAACGCACCCGCGCAGCATGCGGCGGTGGAAACCTGCAAAGCAGAAAATCAGATGCAGCAAACCACGCTCTATTTCGGCTTAAACCGTCCTGCCGGGGCGCAAATTACAGGCAACGAATGGCAGCAGTTTGTCGACCAGGACGTGACGCCGCGCTTTCGCGATGGCTTAACGGTATTTGATGCCCGCGGTCAGTGGCTGGGTAACGACGGCAAGGTGGCGCGCGAGCCGAGCAAGGCGCTGATGCTGATCCACGGCAAAGACGCGCAGAGCGAGAAAAACATTGAGGCTTTACGCGGTATTTATAAATCCCGCTTCGCACAGGAGTCGGTGATGCGGGTCGACCAGCCGGTGTGCGTACAGTTTTAATAAAAAACGGCGGGAAATCCCGCCGTTGTTGTATCGTAGGCCCGTGTAAGCGAAGCGCCGCCGGGCATTAACCGCACAAAACTTACAACACCAACCCCGCAAAGCTCGCCGACAGCAAACTCACCAGCGTTGCCCCGTACACCAGGCGTAAACCAAACCGCGACACCACATTACCCTGTTGCTCGTTCAGGCCTTTTATTGCCCCCGCCACAATACCAATGGAGGCAAAGTTAGCGAACGACACCAGGAACACTGACAAAATCCCTAGTCCGCGCGGTGACATTTGGTGGGCTATTTTTTGCAGCTCGATCATCGCCACAAATTCATTCGCCACCAGTTTGGTTGCCATAATACTGCCCGCGCTTAAGGCATCGCTCAGCGGAATACCAATAAGCCACGCCAGCGGATAAAACACGTAACCCAGAATCTGCTGGAAGCTCAGGCCAAATACGCTGGAGAAGAGGGCATTAACGGCGCTAATAAGGGCGATAAAGCCAATCAGCATCGCCAGAATAATCATCGCCACCTTAAAACCGGCCAGAATATATTCGCCCAGCATTTCAAAGAAGCTCTGGGATTCATGCAGCTTTTCCAGTTTGATATCGGGTTCGGCTTCCGGGCGGGCCGGGTTAATGACCGAAAGGATAATAAAGGTGCTGAACATGTTCAGGATCAGTGCCGCGACGACAAATCTGGCGTCGAGCATGGTCATATAGGCACCGACAATCGACAGCGAAACCGTCGACATCGCCGTTGCAGCCATCGTAAACAGGCGGCGCGAGGAGAGATCGCCCAACACGCCCTTGTAGGCAATGAAGTTTTCAGACTGACCGAGTATCAGTGAGCTCACCGCGTTAAAGGATTCCAGCTTGCCCATGCCGTTCAGTTTTGACAGCAGCGTCCCGATAACCCGAATAAAGATCGGCAGAATACGCCAGTGCTGCAGAATACCAATCAGCGCCGAGATAAAAATAATGGGGCAGAGCACGCCAAGGAAAATGAACGCCAGCCCTTTTTCACCCATCCCGCCAAAGACAAAATTCGTCCCTTCGGCAGCGAATTTAAGCAGCGACTCAAAGAAACCGGAGACGTATTTAATAATAAACAGACCGCTTTCTGCATGCAGAAAAAAGAATGCCAGCGCGATTTCAATCACGATCAGCTGTAAAACGAAACGAATGCGAATTTTTCGGCGGTCGAAACTCACCAGCCAGGCAAGCGCAAGAATAATCACCAGCGCCAGCAGGAAATGGACAATTTTAAACATGGTTTATTTTCAGTTGGTTTTCGAGGCGGACATTTAGCCACAGCCCCGGTTAACCGTAAATGGGCATTTTCGTTATACCTTATAAACGCAACGGTTACTCAGGCAATTATTATTCCGCAATGCGTTTACATCTGGTCATCAAAACTCCACATATTTCGCTTGTTTTTCTTGTAGCCGTAATGATAATCACTATCACAAGAATTTACCTTTCTTTGCATCAGTTGACCGTGATAAACATTTAAGGTGTCTGCATGTTTGTTCCTTTTCTCATTATGTTACGCGAAGGCCTTGAAGCGGCCCTGATTGTTAGCCTTATCGCCAGTTATCTGAAGCGCACCCAGCGTGGACGCTGGATCGGCGTGATGTGGGTTGGCGTCTTCCTGGCCGCGGCGCTCTGCCTGGGGCTGGGTATTCTTATCAACGAAACCACCGGAGAATTTCCTCAGAAAGAGCAAGAGCTTTTTGAAGGCATTGTTGCCGTAATAGCGGTGGTGATCCTCACCTGGATGGTGTTCTGGATGCGCAAGGTCTCCCGTAACGTGAAGGTACAGCTGGAGCAGGCGGTGGATAACGCCTTGCAAAAAGGCAACCAACACGGCTGGGCGCTGATCATGATGGTTTTTTTCGCCGTGGCGCGTGAAGGCCTGGAGTCAGTGTTCTTCCTGCTCGCGGCTTTTCAGCAGGACGTGGGCATCTGGCCGCCGCTGGGCGCGATGCTTGGGCTGGCCACGGCGGTTGTGCTTGGCTTCCTGCTCTACTGGGGCGGCATTCGTCTTAACCTGGGCGCGTTCTTCAAGTGGACCAGCCTGTTTATTTTGCTGGTGGCCGCGGGGCTGGCGGCAGGGGCGATCCGCGCCTTCCATGAGGCGGGCCTGTGGTACCACTTCCAGGACGTGGCGTTTGATCTTAGTAACGTTCTTTCCACCCACTCACTGACCGGCACGCTCCTTGAAGGTATCTTCGGCTATCAGGAAACGCCGAGCGTCAGCGAGGTGGCGATGTACTTTATCTATCTTATTCCGGCGCTGGTGCTGTTCTTCATGCCATCGCGCCCCAGCGCTCAGCCGTCGCGTACTGCGCCGTGAAGCGCTTTGTTTAGTTACAACATACTTTAAAGGGAAGAGACATGGCTATTCAATTCCGTCGTAGCGCGTTACAGGTTGGTGTGGCAGCGCTGTTCGCGTCTGCCTTCGCCGCTCAGGCAGCAGATATTCCGCAGGTAAAAGTCACCGTCAACGATAAACAGTGCGAGCCGATGACCATCACGGTTAACAGCGGTAAAACCCAGTTTATTATTCAGAACCACAGCCAGAAGGCGCTGGAGTGGGAGATCCTGAAAGGCGTGATGGTGGTAGAAGAGCGTGAAAATATCGCGCCTGGCTTCAGCCAGAAAATGACCGCTAATCTTCAGCCGGGGGAATATGACATGACCTGCGGCCTGCTGACTAACCCGAAAGGTAAGCTGATCGTCAAAGGCGCAGCGACGGCGGACGCGGCCAAAGGCACCGCGCTGCTGAGCCTCGGCGACGCCATTACCGCCTATAAAGCCTACGTCACCAAAGAGACGGCTGACCTGGTGGCAGGCACCAAAGCCTTTACCGACGCGGTGAAAGCGGGCGATATCGAAAAAGCGAAATCCCTGTATGCGCCTACACGTCAGCACTACGAGCGCATCGAGCCGATTGCCGAGCTGTTCTCTGACCTCGATGGCAGCATTGACGCCCGCGAAGATGACTACGAGCAGAAGGCCGCCGATCCGAAATTCACCGGCTTCCACCGCCTGGAAAAAGCCCTGTTTGGCGATAGCTCCACCAAAGGGATGGAGAAATACGCCGATCAGCTCAACAGCGACGTGCTGGAGCTGCAAAAACGCATCAGCGAGCTGGCCTTCCCGCCGTCGAAAGTGGTGGGTGGTGCTGCGGGTCTGATTGAAGAAGTGGCCGCGAGCAAAATCAGCGGCGAAGAAGATCGCTACAGCCACACCGACCTGTGGGACTTCCAGGCAAACGTCGACGGCGCACAAAAAATTGTCGATCTGCTGCGGCCTCAGCTGCAAAAAGAGAACGGCGAACTGCTGGCGAAAGTGGATGCAAACTTTAAGAAAGTTGACGCCATCCTGGCGAAATACCGTACCAAAGACGGGTTCGAAACCTACGACAAGCTGACCGATGCTGACCGTAACGCGCTGAAAGGCCCGATTACGACGCTGGCGGAAGATCTCTCCCTGCTGCGTGGCGTTCTGGGTCTGGACTAAGCGATGAACAAGCATGATGAGTACGACGTGGCGGAACCTTCCCGACGTCGGTTGTTAAAAGGGGTAGGGGCGCTGGGCGGCGCGTTTGCCCTGGCGGGCGGCTGTCCGGTGGCGCATGCGGCAAAACCGCAAAGTGCCCCCGGCACGCTCTCCCCGGATGCGCGTATGGAAACGCAGCCGTTTTATGGTGAGCACCAGGCAGGAATCCTGACGCCGCAGCAGGCCTCGATGATGCTGGTGGCTTTCGATTCGCTGGCGAGTGATAAGGCTGACCTTGAGCGTCTGTTCAGGCTGTTGACCACGCGCATTGCCTTCCTTACGGCGGGCGGTCCGGCACCGGAAACACCGAATCCGCGCCTGCCGCCGATGGATTCCGGGATCCTCGGGGCGTTTATCGCTCCCGATAATCTGACCATCACCGTGTCGGTGGGGGAATCGCTGTTTGATGATCGCTACGGTCTGGCGAAGCAGAAGCCGAAAGCGCTGCAAAAAATGACGCGATTCCCGAATGACTCTCTCGACGCGGCGTTGTGCCACGGCGATCTGCTGTTGCAGATCTGCGCCAATACCCAGGATACGGTGATCCACGCCCTGCGCGATATCATCAAGCACACCCCGGATCTGCTCAGCGTGCGCTGGAAGCGGGAAGGTTTTATCTCAGACCACGCCGCGCGCAGTAAAGGGAAAGAGACGCCGGTCAACCTGCTGGGCTTCAAAGACGGTACCGCCAACCCGGACAGCAGCAATACCGTGTTGATGAAAAACGTGGTCTGGGTGACGGCGGATCAGGGCGAACCGGCCTGGGCGGTGGGTGGCAGCTATCAGGCGGTGCGTATCATTCAGTTCCACGTGGAGTTCTGGGACCGCACGCCGCTGAAAGAGCAGCAGACGATCTTCGGCCGCGATAAGCAAACCGGCGCACCGCTCGGCATGAAGCACGAGCACGATGAACCCGACTACGCCCGCGATCCGAACGGAGATGTCATCGCGCTGGACAGCCATATTCGTCTCGCTAATCCTCGCACCAAAGAGACCCAGTCCAGTCTGATGATGCGCAGGGGCTACAGCTACTCGTTGGGGGTGACCAATTCCGGTCAGCTTGATATGGGACTGCTGTTTGTCTGCTATCAGCACGATCTGGAGAAAGGGTTCCTCACCGTGCAGAAGCGGCTCAACGGCGAAGCGCTGGAGGAGTACATCAAGCCCATCGGCGGCGGCTATTTCTTTGCCCTGCCCGGCGCGCGTGACGCGAAGACCTGGCTCGCTCAGGGTCTGATAGAAGCCTGATAATCGTCCCTGCGACAGTTCGCGGGGACATTATTTTTCCATATGACTATCTTGTTGTTATATTTCTGTAATATTCATATATGAGACTGATTCCGCTGCAGGAGCAGTCTTAAAGGTTGCATCTAGGTAAAATAAATGTTGCATTTATGATAATTCCTGATGTACTTAAGATAAGACAGCGGTAGTTCCCGGCAGTGATATTGACTCACTATGGAGATCGCGAATGGTTGCGTCCTGTACTGGACAAGGTAAACACATCAACCGCAGCACCCGGCGCGGAGGCTCAGACTCCGGCAGCGATTTCCTCACCACAAAATTCTCCCCTCCACCTCTAAATACGATTTCTACCGACGTGCATAACGGTGCGCGTAGCCGTTCTGTATCGTCATCCGGTAATGCAAGCAATGGCTTACAAGGAAGCCAACCCTCTGATGTTCGTGCGCATAATCGTGCCGATGCTGGCGCGTGTGATGAATACCAACAACTCAAGGTGCTATCCATGGGAAGACAGAAAGCAGTGATCAAAGCTCGTCGCGAAGCAAAACGTGTGCTGAGACGGGATTCACGTAGCCATAAACAGCGTGAAGAAGAATCGGTCACCTCGCTTGTGCAGATGAGCGGCGTAGAATCCATTGGCATGGCGCGGGACAGCCGCGATGCATCGCCAATAGTGGCGCGGAATGAAGCTCAGGCGCACTACCTGAATGCTATCGAGAGTAAACAGCTCATCTTTGCAACCGGGGAAGCCGGATGCGGGAAAACCTGGATCAGTGCCGCCAAAGCGGCGGAGGCGCTGATTCATAAGGACGTGGAAAGGATCATCGTTACCCGTCCGGTACTGCAAGCGGATGAAGATCTGGGCTTCCTGCCTGGCGATATTTCTGAGAAGTTTGCCCCGTACTTCAGGCCCGTCTATGACGTGCTGGTGAAGCGGTTGGGCGCTTCCTTTATGCAGTACTGCCTGCGACCAGAGATTGGCAAGGTGGAAATCGCGCCGTTCGCCTATATGCGCGGACGTACATTTGAAAATGCGGTCGTTATTCTTGACGAGGCTCAGAACGTGACCGCTGCGCAAATGAAGATGTTTTTAACGCGCCTCGGGGAGAACGTGACGGTTATCGTCAACGGCGATATTACCCAGTGTGACCTGCCGTCGGGCGTGAAGTCTGGCCTGAGCGATGCCATGTCACGTTTTGAGGAAGATGAGATGATAGGGGTGGTCCGCTTCACAAAAGAGGACTGCGTCCGCTCAGCGCTGTGTCAACGAACGCTGGAAGTGTACTCCGACTAAGATCATTTCACATTTTAAGTCATTTCTTCCCGGCGTCATGCCGGGAAGCTTCTTTTATTCCCTCTGTTCGCATGGCTTTTTTTAAATCATATTTATTTCCTATAGCATTCAACGGCATTTACGCACCGTTTTGCGGTAATAATAATATTACTGTTAATTTGCTGCGAACGTTTTTTATACAGTTAGAAAAAATGTGATATGTATTTACAATACCCACAAAATACCTGTGAATATAATGATCGCGCTAATTGTTAGGTGAAAATTAAACGTGAATGTTGTCACAGAACATGACTAAGCAGTAAAAATTAAGTTGGTGTCTTTTGGGTAATTATCTATGTTTCGTACTTGTTCAAATTAAATTCTAAGAAGAAACACACCAGGGGATCGTTTCCTCTGGAACATCACGCTGAGGGTCATACATGAACGAACTGGTTAGTGCAATTAACGGTGTTATCTGGAGCCCTGCGTTAATATTTTTATGTCTGGGTGTCGGTCTCTATTTCTCACTGCGTAGTCGTTTTCTACAATTACGTCATATAAAACATATGATTACCCTGATGTTTCAGGGCGGGGCTACCGATGCCGGCGTATCATCGTTTCAGGCGTTGACGATGACGCTGGCGGGCCGCGTAGGGACAGGGAATATCGCCGGTGTGGCGACCGCCATTACCTTTGGTGGCCCCGGTGCGCTTTTCTGGATGTGGGTAGTGGCATTTTTAGGCGCCAGCTCTGCTTTTGTTGAATCCACGTTAGGTCAGGTTTATAAAGAAAAAATTAACGGCGAATATCGTGGGGGACCTGCCTTTTATATTGAAAAAGGGTTGGGGGTGAAGTGGTACGCATGGTTATTTGCTATTGTGACCATTTTCTCCTGCGGTTTATTACTTCCGGGCGTACAGGCAAACTCAATTGCCGCCAGCCTGGATATTGCCTTCGGTCTTAACCCAAACGTTACGGCGGCAATACTGGCTGTACTGTTAAGCTTCATTATTTTCGGTGGTGTAAAAAGGATCGCCAGCTTTAGCAGTATGGTCGTTCCGTTTATGGCGCTCGGCTATATTATTGTTGCCTGCGTTATTATCGCGATCAATATTGAAAAACTGCCTTCTGTTATCCTGCTGATCTGGAAAAGTGCATTTGGCCTTGAAGCGGGATTTGGCGCTATTCTGGGCCAGGCTATCATGTGGGGCGTTAAACGCGGCGTCTATTCCAACGAGGCGGCGCAGGGTACCGGGCCACATGCCTCCTCGGCAGCAGCCGTAAGTCATCCGGTGAAACAAGGGCTGGTTCAGGCGTTCTCCGTATATATCGACACGCTGTTTGTCTGCTCCGCGACCGGGTTTATGCTGTTGATCACCGGGCTTTATAATGTTCAGGGCGTCGACGGCGCAGCCCTTTATACCGGTATTGCAGGCGTGGCGGCGGGTCCTGGCTATGTGCAGACAGCGATGGAAAGTATGATGCCGGGCTTTGGTAATTACTTTGTCGCCATCGCGCTATTCTTCTTTGCCTTCACCACCATCATTGCCTATTACTATATCGCTGAAACCAATATCGCCTACATCAACCGTAAAATTCACCGTCCGTGGCTGACATTCCTGCTTAAATTATGTCTGATGGCTTCCACGGTATATGGCACAATCCGCACCGCGGATCTGGCATGGGGATTAGGGGATATCGGGGTAGGGCTGATGGCCTGGCTCAACATTATTGCCATTGTCCTCTTGCATAATAAAGCCTTTGCCAGCCTGAAGGATTATGAAACCCAGAATGCGCAGGGAATTGATCCACAGTTTGATCCGGTTCGGCTTGGGATTAAAAATGCGGATTACTGGCTGGGGGAGCGCAGAGATGAAGAGGGGGGATTGCCGGGGCAGGTTTCTTCTCCTGAAGGAAAGCAGCCGGCGGGGAAGTTGAATAACTGAGGAATAGTTTAAAACGGGCCCGTGCTTATGCGCGGGCTTTTTTTATGGGTGAGGCGGTATCACCCGCACCGGCGGGGATTGACTCGCTTCGCTCTCAGTCTGTCCAACTGGCTGCGCCAGTTGTCGAACCCCGGTCGGGGGTTCTCATCCCCCCGCAGACGTGCAACATGCGAAAAAAAAGCCCGCATTTTCATGCGAGCTCTTCTTAAAATATGGCGGTGAGGGGGGGATTGACTCGCTTCGCTCGCCCTGCGGGCAGCCTGTTCGCTATGCTCTCAGTCTGTCCAACTGGCTGCGCCAGTTGTCGAACCCCGGTCGGGGGTTCTCATCCCCCCGCAGACGTGCAACATGCGAAAAAAAGCCCGCATTTTCATGCGAGCTCTTCTTAAAATATGGCGGTGAGGGGGGGATTCGAACCCCCGATACGTTGCCGTATACACACTTTCCAGGCGTGCTCCTTCAGCCACTCGGACACCTCACCATATTGTTTTGCTGCCTGACCGCTTGGGGGGCAACGGGGCGCTACTATAGGGAGTTGCGCGAAAGCGGTCAAGCAGATTTTCTGCATTCGTGCCTGTTCGGTTAAGCCTTAATCAGCTTATGGCGCACCGCGCAGGATCAACGCTGCGAATCGAGCACTTCGCTGTTTTTCACAACGTCCTGCGCTTTGCTGTAACTTTCGATCAGCAGCTGGTAGGCAGGGAAGATGTGTGTGTACACCTCTGCCCATTCTCCCGCATCTTCACGGTTCCACGTGCGCTGGATCTCTGAGGCCACTGCCGCTGTGTCCATCGGTACCACGCCTGCCTGCACCACGCGCGCCAGGGTGATCTCTTGCGCCATTTTGCTGTAGGTGCCGGAGGCATCAATCACCGCAAACACTTTATATCCGTCCGCCACCGCGCTGATGGACGGGAAGGCCATGCAAACGCTGGTAATCGTCCCCGCGATAATCAGCGTTTTGCGTCCGGTGGCTTTCACCGCCGCCACGAACTCCGGATTATCCCAGGCGTTGATTTCACCCTTGCGTGCCACATACTGTGCGTGCGGCGCATTGGCGTGGATCTCCGGGATAAGCGGGCCGTTCGGTCCCTGTGGAACCGATGCCGTGGTGATCACCGGGATCTTCGCCAGCGAGGCGATCTTTGCCAGCGCTGCTGCACGAGCGCGCAGCTCAGGCATTGGCATGTCTCCAACAGTCTGGAACAATCCGCTCTGGTGATCGATAAGCAGCATAACGGCATCATTGACGTCAATAACGGGACGTGCACCGTTGAAGTTTGCAGGGGTAGACATAATGCGCTCCTTTATTACGTTTAGATTTGGCCAAAGCGGCCGGAGTTGAAATCGCGAATAGCTTCGGCGATTTCGGTTTTACTGTTCATCACAAACGGGCCATAGCCCACGATGGATTCATTCAGTGGCTCCCCGGCCATCAGCAACACTTTGGCATCGCTGCTGGCTTCGAGATGCAGCTTGTCGCCGCTCTGACTCAGCACGACCAGCTGCGCCTCACCCGCAGGCGTGGTGCCGTTCACTGTCACGCTGCCCTCAACAACAACCAGCGCCGTGCTCCAGCCTTCGGGCTGATTGAGCGTCAGGTGGCTGCCCTGGTGCAGCGCGAGATCCCATACGTTAAGCGGTGAGAAGGTATGCGCCGGGCCGGTTACCTCTCCAAAGCGGCCAGCAATCACGCGCATTGTTCCGCTGTTATCCGGCAGGGTGACCACCGGGATATCCGCCTGAGTGATGCTCTGGTAGCCAGGCGTCGCCATTTTGTCTTTAGCGGGCAGGTTGACCCACAGCTGCATCATTTTCAGTTCACCGCCTTTCTGCGAGAACGCGCTGGAGTGGAACTCCTCGTGCAAAATGCCTGCGCCTGCCGTCATCCACTGCACATCGCCTGGACCAATAACGCCGCCTCTGCCGGTGGAATCACGGTGCTCAACTTCGCCTGAGTAGACGATGGTCACCGTTTCAAAACCGCGATGAGGATGCTCGCCCACGCCGCGTTTTGCGCCATCCGCCGGGAAGGTATGTGGTCCGGCGTAGTCAAGCAGCAGGAACGGGCTCAGCGGTTCGCCGTGCGTCTGGTAAGAAAACATCGAACGAACCGGAAAACCATCACCGACCCAGTGCGGACGAGGTGCGGTATACACGCCTGTTACGTTTTTCATGATTAACTCCTGATGTCCTGTTGATGTAAATAGCTTATATTCAGGGCTAATATCCCGGTAGATAGCAAAATTGACATTCACTGTTCCTTAAATGGAACAATGGGGGCGTATGCAGGATCTCAATGATTTCGTATGGTTTGTGAAGGTGTTGGAGCATGGCGGCTTTGCGGCGGCGGGGCGGGCGCTCGATCAGCCAAAGTCGAAACTGAGCCGTCGGATTGCGCAGCTGGAAGAACGCCTGGGTGTTCGGTTGATACAACGTACCACGCGGCAGTTTGCGGTGACTGAAGTGGGGCAGACGTTCTATCAGCACTGTAAAGCCATGCTGGTGGAGGCTGAAGCTGCGGAGGAGGCGGTGGCTGCTTTACAGGCTGAGCCGCGCGGTATGGTCAGGATCACTTGCCCCGTAACCCTACTGCACGTTCACGTGGGGCCCATGCTGGCGAGGTTTATGGCGCGCTATCCGGGGATCAACCTCCAGCTTGAAGCCACCAACCGCCGGGTCGATCTGGTGGGGGAGGGGGTGGATGTGGCGATCCGCGTTCGTCCGCGCCCGTTTGATGACAGCGATTTGGTATTAAGGGTGCTGGCGGACAGGGGACACTGCCTGGTTGCCGGGCCGACACTGATTGAACGGATGGGCAACCCGGCGATGCCCTCTGAACTCAGCGAATGGCCAGGTTTAAGTATGGGCGCTGGTAAACACCTGCATAAGTGGGAGCTGAGCGGGCCGGAGGGGGCGAAAGCAGACATTCACTTCACGCCGCGCCTGGTGACTACCGATATGCTGGCGCTGCGGGAGGCAGCGATGGCGGGCGTGGGCGTGGTACAGTTGCCCATTTTGATGGTGAAGGATCAGCTGGCTTCAGGTGAGCTTGTTCGGGTGCTGAATGCCTGGGAACCCAGAAGGGAAGTGATCCATGCGGTGTATCCTTCCCGGCGCGGCCTGCTGCCATCGGTCAGGACGCTGGTGGATTTTCTCACCGAAGAGTATGCCCGGATGGTGGAGGAGTAACGTTTCCAGGGGACAACTGAATGCGAGCACCTAACTATCCCCTCTCCCCTCCGGGGAGAGGGTTAGGGTGAGGGGGGGATTGACTCGCTTCGCTCGCCCTGCGGGCAGCCTGTTCGCTACGCTCACAGTCTGTCCAACTGGCTGCGCCAGTTGTCGAACCCCGGTCGGGGGTTCTCATCCCCCCCTTGCGGAGAATATATAAGAAAAAAGCCCGTACTTTCGTACGAGCTCTCGTCTTGAATATGGCGGTGAGGGGGGGATTCGAACCCCCGATACGTTGCCGTATACACACTTTCCAGGCGTGCTCCTTCAGCCACTCGGACACCTCACCATATTGTCATCCCGTTGTTGTCGGGACGGGCGCTAATGTAAGGAAAAGCCGTACTGCCGTCAACCCACTTTTTCAGTAATTTAGCGTGTTTAGACAAACTTCAGGCAACCTGATTTCGAAATGTGCGAAAAGCGCCTCTTTTATCAGCAACGCGGTTTAGCGATAAATTTGTTATGCTGACAAGCCAGTTGAAAATGAAAATAAAACAGCGCACTAAAAGGCAATGACTATGGATATTATCTTCTATCACCCCACTTTTGATACGGCTTACTGGATTAAGGCGCTCACGGCGGCACTGCCTGGCGCACGCGTTCGCGAATGGAAACAGGGCGATAATGAACATGCCGACTACGCGCTGGTCTGGCATCCCCCGGTCGAAATGCTACAGGGACGCCGTTTGAAGGCGGTGTTTGCTCTTGGTGCGGGGGTGGATTCCATTCTCAGTAAGCTGAAGGCTCACCCTGAAATGCTGCCGGAAGATATTCCCCTGTTTCGTCTGGAAGATACCGGTATGGGGGAGCAGATGCAGGAATACGCCGTAAGCCAGGTGCTGCACTGGTTCCGCCGCTTCGACGATTATCAGGCGTTTAAACAGCAATCCCACTGGGAACCGCTCCCGGATTATCAGCGTGAAGATTTCACCATCGGCATCCTCGGGGCGGGTGTGCTGGGTTCGAAAGTCGCCGAAGCGCTCGCTCCGTGGGGCTTCCCACTGCGCTGCTGGAGCCGGAGCCGTAAGGATTATCCGGGCGTCGAGAGCTTTGCCGGATTGGACGAACTCCCGGCGTTCCTGAAAGGGACACGCGTTCTCATTAACCTGCTGCCGAATACGGCGGAAACGGTCGGCATTATCAATGGCACGCTCCTCAACCAGTTGGCAGAAGATAGCTACTTAATGAACCTGGCGCGCGGGGTACACGTTGTGGAAGACGATCTGCTGAAAGCGCTGGATAGCGGTAAACTGAAAGGCGCAATGCTGGATGTGTATAGCCGCGAACCGCTGCCGACAGACAGCCCGCTTTGGGCACATCCACGCGTGGCGATGACGCCCCATATTGCGGCCGTGACGCGACCGGCGGAGGCCGTGGCGTATATCTCGCATACCATCAGCGAAATAGAGAAGGGCAACGTGGTGACCGGACAGGTCGACAGACAGCGAGGCTACTGAGAGAAACCCGGCGTTCGCCGGGTTTTTGCTAATATTCGCCGCTGATAACTGCTATCCTTTGGAAAAACCGCAGAGGAGAGAAAGATGTATCCCGTTGACCTGCATATGCACACCGTCGCCAGTACTCACGCTTACAGTAACCTCCATGATTATATCGCTCAGGCGAAGCTGAAAGGCATCAAGCTGTTTGCGATAACCGATCACGGTCCGGATATGGCGGATGCGCCGCACTACTGGCATTTTGTGAATATGCGTATCTGGCCACGTCTGGTTGACGGTATCGGGATACTGCGAGGCATCGAAGCGAACATCAAAAATACCGACGGTGAAATTGACTGCACCGGCCCGATGCTGACCTCGTTAGATCTGATCCTCGCCGGCTTTCACGAGCCGGTCTTTGCGCCCCAGGATAAAGAGACCAACACCGCGGCGATGATTGCCACCATTGCCAGCGGCAATGTGCACATTATCAGCCACCCGGGAAATCCGAAATACCCGATCGATTTTCAGGCCGTGGCACAGGCCGCAGCGAAGCACCGCGTGGCGCTGGAGATCAACAACTCCTCGTTCGTGCATTCGCGTAAGGGCAGTGAGGCCAACTGCCGCGACGTTGCGGCGGCCGTGCGTGACGCAGGCGGAATGGTGGCGCTGGGCTCTGATTCACACACGGCCTTCACGCTGGGTGATTTCAGCGAGTGCCTGAAAATATTGCGGGACGTGAATTTCCCGGAAGAACAGATCCTGAACGTCACGCCGCGTCGTATGCTCGACTTCCTTGAGTCGCGCGGCATGGCGCCGATTGATGAATTTGCCGATCTTTAATTAATAACGGAATAAAAACATGAATGAGTTTTCCATCCTTTGCCGCGTGCTGGGCACCTTATATTACCGCCAGCCGCAGGATCCGCTGCTGGTTCCGCTGTTTACCCTGATTCGTGAAGGTAAACTGGCGCAGAGCTGGCCGCTGGAACAGGATGAGTTGCTGGAACGCTTGCAAAAAAGTTGCGATATGCAGCAGATTTCAACGGATTACAACGCGCTGTTCGTGGGGGAAGAGTGTCGCGTGTCGCCGTATCGTTCTGCCTGGCAGGAAGGTGCGACCGAAGCGGAAGTTCGGGCGTTTCTTTCAGAACGCGGCATGCCGCTGACGGATATGCCTGCCGATCATATCGGTACCCTGTTGCTGGCGGCCTCATGGATTGAAGATAAAGCAGGTGATGATGAGAATGAGGCGATTGAAACCCTGTTCGAAACGTATCTGCTGCCGTGGGTCGGAACCTTCCTGGGTAAAGTTGAAGCCCACGCCACCTCTCCGTTCTGGAGAACGCTGGCTCCGCTGACGCGTGACGCTATCGCTGCCATGTGGGATGAGCTGGAAGAAGAGAGTGAAGAGTGATTTAAATCACAAAAATCCTGCAACGATACATTTCAACTTGCACGTAACGTGCTTCTGATCTCATTTCTAGGGTGCGCATCTGCTAAGATGCGCACCATGAACATATTACTTTGTATTGCAATAACGACTGGCATCCTCTCCGGCCTCTGGGGTTGGGTGGCGGTATCTCTCGGTTTGTTGAGCTGGGCCGGTTTTCTTGGCTGCACGGCCTATTTCGCCTGCCCGCAGGGTGGGCTCAAAGGGCTCTTTATTTCAGGCTGCACGTTACTGAGTGGCGTGGTCTGGGCGCTGGTCATTATGAAAGGCAGCGCGCTGGCGCCGCATGTGGAAATCCTGGGGTACGTCATGACCGGTATTGTGGCCTTCATGATGTGCGTTCAGGCAAAACATCTGCTGTTGTCCTTTGTGCCCGGCACGTTCATGGGTGCCTGCGCGACCTTTGCAGGCCAGGGGGACTGGAAGCTGGTGGTCCCTTCGCTCATGCTGGGATTACTGTTTGGCTACGCTATGAAGAACAGCGGTCTCTGGCTTGCAGCCCGACGCGAGAAGAGCCAGAACGTTCCTGTGGTAAGTAAATAAAAAAAAGGCGAGACGAAAATCTCGCCTTTTTATACGCCGCCAATCATGACTCCGGCGGAACCGACATCTCACGGTATTTCACCAGCACCGCATTACTCACGTCACTTTTATTCTGAAGATCCCACAAGCCGCGATCGATACCGTCATTAATCAGGAAAATCACCCCGGTTTCGATGGCCGACATCAGACACAGCATGACCGGCTCGTTAGAGGTATAGCCAATTTCAGCCTCCAGCAAACGCTGGTAGTCGATAAAGCGGAATACCCCCGCCTGCACTTCATATGAGAGAATCGTTTTGCTGGTGGTCACGGAGGATAAAATTTCACCCGTGCTCACGTTAACCACGCGCAGGTTGACGGCAATCTGATCCAGCTGATACTGCGTGTCGGCCCCGATACCAAAGTAACGGGCACCCGCGCCGCCCGATTTCACGTTACTTTCGTAGCCGATAATCGAGCCTTCCACCATGATATTGGCTGCGGTGAGAGACTGTAGCGGCATGCGGTTATTGACGCCAACGGTACCATTCTCCTGTGCAGCACGAATGATTTTTCGTTCGTTAAGCAGGTTTTGCAGCCCCTGGCGTTCCAGCGGGATAAACCAGCGCGAATCTTTCAGGGCGGTAACCAGCATCGCGGTGGCGCTCTGCGGTACGGCCGTGGAGAAGTTACTGGCCGGATACGGTTTGAACTGGCCCGTCTCATCCTGAATGTTATAGACCGAGACGAATATCTTCCCGGTAGGGCCCGGCAGATGCGTCAGATCCCGATAGCTCTGGGCACGGGGCATTAGGGTGGGTTTAGCGGCTTCTTTTGGCGGGGCAGTTAAACAACCGCTTAATAAGCACACTGCAACTAAAATAAAAAAGCGCTGCATGATAATTGTCCTTATTTCGGGGTCGTTTAGAAATCAGTTGAACTGGTCTGCAAACCGGAAACCTGGATTGTCGACGTCTTACCGGTTTTTCGGTCTGTCACATTTAACTGAAGCTGCCCGTCTTTATTGGCAATATCGACGATAAAGTCGTTAGTGACCATCCGGCCGGGTTTTCCGGTATTAATGTTGGTTAATAAGCCACCTAATATTTGCGACTGGATGGCCTGAGTAAAATTATCCAGAGCTGACGGGGTCTCGATACCGAAATCATCGTCATAGCTGGGGTCTTTATAGGAGTTTTGAGCCTGCGCCTGGTTAAGCATAAAGGCTCCGTTATTCGGGTTGCCGCCAAAATTAGGGTTGCGGAACTGGAATGTCATATTTCCGGCCCAACTCAACGGCGCAATGAGCATTAACGAAATCACTGTGTGTGCGAGACGCATTACAGCCTCCGAAATAGGTGTCGTTGCTAGAACTCATCTTTTGCTAAATCGCCTGTGCTCAAAAGGGCTTTATCTAACTGTAGGCGGTTAATAGCTTCTTCTGTTTGTGCCAGTGCGAAAGCGACGTTCTGATCGAAGTCTCTTTTCGTTGGGAATAAAAAAGTCTGGTAAATAACGTCCTGATTAGCGGTTATTGTGATCCAGCTTCCCCACCGCGCACTGGGCCGTTCGTTGATGGTTAAATTACCCGGATAATCGCTTTCCCACTTATCGCTGAAGGCACGATAAAAATCGTGTCCGACAGAGGTGACGGTGTGGTCGGTCAACAGTCCAGGAACTTCCACCTCAACAGCCTGAAGGTTTCCGGCAGCAAGCATAATGCCTGCGGCGGCAATCCAACTTAGGGTGCGTTTCATGCTATTAACGCCTGAGGTTATCGTTTGCCCACGACACCGCCTGCGTGCGATTTTTAACAGCTATCTTTTTGAAAAGATTATAAAGATGCGTCTTAACCGTATTTTCGCTGATAAATAACGAACGGGCGATTTCAATATTTGAAGCACCAATACGCAGTTTGTTCAGGATCTCTTTCTCACGGTGCGTCAGAAGGGCCGATTCCGAACTGTTATAGCGATAATTTCCGGAGTGGGTAATGAGGTAGCTGGCCAGTTTTTGCGAGAAATAACACTCCCCCCGCAATATGCCCTGCAAACCCTCCACGACACGGTTTTCTTCTTCTGTAACGTAAAACACGCCGTTAATATGCGGCCAGCTCTCAATTTCGCGGAAAGGATACTCATCAGGCGTATTCAATAACAATACGCGGATATTATTGTTTTTCCTGCTTAAATTATCTTGCCAGTAATGGATCAGTTTTTTATCCGCTTCCATCATATCGAGAAGAATGATGCTGCCAGGAGCGATATCATCAAAAGAACGTTGAATGTTATGAAGTTTCCCGTTAAGTGACAGGCATTGTTTTAAATGCTGCAATAACGCTGTCGCTTGTAAGGAAGGTTTTGTGATCAACAATAATGTATGACCGGGTAAGCTATGGACTTCATTAAACATGATGAAACCCCACGTTATTTATGACACCCGGCAGCTGCCCTCGTATTATTGAAAAGGGCACCAGAAGTACTGCAGGTGTGGCACTGCTGTGTGTAGTTAAAAAACCTTCCTCCAAAGGAGGCGGTAAAATTAAAAACAAATAACGTACTGCTGTTTTCAATCTAGCTATTGCAAACTTTAAAGCAAGTGTTAATCGTGTAACAGAATGTAAAATTCGATATTTATTTGTGTATTTTGCAGGGTTAATAGTTTTTAAGATAAGGGGAAAGTTGTACAGGTGTATAAACGTGCACAGATTTTAAAAACCATACGGTATATTATAATGAGTTGTATTATCTGGTTTTTTATTATTGTAAGCCAACCGGTAAAAAGTATGAACTCTGCTAAAAACATAAGACTTCCCTAAGCCGGAATTTTTTCTTAAGAAAACTTGCTTCGTGTCACGCGCGTGACAAAGGGCATTGTCGTTTTTGTCTGAAGAAGCCGGTACAGGTTGGACAACCTGTCTCGCTGTTGTACAAGCGCAGGAAGACATTTTTGGTTTCTGCTTTAGGCGAGTATCCCGTCGTTTCAGGCGAGATTTACGACTTTGAGGTGAAGGGGAATATAAAAATAAGGCGCACGGGTGAGATATTAAACATGTTTCGGCAGACATACTCTTTTCCGTAACGCGGCGTTAACAAAACGAATCGCGTTAACGGAGTAAGGAATACCTTTTTTATAGCCAGGTCCAGGGTGACAGCATGAAAAACAAAACGTTGTTTATGATGTTTACATTACTGGGTGCGCCTGGGTTTGTAATCGCAGGTGATTCAGATTTAGCCAGTTCTGAATATAATTTTGCGATAAATGAATTAAGTAAAGCTTCATACAATCAGGCAGCCATTATTGGTCAACAGGGTTCAGGAAATAATGCTGATGTACGCCAGGGCGGTTCTAAATTGCTGTCCGTTATTTCCCAGGAGGGCGGGAATAACCGCGCGAATGTTGATCAGTCAGGGACGTATAACCTTGCTTATATCGATCAGACCGGCAACGGCAACGATGCGAGTATTAAGCAGGGCGCTTTTGGCAACACCGCCATGATTATCCAGAAAGGCTCGGGTAACAGGGCGAATATAACGCAGTATGGTACGCAGAAAACAGCAGTTGTAGTACAGAGACAGTCGCAAATGGCTATTCGCGTTATTCAACGCTAGCGATGTGTGACGCCTTAATCAATCCGATGGGGGTTTACCATGAAACTTTTCAAAGTGGCAGTTATTGCAGCAATCGTAGTTTCTGGCAGTGCTTTCGCAGGTGCGGTACCACAATTTGGCGGCGGTCACGGTGGTGGCTGGGGTGGCGGCAATAACGGCCCTGACTCAACCCTGAGCATTTACCAGTACGGCGGCGGTAACTCCGCGCTTGCTTTGCAGACGGACGCCCGAGATTCTGAATTGACCATTACCCAGCATGGTGGCGGTAACGGCGCAGACGTTGGCCAGGGCTCTGATGACAGTTCTATCGATCTGCTGCAAAAAGGCTTTGGTAACAGCGCCACCATCGACCAGTGGAATAGCAAAGATTCTGTTATCAACGTGAAACAGTTCGGCGGCGGCAACGGCGCGGCGGTAGACCAGACAGCGTCCGGCTCAACGGTGACTGTGCACCAGGTTGGCTTCGGCAACAACGCGACCGCACACCAGTACTGATTCATTTCTGTACCAAAAAACAGGGCATGCGCCCTGTTTTTTTTCGGGAGGATCTCATGAGCACCTTCATTCTCCTTGCCGCGCTTGCCAGCCAGATAACGTTCAGCACCTCACAGCAGGCAAATGTGACAACCATTATTCCTCAGGTCACGCTGGCAGACGCCTGCGAATGTCAGGTTGAGGTGTTATCTGTCCGACAGGGGCAGGGGGGACAAAGTACATCGCGGCAGAAAAATACTCTTTTTATACCCGCTAATCAGCCGATTGATTTAACGCGAATCAGTTTAAATATTCGCTCAGGGGATGCGGTAAAAATAATCGTCACCGTTTCCGATGGAAAATCGCTTCATTTATCACAGCAGTGGAACGCACCGGCAAGTACGCTTTAATCATTCATAAAATCAATGATTTAATAAAGTGGCGGTGCTGCACAGGTAAGCTATGCTGATATCAAGAACCCAGCAAACGGGTTGCTTAAACAGATACGTCATAACGGAGCGTTTTTACCCCTCAAGGACGAATTTCATTGAGGAGTACAAATAATGTTCAAATCCGCAGCGTGTATTATTTCTGGTCTGGGACTGATCCTGTCCTCTTTTTTTTCTCCGGCTTATTCAGCAACTATAGAGAATGGTGGGGTGATTCATTTTCGTGGCGCGGTGGTCGCTGACCCGTGCGAAGTCACGCCCCGGCATCGGCAGTTTGCGATTTCCTGCCCGGAAAATAACCGTATGAAAACGCATACCATCAGTTATGACGAGGCGCTCCGGGGCCATCATCCTCACTCAGCGCTGGCCGCTGTCACCATGAAATACCTGAATGAAAAGAAAACGCTTGCGGTCGTTCAGGTGGATTACCGTTAACCGCCGTTTTTTTCGCGACAGTTTTTCTCCTTCTCCCTCTGCGATACACTGATGAAAAAGGCGGGTTGCAGAGGGTGTTTATGAGACCGCAAATCGACGTTATTCATGGCGATATCACGACGGTGCACGTTGACGTGATCGTCAACGCAGCCAATTCCTCCCTCTTGGGTGGGGGCGGGGTGGATGGTGCCATTCACCGGGCCGCGGGCCCTCAGCTCCTTGAAGCATGCAAAACCGTGCGCCAGCAGCAGGGAGAGTGCCCGCCGGGGCATGCTGTTATTACGCTTGCGGGCGATCTCCCGGCCAAAGCGGTGATCCATACCGTTGGACCCGTCTGGCACGGTGGCGACCGCCATGAGGCTGAGATTCTGGAGCAGGCTTATCGTAACTGCCTGCGGCTTGCGGCAGATAACGGCTATAAGACCATGGCGTTCCCCGCCATTAGCACCGGGGTGTACGGTTATCCAAAGGAAGCGGCAGCTACGATCGCCGTGAATACCGTTTATCACTACCTTTCCCTCAAACCCATGCCGGAAAAAGTCATTTTTGTCTGTTTCGATGAGCACACCGCCGACCTGTATCAGCGGCTTTTGACCGCGCGCAGCCAGGCATTTTGATGTCTGAAAAGCAAAAACGGCGCTCTGGAGGCGCCGTTTTTTTATCCCGCTTTAACCTGAGGTTTGCCTGAGAACAGGAAACGCAAAAGCGGGATCCGCAGGTGGATTTCATACAACACGATGGCAATGCCAACCACAAAGACCAGACCGGTGAAGAAGCCCAGCGCATTCGATTTGATATGCGGCGTAATGTACGCCCCGAAAAACAGCGTCAGCGGATGGTGGACCAGGTAGATAAACAGTGAAGCATTAACGAAATAGGTGACGCGACTTGATTTAAAATTCAGCAGACGATGGCCAAGGGCGAACACCACGTTAACCATCCACAGGCCCATCAGCATCGTTATCACGCTCTCTGTCTCATACATCCACGCGTCCCCGCTGCCAAAGCGCTGATTGAGAAGATAGGCGGCAAAGGCCAGCGCAGCACCCACCGCACACCAGGGGGAGGGGGTGGTAAACAGCGCTTTAAGCCGGGGATGAATAAATGCCAGCGCCCCAATCAGGAAGAAGGGAATGTAGAACAGGGTCTGCATCACCACGAAATTAAACAGCCCATCGCTCAGAATGGGAGGGTAGACAATGAGCAGCGTACGCCTGACGGCGGCATACGCGACCCCCAGCGCAAGAAACAGCAGCGACAGCTTACCCAGGGTGATGTTGGCGAAGAAGGTCGAGGTTGCGGCGCTCGCGCGCTGGCGCAGTTGACTGAAGATCAGCAAACTCACCGTGGTTAGCACCACCAGTACCAGCAGGAACCAGAGGTGGGAAATCAGCTCCCAGACCAGGGTGTTGTATTTCTCATAGAACGAGAGATTAGGCCAGTTTTCCGCCTTGCCTTTAACATGCTGCAACATGATGAACTGCGGCAGCGTCAGCAGCGGAATGGCCGTCAACATTGGTATGCCCACGCGCTCCACGCGCACTTTCCACCACCGCTTGAGGGGATAGCGCAAGAAGAGCATGTAAGAGAAATAGCCTGAAATGACGAAAAACACCTGCATGCGGAAGGCATGGATAAAATCATTGAACAGCGTCAGCCACCAGGAGGGCATCTGGCTGTTCACATGCCAGGTGTGGCTGGAATAGATCAGTGAAATATGAAAAGGGATCCCCAATAGCATGAGCCATGCGCGGATCGAGTCGAGGAAATATTCACGTTGTACAGGGGTTGTGCTCATATAACTTTGCGCATTCTCAGACTTTTCGCCTTATCCCTAAGGCTCATAATGGTTACATTCGGAGCCAACCCTACACCAAGACCGACACCCTGTCTCCAGGATAAGCACGCAAAGTGAAAAGCGGGTTCTTTCATTTGCTTAATCCATGAGCCAGCGAGCTGAACAAAGCAGTGATAATGTTGTCGGATTGCCTGAGTTTCCATTAAAATGGATCGGATCGATATAAGCACACAAAGGGGGAAGTGCTTACTTATTATGAAACATAAACCACAAATGATGAAAATGCGTTGGTTGGGTGTAGCAGTGCTGTTGTCACTGTATACCTCATCTGCACTGGCCTTTAACATCGATGATGTCGCAAAACAGGCTAAATCGATGGCGGGCAAGAGCTACGAAGCGCCAAAAAGTAACCTGCCCTCCGTTTTCCGCGACATGAAATACGCGGACTATCAGCAGATCCAGTTCAATCACGATAAAGCGTACTGGAACAATATTAAAACCCCGTTCAAGCTTGAATTTTACCACCAGGGTATGTACTTCGACACGCCGGTTGCCATCAATGAAGTGACGGCGACCGCGGTACGTAAAATCAAGTACAGCCCGGATTATTTCAATTTTGGCGATGTGCAACACGATAAAGACACGGTGAAAGACCTCGGCTTCGCAGGCTTCAAGGTGCTTTACCCGATTAACAGCAAAGATAAAAACGACGAAATCGTCAGCATGCTTGGCGCCAGCTACTTCCGCGTGATTGGCGCGGGGCAGGTATACGGGCTTTCTGCGCGCGGTCTGGCAATTGATACCGCGCTGCCATCAGGTGAAGAATTTCCACGTTTTCGCGAGTTCTGGATCGAACGTCCAAAACCAACCGACAAACGTCTGACAATTTATGCGCTGCTGGACTCCCCTCGTGCGACAGGCGCTTATCGCTTCGTGATCATGCCAGGGCGTGACACGGTGGTTGACGTGCAGTCTAAAGTTTACCTGCGCGATAAAGTGGGCAAACTGGGCGTCGCGCCGCTGACCAGCATGTTCCTGTTCGGGCCGAATCAGCCGTCTCCGGCGACTAACTTCCGCCCTCAACTGCATGATTCTAATGGCCTTTCCATTCATGCTGGTAACGGCGAGTGGATCTGGCGTCCGCTGAACAACCCGAAACACCTCGCCGTCAGCAGCTTTGCGATGGAAAACCCGCAGGGCTTTGGTCTGCTGCAACGTGGCCGTCAGTTCTCCCGCTTTGAAGATCTGGACGACCGCTACGATCTGCGCCCAAGCGCCTGGGTTACACCGAAAGGCGACTGGGGTAAAGGCAAGGTTGAGCTGGTTGAAATTCCAACCAATGATGAAACCAACGATAACATCGTGGCGTACTGGACACCGGATCAGCTGCCTGAAGCCGGTAAAGAGATGAACTTCAAGTATGCGATCACCTTCAGCCGTGACGAAGACAAACTGCACGCACCGGATAACGCGTATGTGATGCAGACGCGTCGTTCTACGGGGGACGTGAAGCAGTCCAACCTGATTCGTCAGCCGGATGGCACGCTGGCATTTATCGTGGACTTCACCGGGCAGGATATGAAAAAACTGGCGCCGGATACTGCCGTGACGGCACAGGCCAGCATTGGCGATAACGGTGAAATCGTTGAGAACGCTGTGCGTTACAATCCGGTCACCAAAGGGTGGCGTTTGACCCTGCGCGTGAAGGTGAAAGATCCGAAACAGACCACTGAAATGCGCGCCGCGCTGGTCAGTAACGATAAGCCGCTGAGTGAAACCTGGAGCTATCAGCTACCTGCCAATGAATAATACATCTGAATATATTGATGCCATGCCGCTAACGGACATTGAAAAAGCGGCACTCCCTGCGAGCGACATCCGCGCGGTTCACACCGCGCTGGATGGTGAACATCGTCACTTTTCCCGTGATGATGATACGCCGCTGGGGTCAGTGAAGGCACGTCTGGAGCAGGCATGGCCAGACTCGCTGGCAGAAGGGCAGTTAATCAAGGATGACGAAGGGCGTGACCAGCTACAGGCGATGCCGAAGGCCACGCGTTCCTCTATGTTCCCCGATCCGTGGCGCACCAACCCGGTGGGTCGCTTCTGGGATCGCCTGCGTGGGCGTGACGTGACGCCGCGCTATCTGTCACGTCTGACCAAAGAACAACAGGCGTCCGAGCAGAAATGGCGTACCGTGGGAACGATTCGTCGTTACATTCTGCTGCTGCTGACGCTGGCACAGACGGTTGTCGCCACCTGGTACATGAAAACTATTCTGCCGTACCAGGGCTGGGCATTGATTAACCCTGCTGACATGATTGGCCAGGATATCTGGGTCTCCTTCATGCAGCTGCTGCCGTATATTTTACAGAGCGGCATCCTTCTGCTGTTCGCCGTGCTGTTCTGTTGGGTCTCCGCCGGGTTCTGGACGGCGCTGATGGGCTTCCTGCAACTGCTGATGGGGCGTGACAAATACAGCATTTCCGCGTCGACGGTCGGGGATGAACCCCTCAATCCTGAGCATCGTACCGCGCTGATCATGCCTATCTGTAACGAAGATGTTGACCGCGTATTCGCCGGGCTGCGTGCCACCTGGGAGTCCGTAAAGGCGACCGGTAATGCGGCGCACTTCGACGTCTACATCCTGAGCGACAGCTACAACCCGGATATATGCGTGGCAGAGCAAAAAGCCTGGATGGAGCTGATTGCTGAAGTGCAGGGTGAAGGGCAGATCTTCTACCGTCGTCGTCGTCGTCGTGTTAAGCGTAAGAGCGGGAACATCGATGACTTCTGCCGTCGTTGGGGTAACCAGTACAGCTACATGGTGGTACTGGATGCGGACTCCGTGATGAGCGGCGACTGTCTGAGCGGGCTGGTCCGTCTGATGGAAGCCAATCCGAACGCGGGTATTATTCAGTCCTCGCCAAAAGCGTCCGGTATGGACACGCTGTATGCGCGCTGCCAGCAGTTTGCGACCCGCGTCTACGGGCCGCTGTTTACTGCCGGTCTGCACTTCTGGCAGCTGGGTGAATCTCACTACTGGGGCCACAACGCCATTATCCGTGTGAAGCCATTCATCGAGCACTGCGCCCTGGCGCCGCTGCCGGGTGAAGGATCGTTTGCCGGGTCCATTCTGTCGCATGACTTTGTGGAAGCCGCGCTGATGCGTCGCGCAGGGTGGGGCGTCTGGATTGCCTACGATCTGCCGGGCTCGTATGAAGAGCTGCCGCCGAACCTGCTGGATGAGCTCAAGCGTGATCGCCGCTGGTGTCACGGTAACCTGATGAACTTCCGCCTGTTCCTGGTGAAGGGGATGCACCCTGTTCACCGTGCGGTGTTCCTGACGGGCGTCATGTCCTATCTGTCTGCGCCGCTGTGGTTTATGTTCCTGGCACTCTCGACCGCGTTGCAGGTTGTGCATGCCCTGACGGAGCCGCAGTACTTCCTGCAACCGCGCCAGCTGTTCCCGGTGTGGCCGCAGTGGCGTCCGGAGCTGGCGATTGCGCTGTTCGCGTCGACCATGGTGCTGCTGTTCCTGCCCAAGCTGCTCAGTATCATTCTGATCTGGTGTAAAGGTTCGAAGGAGTACGGTGGTTTCTGCCGCGTAACCCTTTCACTGCTGCTGGAAGTGCTGTTCTCGGTCCTGCTGGCACCGGTGCGTATGCTGTTCCACACGGTATTCGTGGTGAGCGCGTTCCTGGGATGGGAAGTGGTGTGGAATTCACCGCAGCGAGACGATGACTCTACGCCATGGAGTGAAGCCTTTATGCGCCACGGCTCTCAGCTGCTGCTGGGCCTGGTGTGGGCAGTTGGTATGGCCTGGCTGGATCTGCGTTTCCTGTTCTGGCTGGCGCCAATCGTCTTCTCGCTGATCCTGTCGCCATTTGTGTCGGTGATCTCCAGCCGTTCTACGGTGGGCCTGCGTACCAAACGCTGGAAGCTGTTCCTGATCCCGGAAGAGTATTCTCCGCCGCAGGTGCTGGTGGATACCGATACCTATCTGGAGCAGAACCGCAAACGCACGCTGGATGATGGCTTTATGCACGCCGTGTTTAACCCGTCATTCAACGCGCTGGCAACCGCGATGGCGACTGCGCGTCACCGCGCCAGCCAGGTGCTGGAGATCGCCCGCGATCGCCACGTTGAGCAGGCGCTGAATGAGACGCCAGAAAAACTTAACCGCGACCGTCGTCTGGTGCTGTTGAGCGATCCGGTGACGATGGCACGGCTTCACTACCGCGTGTGGTCTTCTCCGGAGAGATACTCTTCGTGGGTGAACTACTACAAGGACGTGAAGCTGAATCCGCTGGCCCTGAAGACGAAGTAAGTTGTTAAGTAGGGCGGGTAAGCGAAGCGCCACCTGCCAAATCAAATACCGGCTGTGGGGCCGGTATTTTTTTAGAGGTCAGAAATGAAAGTAATCATCGTCGTCATGATGGCATGCCTGCTCAGCGGCTGCGGCAGCATCATCAGCCGCACCATTCCCGGACAGGGCCACGGGAATCAGTACTACCCCGGCGTACAGTGGGATGTCCGCGATTCCGCATGGCGCTATCTCACCGTGCTCGATCTGCCGTTTTCGCTGATTTTCGACACGCTACTGCTGCCCATCGATGCCAGCCACGGCCCTTACGAGTAACGAGAGCTTATCGCTCGTCCCATTCGTCCGCTGCGGCCTGACCTTCTTCGGTATCCAGCGGCGGTTCGAGCTGAAACTCACCTTCATCCCATTCATGCAGCGTATTTTCTTCCAGCCACTCCTGACGTAACTCAATTTCGTCATAGTCGCTGTCGAATACCGCCTGCGCACCTTCACCACTCAGTATCGGCAGACATTCTCCGTCCTCACCTTCATCAGCAAAGAATTCGGCCTGCCACATAATATCGCCGTCCTGAAGGACGTATTTTTGGATATTGAGTTGTTGCACGTCAGCATCTTCTTCCTCAATGCCGGGATTATCGGCGAGGAATTCTTCGCGAGCGGCATCGATAGCTTCTTCCAGCGTGGCGTACATGGTCATTGGTGTCTCCCTGTTTTTCGTGAAGGTATTCAGGGAAAGAATAGCTGATTATATGATTGTGCAAGTATGAATGCGTAAATTAGCCGTCACGATGTTGTGTTATGCGCGCCGGGCGTAGCGCCCGGGATAAGCTGAGCCAGGAATAAACAGCGTTGAACAGCACGACGCCTGCCGTCACGATAAAGACCGCCCGGAAACCGAAACTGGCCGAAACCCCCGCGCCGACCAGCGGCCCGGTGACGTTACCCAGATCGCGAAACGACTGGTTGTAGCTGAAAATACGTCCGGCAATCTGGTTGGTGGAGTTATAGACCAGCAGCGTCTGCACCGCCGGAAGCAACGCGCCGTCCGCTGCGCCCAGCAGAAAGCGCAACACGCCGAGCTGCCAGGGAGACTGCACCATCGACATGGGGATCAGCAGCAGAACGGAGACGATCAGGGCGCAGATCAGGATTTTTTCCGGGCCAATGCGATCGCCCAGCCTACCGAGCCGTGGCGCGCTCAGCAACGCGGCCACGCCGGGAACAGAGGCGATCACGCCGCTGATAAAGGCGATATTGCTGACGTTGCCGGCCAGGTCGCGGACATAGAGCGTCAGAATAGGCGCGATTGAACCGGTGGCCACCTGAATAATCATGGTGGTCACAAACAGGCTCAGCACCAGCTTTGGGTTTTTCAGCGAGGCCAGCACATCCCGGGCGTGCAGCATCTCTTTTTTGGCTACCGGCGTGAAATTCTCACGGATGCAGATAAGCGTCACGAGGAAGCAGAGGAACAGCACGCTGGCGGTAATGAAGAATACCGGCCGCAGTCCGTAATGGTCGGCCAGCAGCCCGCCCGCCAGCGGACCCAGCAGTGCGCCGCTTACGCCGCCAGTGGAAAGCGTACCCAATGCCCAGCCGCTTTTGTGGCGTGGGATTTGGGTTGCGATCAGGGCGTTGGCATTGGGGATAAATCCCCCGAGCAGACCCAGGAGCGCGCGTAATATCAGAAACTGCCAGACATTCTGCGCCACCCCCATCAACAGCATTATGATCGCCATGCCGAGCGCGGAGCGCAGCAGCATAATTTTGCGGCCTTTGCGATCCGCAAGCCCACCCCAGAAAGGCGACGCAATGGCGGAGAACAGGAACGTAATGCTGAACACCAGGCCGGACCACATATTCAGTGCGCTATGGCCGGTGACGCCGAGCTGTTCAACGTAGAGGGGCAGGAAGGGCATTACCAGGCTAAAGGCGGCGCCAGTAAGAAAACAACCCAGCCATGCAACCGTCAGGTTGCGTTTCCAGTTTATGGGAGCATCTGTGGAGGACATAACTATCCGCATAATGAGGTGCAGGGCACCGTGACCAGTGAGGTAATAAGCCTGCTAATTATGCGCCTGGGGTATGATTGCCGCAATGACGGGGAGCTTTTAAAGCTAAAACAGCTTGCGGCCCAGAAGACCGCATGCAGATTAATAACGAGAAGGGACGCCCTGAGGCCGGGTTTTGAAGCGGCGATGCAGCCACATGTACTGCTCGGGAGCGAGCATAATGCATTTCTCGACAATAGCATTCATCCAGCGCGCGGTGGTTTCTGCATCATCCAGCGGCGGCGTGAGTTCCGGCTCCAGCATGATGAGCTGATAGCCTGAACCGTCTGGTTTACGGCGCGGTACAAACGGCACGATAGCCGCTTTGGACATCCGCGCCAGCATCCAGGTCCCGGTGGTTGTCGCCGCATCTTCCACCGCAAAGAACGGGACAAACACGCTGGATTGCGGGCCATAGTCATGATCCGGGGCATACCAGACCACTTCACCTGATTTGAGGGCGCGGATCATCCCTTTAAGGTCTTTGCGGTCGATCATGCTTTTATTCGAGCGCATGCGTCCGTTGGTCTGTATCAAATCGATCACCGGATTATCGTTGGGACGATAAACGCCAATACCCGGTGCCTGCATGCCGAACATGCGCGCGCCAATTTCGAGCGTCAGGAAATGAACGCCAATCAGCAGGACGCCAGTCTGGTTGTCCTGGAGATTATGCACCGGATCCATGCCGGTTCCGGCCACTTCCGTCCAGCGCGCCATGCGCTTATCCGACCAGAACCAGGCCATACCGGTCTCCATCAGTCCCATGCCGACAGATTCGAAGTTTTTAACCACCATGTCGTGACGCTCAGATTCGCTCATCTGAGGAAAGCAAAGCTCAAGATTTCGATACGCGATCCTGGCGCGACGCTTCATAAACTGTTGAGCAATGCGGCCCAGTCCTTTACCCATGCGGAAAATTACGGGATAAGGCAGCTGTACAATTAGCCACAACAAGCCAATGCCTGACCATGTTAACCAATAGCGTGGGTGTAAAAGCGCGGCAGTAAATTTCGGTAACTGGGTCATGTCTGTCCTGTGTTCTAACGTCCTGAAGGGCTATTGTCTCATTTTTTGAGGCATAGCCAAAATGTCTGTCATCGAAACATGAAAGAATATGCAAGTGTTAAGTCTGATTAATCAGGTTGACTGAAATGTAGCGTAAATTGTGTGGATGTAAATTGTCTTTGTTTGCTATATCATGCCGACCGATTTTTATTTCTCAACGATTGCAGGACTTGTACACCATGCCAGTGTTACACAACCGCGTTTCGAATGAGATGTTGAAAGCGCGTATGTTGGCCGAAACCGAACCGCGCACAACGATCTCTTTCTATAAATATTTTACCATCAACGATCCACAGGCGACCCGCGATGCGCTTTACCAGGCTTTCACCGCCCTGAACGTGTTTGGTCGCGTCTATCTGGCGCGTGAGGGTATTAACGCGCAGATCAGCGTGCCGGAAAGCAAAGTCAGCGCCTTCCGCGATCTCCTTTATGGTTTTGATCCGGCGCTTAACGGCTTACGCCTGAACATTGCGCTGGATGATGACGGCAAATCGTTCTGGGTGCTGCGCATGAAGGTGCGTGAGCGTATTGTGGCGGATGGCATCGACGATCCGAACTTCAATGCCGCTAATGTGGGGGAGTACCTCAAGGCCGCTGAAGTGAACGCGATGCTCGACGATCCGGATGCAGTGTTCATCGATATGCGTAACCACTACGAATATGAAGTGGGCCACTTCGAGAATGCGATGGAAATTCCTGCCGACACTTTCCGCGAACAGCTGCCGAAAGCGGTTGAGATGATGCAGGAGCATAAAGACAAAAAGATCGTTATGTATTGCACCGGTGGGATCCGCTGCGAAAAAGCCAGTGCCTGGATGAAACACAACGGTTTTAATAAAGTCTGGCATATTGAGGGTGGGATCATTGAATATGCCCGCCGCGCCCGCGAGCAGGGGTTACCGGTGCGTTTTATCGGTAAAAACTTTGTGTTTGATGAGCGTATGGGCGAGCGAATTTCAGAGGACGTAATCGCTCACTGCCACCAGTGCGGTACGCCGTGCGACACGCATACCAACTGCAAAAACGACGGTTGTCATCTTCTGTTTATTCAGTGTCCTGCATGTGCCGAGAAGTTTAATGGCTGCTGTAGCGAGCTGTGCAGTGAAGAGAGTATCCTGCCTGAAGAAGAGCAACGTCGTCGCCGTGCCGGGCGCGAGAACGGGAATAAGATCTTTAATAAATCCCGGGGCCGACTGAATACCAAACTGGGTATTCCGGACCCGGAGTAAAACATTGCCCGGCGGCGTAAAAGCCTGCCGGGCCTGTTTTATGACTTCTGCTGAACGCCTTCCACCGAAATAATCAGCTCTACATCCTGCGATGCCGGTCCTAAATCTGTGGTGATATTAAAATCTTTCAAATGAATTTTGCCGGCGGCTTCAAAGCCAGCACGTTTTCCGCCCCACGGATCGTCGCCCTGGCCGATTAATTTCGCATCCAGTGTTACCGGTTTTGTTACGCCGTTCAGCGTAAGATTACCGGTAATAGCGAGCTTATCACCGTCTTTCTTCACTTCTGTCGACGCGAAAGTAGCTTGCGGGAATTTGCCTACGTTCAGGAATTCAGCGCTGCGCAGATGTTTATCACGCTCGGCGTGATTAGTGTCGACGCTGTTAGTATTAATGGTGACGTTTACTTTATCGGCAGCAGGGTTTTTCTCGTCGAAACTAAATGTGCCATCGAAATCATTGAACGTACCATATAACCAGCTGTAACCCAGATGCTGAATACGGAAATTGACGAAGGCATGCTGGCCTTCTTTATCAATTTTATAGTCGGCGGCAATGGCCGAACCGGTGGTAAATAACAGCGAACCTAATGCGATACCCAACAGGCGTTTTTTCATTTTATGCTCCAGAGTCAACTGACGAACGGCCAAGCATGCGCTTCAGCGTATCGTCTTTATCGATAAAGTGGTGTTTCAGGGCCGCAAGGCCATGCAGAACAGACAGGATCACCACGCTCCATGCCAGCCACAGATGAACCACACCTGCGGTGTCAGCCTGTGAACCGGCGTCAGCCAGCGTGGCAGGGACGTCAAAGAGCCCAAACACGCTGATCGGTTTGCCGTCTGCGGTCGAAATGAGATAACCGCTGATCAGAATGGCGAACAGCAGGGCATAGAGTGCGATATGTGCGCCAACAGCGCTTATGCGGGTAAGACGGCCATGGCTTTTGGGGGCAGGAGGGGGCGGAGAGAGATGTCGCCAGATCACGCGAAAAACCAGACCCATCATCAGCAGAACCCCAATGCTTTTGTGCAATTCGGGGGCCTGATGATACCAACCGTCATAATAGCTTAATGTCACCATCCAGAGGCCGAGACCAAACATGGCATAGACAGCAAGTGCAAATAGCCAGTGTAAACACATGGATATTATTCCGTAGCGGCTGGAGGAGTTACGCCATTGCATATGAATTTCCGTTCTCAAATGACTGAGCAATAAAAATGGCCGGATTAATTAAATAATGCAACTGAAAAAAAGGAATAATGTTATTTAGTTATTTTATTTCAGCGAATTTGAATATGTTTCCGCAATGTATTTCAATCGCTTCGTTCAATAAATTTGAGATGACTTTTTATAAAAACTATAAGTTAAATAAGTTTAAAGGAGTGTCAATAAACGTCAGTGATGGTTTTCAGAAGAATACAATAAAGATGACGTCAACAATCGCCAGCAGCGACCAAAGGACAATGTAGAGCATGAAATGCTCGCGGATGTTATTGATAAGGTAATTCACCAGTCTGCGCATCATGATCCTCTCGCAAATCAGGCTCCGGTTATTCGGAGCCTGTAGCGGTATTATCGGCTAAAGCGCGAGAGCGCGAAGGGTTTGAGATCAAACGAAGGCGCAATCCCCTGAGCAAACTGGGCGGCGATTTCACCTAACACAGAGGCAAATTTAAACCCGTGACCGCTGAGCCCGGTTACGATCAGGGTGTTGTCGTGCCCAGGCAGGGTGTCGATGATGAAGTCTTCATCTGGCGTATTGTCGTAGGTGCACGCTGCGCCATAAAGCAACCCGCCTACGCCCGGCAGAATATTACGCAGGAACGTGAAGGCTTCGGAACCATCCTGCGGATAGGCTCCGTACGGCTTGCGTTCTTCCGCAGAGGAAATTACCTGTCCGCCGTTATGTTTGCCAATCTTGAGCGCGTCTTTTTCCGAGGGGAAACCGTAGTACTGGTCGCCATTAGGTAACTCGCCCGTGAACGCCGGGAATTTGTTTTGGCTGCTGTAACGCCCGTCAGACTGGAACCAGGAGAAGACTTTGCGTACCGGCTGGATGGGCAGATCCGGCAGCAGTTTCGTCACCCACGTTCCCGCACTCACCAGCAGGCGCGTGGCGGTATATTCACCTTCAGACGTGGTGACGGTTGAACCCCCGGCATGGTGGGTGATACCCGTGACCGGACAGTTAAACAACTGCGCGCAGCCCGCTTTGGCGGCGAGATCAATCCAGGTCTTAATGGCCGTTTCGCTGTGCAGTACCCCGGAATTGGCTTCAAACAATCCAATGTAGTCTTCAGGGACAGAAATTTCCGGCCAGCGCGCCATTATGTCGTTCGCATCCAGACGCTCAACGTCCAGACGGTAGGCTTTCGCGCTCTCCTCGACATTCGCCAGAAACGTGGAGTTGGCGGGCCCCAGGTTAATGACCCCGGTGCGCTCAAAAATGCGTTCTTCGGTGACTGCGGCCAGCTCATCCCACAGCGTCTGAGCCCGAAGCACCAGCGGTACATAGCGCTCACCTTCGCCGTAAGCGTGACGGATAAGACGGGTATCGCCGTGATGGCTTCCTTCAGAATGAGGGGGAAGGTGGGCGTCAATCATCAGCACATTCAGACCCGCCTGCGTAGCGTAATAACCGGCTGCAGATCCAACGGAGCCGCTTCCGATAATGATCAAATCGTATTTCATAGGCTTCTCTTTACTAACGCTTTGTTAGCAGAGTAATTAACTATGTGGGCTTATACAAGAGCGAAATAAATAAGGCACCGCGAGGGTGCCTGTTGAGTGAAAAGGGGCATAAGGTCAATGCCGTTTATACTCATTTTCCTGGTAGTCGCCAGATTCTATTTTTGCGATGCCTGCTTCCAAAATAGAAATAAACTGACGGGCGACGTCTGTTGTAAGCCACAGCGTCTGTCCAACTTCCGCTTCGTCACGGTTTAGCTGATTCGGGGTCTGGTAGTGCAAACGCAGCATCAGCGCATCGTAGCTGTCTACGGTGCTGATATCCCAGCCAACGAGTGGATGGGTCTGGATGACTTCATTATTCTTTTCCATTATAACCCCCTTAATGCGTGTTAGAAGACAACGACTTTGAGGTTCAATGCATGTTTTTCTGAAAGCTTTTTCAGTATATCAATTAATAAGGGTTCCGCAGGAAAAAATAAACGGGTAGCAACACATTTTTCTGCTTTTTAGGATTGTTCGAACAATAAAACGTCATCTTGTTCACGATTTTCTAAGAAGATACTGAAATATTTTGAACTTTCAGGAGACGAAACGAAAAAAAGCCGGGGCGACCCGGCAAAAAACACAATGAGGGAGCAAATTTTAATCAGTGATAAACCAGTCGTCGGCGCTTTCCCATGTTTCCTGCAAAATTTCGCTGATGCGGTCTTTGTCTTCTTTCGCGCCGCCAATGACGGAAAGATGGTTTGCTGTCGCATAACGTACCGTTATGGCGCCATCGTTTTCAGGAAAAGTGCTGTTAATACGTCGGGATAGCTCACCCGCCAGAGCGTCGAGTGCGCCAGCAGGCAGGACGGTGGTTTTGGCAATGGTGACTTCAATACGCATAAATGCCCCCTGTGTAATATACTGTTTATTTATACAGTTGTATTGGCGGTTTGACAACAGGGGGATGACAATTTTTTAGCTTTTTACCGTCCAGCTTACGGTTTCACCGGCCAGGAAGGGGATCAGCGTATCGTCGGTGAGCGCAATCGACGCTTCAACCTGGCTTTCTTTGCGCTCCAGCTCAATGAACGTGTCATTAACCGGCAGACCGTAGAAACGCGGGCCGTTAAGGGAGCAGAAGGCTTCGAAATGGCCTAACGCATTCATCTCGTCAAAGACGGTTGCGTAACTTGCCAGGGCGGTCGGGGCGTTAAAGCAGCCTGCACAGCCGCAGCTCGCCTCTTTTCGGTGACGGGCATGCGGGGCGGAATCCGTGCCGAGGAACGCGCGCGGGAAGCCGCTGGCGACCAGCTCACGTAGCGCCTGCTGGTGGATATTGCGCTTGAGGATCGGCAGACAATACAGATGTGGACGAACGCCACCCACCAGCATGTGGTTACGGTTAAACATCAGGTGCTGCGGGGTGATGGTGGCGGCAATCAATTCGTTTCCATCCCGGACATACTCTGCGGCATCTTTGGTCGTAATGTGTTCAAACACTACCTTCAGCCCAGGAAGACGCTGGCGCAGCGGCTCCATGACCGTTTCGATAAAACGCGCTTCGCGATCGAAAATATCAATGTCAGCGTGGGTCACTTCCCCGTGCACCAGCAGTGGCATCCCCAGTTTTTGCATACGCTCCAGAACGGGCATGATGGCGTCGATGCTCGTCACCCCATGGCTGGAGTTGGTGGTGGCGTTTGCCGGGTAGAGCTTCGCGGCGGTGAACACACCTTCGTTAAATCCGCGCTCAACCTCATTGGGATCCAGCGAGTCCGTCAGATAGCAGGTCATCAACGGAGTAAAATCGTGCCCGGCCGGAACGGCGTCAAGGATACGCTGGCGATAGGCGATCGCGGCCTCGACGGTGGTGACTGGCGGAACCAGGTTAGGCATAACAATCGCACGGCCATAAATTTCGCTGGTATACGGCACGACGGTTTTCAGCATGTCGCCATCACGAAGATGGATATGCCAGTCGTCTGGGCGGCGGATTTTGAGAACCTGGGATTGTACAGTCATGGAAGCTCCGGCTTGAAAGGGATCAGTCATAAGATGGCTGTTTTTGCCGGACACAAATCATAAGCGGAAACGTTTTCGTTTGCACACTATTCCGTTAAAAAAAACGGGCGCCTGAGCGCCCGGAGTATTTAGTCGGTGAAAGGAATGATGATTTCACCCGGTTTCACCTCTATCCCTTTGGCATATTTCTTCGCCAGAGATTCGCCCTTACTCTTGTCTTCGCTCAGAACGTAGGCGGGCTGCTGGTTGAAATAGTTTTGTAACGACTGGTTGAGATAAGGCATCAGCGTTTGCAGCACCGGTTTCATTTTATCCGGAGTGACGACCGCATCGACGATTTCCATCTCTTGCAGGAAAATTGCCCCTTTCTCTTTATTGAAGACCGGCAGCGCCTTGAGCTTCAGCTTGATATCCGCTTTCTGATTGCCGAAGAGCGAGGTCATGTCGAGGCTGGCATCGCCGGACAGGGTGACTTTGTTAGGCTCCTCGCGCCCAATCTGGCTGGCGAGATTCGTCAGGACGATATGTGCATCCGCAAGGCCGGGCACGCCGATATCTTTTGAAAAGTTATTATGTTTTTCCAGCGCCTGATTAATTTCCTGCTCACTGACGGTGTACTGCGTAAGCTGGTTACATCCCACCAGCAGCCCACTGACAATTAACGCAGCGGCAATAACGATCTTTTTCATGGTGTTCCTCAACATAAAATCGGCGCATCTGTCCTGATACGCCAGTATGTCAGGGTGATCCTGGAGAAACCAGCAGAAAAAACTGATAGTGAAGGGAGGTAAATATCCTCCCCCAGAAGGTCAGGCGCCAGGTTCCAGCATCCCGCGGGTGCTGCGTTTATCACTGAACTGCCACCAGAGGGCAATCAGCGTCATAAAGCCGACCATACCGAGCATGACCCACGGCAGCTCCGGCTGATGGAGCGCTTTTCCAGCATCAAACAGCCAGCCGCCACCGGTGTAACCCAGCGCGCCGCCAAGCGCAAGTCCGAGACGGCTGAAGCCCATGTAGCTGCCACGGGCCCGGGCGTCGGCAAGTGACGCGCTCAGGGTTTCACGGGCCGGCTCGGCAATGATTGAGCCAATATAGAAGGTGCAAATCAGCATAAACAGCTGCTGGAGTGAACTCACCAGGCCGATGGGCATCATGCTCAGCGTCATCAGCAACAGCCCGGCCATCAGACGGTGCTCAAGCCGGAAACGGCGCTCGCTCCACCGGGCAATCGGATAGAGCAGAGTCAGAGAAAGGCAGGCCTCAATGGCATACATCCATTTTACCGCCGCCGGCGTGCCGGCAATATCGTTAACCATAATCGGCAGCATCAGCATGACCTGTACGGCGAGCATGTAGTAGCCGGTCAACGTTAAAACATAGGTGACGAAGCGTTTATCGCTCAGCACGCGGTCAAGCCCTTCCCGCACCGGCGCTTTTACCGTCGACAGCTTCCATGCAGGCAGAAACAGACCGTTAAACAGCGCGCAGAGAATAAACAGCACCGCGCCGGTGGCGCAGACCAGGCGGAAATCGTATTGCAGCAGCCAGCTTCCCAGCAGGGCGCCCACTACCGCGCCAGCGCTGTCCTGCATCATCAAAATTGAGAAGAAACGACCCCGGTGTTGTGGGCGGATCAGCTTGACTACCAGCGCGGTACGCGGTGGGTCGAAAAGGGTGCCGCCAATCCCGGAAAGGAAACAGGAGAACCACAGCAGCCAGGGGTCATGAGCGATTGCCATCGTGGCGAATCCCGCCGCACGTAACAGCATGCCGGTGACGATCATCGGTTTCGCACCAAAGCGGTCGGCTATTGCCCCGCCAAACACGCCAAGACCCTGTTGTACAAACTGGCGTAAGCCCAGCGCGATCCCGACCATCAGCGCCGCCCAGCCCATTTGATCGACAAAACGAATCGATATAAGTGGAAAAACGACAAAAAAGCCGAGCACGACCAGCATGTTATCGACGAGCAGGAAATATTTACCCAGGCTCCTGGCCTGTGATACGCGAGACATTTTCCCTCCAGGGAAAATAAAAGGTGAGCACGCTAATATTCTGCGGTGTCGCCGCGCTTTTTCACATACCTGCTGGCGACAATATTTTTTTATCAAAAAGGTGCTTTGATAGAGAGTTCTCATCGAAAAATGTGAAAAGCGATAAAAATGGTATGTCACTGTTTTCACAGAAGGCACAGGCGCAGGTATAGTAAAGCTAACAGGCAGAGCAGAAGCGACGGGAAGGAGTGGTATCGATGTTTGGCTATCGCAGTAATGTGCCAAAAGTGCGTCTGACGACGGACAGGCTGGTCGTTCGTCTGGTGCATGAGCGTGATGCCTGGCGTCTGGCGGATTATTACGCCGAGAATCGCCAGTTTTTAAAACCTTGGGAACCCGTTCGGGACGAGAGCCATTGCTACCCCTCTGGCTGGCAGGCGCGCCTCAGTATGATTGCGGAATTTCACAAACAGGGAAGTGCGTTTTATTTCGCGCTTCTCGATCCGGAAGAGAAAGAGATCGTTGGCATTGCCAATTTTTCAAACGTAGTACGCGGGTCGTTTCACGCCTGCTATCTCGGGTATTCCATCGGCCAGAAATGGCAGGGGCAGGGGCTCATGTTTGAGGCGCTGACGGCGGCGATTCGCTACATGCAGCGCACGCAACATATCCATCGCATTATGGCGAACTACATGCCGCACAATAAGCGCAGCGGCGATCTGCTGGCCCGCCTGGGGTTTGAGAAAGAGGGCTATGCCAAAGATTATCTGCTGATTGACGGCGAGTGGCGGGACCATGTGCTCACCGCGCTCACCACGCAGGAGTGGACCGCGGGTCGTTAAGGAGAAAAGATGAAATATCAGTTAAATGGCGCCGAAGCGCGCGTGATTGGCTGCCTGCTGGAAAAGCAGGTTACGACGCCGGAACAGTATCCTCTTTCCGTGAATGCCGTCACGATGGCCTGCAACCAAAAGACGAACCGTGAGCCGGTGATGAACCTTGGCGAGTACGAGGTGCAGGATATCCTTGATGAGCTGGTGAAGCGCCACTACCTGCGCACCGTCAGCGGCTTCGGTAATCGCGTCACTAAATATGAACAGCGCTTTTGTAATTCCGAATTTGGCGATTTAAAACTCAGCGCCGCAGAAGTGGCGGTTATCACCACGCTGCTGCTGCGCGGGGCGCAGACGCCGGGTGAACTGCGCACACGCGCCTCCCGCATGCATGAGTTTCAGGATATGCAGGACGTTGAACAGACGCTGGAGGGATTAGCCTCACGCGAGGACGGTCCTTACGTGGTGCGTCTGGCCCGCGAACCGGGCAAGCGTGAAAGCCGCTACATGCACCTGTTTAGCGGCGACGTGGAGTCCTCTACGCTGGCCGTCGAATCCGACACGCCAGCATCAAACGACAGCCTGACCGCGCGCGTGGCAGCCCTGGAAGACGAGGTTGCCGGGCTGAAGCAGCGTCTGGATGCTTTACTCGCACACCTGGGAGATTAACCGTGACTACATTACGCATTGGAGTGGTGGGGCTGGGCGGGATTGCGCAAAAAGCCTGGCTGCCCGTTTTAGGCGCCGCGTCAGACTGGACGCTGCAAGGGGCGTGGTCGCCCACTCGCGAGAAAGCAGAGCGCATCTGCAAAACCTGGCGCATCCCTTATGCTGGCTCACTCCAGGATTTAGCCCGTGAATGTGATGCGGTATTTGTGCATACCTCAACCGCGACGCACTTCCAGGTGGTGAGCGAGTTGCTGAACGCAGGCGTTCACGTCTGCGTTGATAAGCCGCTGGCGGAAAATGTGCAGGATGCTGAACGACTGATTGAGCTGGCCGCGCGTAAAAAGCTGACGCTGATGGTCGGCTTCAACCGCCGTTTTGCGCCGCTCTATCAGAAGCTTAAAGCGCAGTCCGGCTCGTTTGCTTCTCTGCGTATGGATAAGCACCGTACCGACAGCGTAGGGCCGAACGATCTGCGGTTCACGCTGCTGGATGATTATCTCCACGTCGTGGATACGGCCCTTTGGCTGAGTAACGGAAAAGCCCAGCTGCAAAGCGGCACGCTGCTGACCAACGAGCAGGGTGAAATGGTTTACGCCGAACATCATTTTGCCGTTGAGCATTTACAGGTGACGACCAGCATGCATCGTCGGGCGGGCAGCCAGCGCGAGTCCGTGCAGGCCGTTACGGATGGCGCGCTGTATGACGTCACCGATATGCGTGAGTGGCGGGAAGAGAAGGGCAATGGCGTGCTCGCGTTACCCGTTCCCGGCTGGCAGAGCACCCTGGAGCAGCGTGGCTTTGTGGGCTGCGCGCGTCACTTCATTACCTGCGTGCAGAATCAGACGGTTCCTGAAACGTCCGGGGAGCAGGCCATTCTGGCGCAGCGCATCGTGGAACGACTCTGGCGCGAAGCGATGTCGGAATAACTCGCTGTAACATCTGCCGATAGTAATTCGTTGAAATCCGGTTAGACTAAGCGCCGCTTGTTGGCTTTGCCGGGTGGCGCTTTCGCTTATCCGTCCTGGAAATCCGTAGGGTTGTGGAACTTCACGTTAATGAACTTATTAAAATCGCTGGCGGCCGTCAGCTCGATGACCATGTTTTCCCGCGTGCTTGGCTTTGCGCGCGATGCCATTGTGGCAAGGGTTTTTGGCGCAGGGATGGCGACTGACGCCTTTTTCGTTGCGTTCAAGCTGCCGAACCTGCTGCGCCGTATTTTTGCCGAAGGGGCTTTCTCACAGGCATTTGTCCCGATCCTCGCGGAATATAAAAGCAAGCAGGGCGAAGATGCCACCCGCGTCTTTGTGGCTTACGTTTCCGGTTTACTGACGCTGGCGCTGGCGATCGTGACCGTCCTGGGGATGCTGGCAGCGCCCTGGGTAATCATGGTAACGGCGCCGGGCTTTGCCGACACGGCGGATAAATTTGCCCTGACGACGCAACTGCTGCGGATAACCTTCCCCTATATTCTGCTGATTTCGCTGGCGTCGCTGGTGGGTGCCATCCTGAATACCTGGAACCGCTTCTCCGTGCCGGCCTTTGCCCCCACGTTCCTCAACGTCAGCATGATTGGCTTTGCGCTGTTCGCCGCGCCGCATTTTAACCCACCGGTGCTGGCGCTGGCCTGGGCCGTGACCGTCGGCGGGGTGTTACAGCTTGCTTACCAGCTCCCGCACCTGAAAAAGATCGGCATGCTGGTTCTGCCGCGCATTAATTTCAAAGATGCGGGCGCAATGCGCGTTATCAAACAGATGGGACCGGCAATACTCGGCGTGTCCGTCAGCCAGATCTCGCTCATCATCAATACCATCTTCGCCTCTTTCCTGGTGTCGGGCTCGGTGTCCTGGATGTACTACGCCGACCGGCTGATGGAGTTTCCATCCGGGGTGCTGGGCGTGGCGCTGGGGACTATTCTGCTGCCGTCGCTGTCGAAAAGTTTCGCCAGCGGCAACCACGATGAATACTGCCGCCTGATGGACTGGGGTCTGCGTCTCTGTTTTCTGCTGGCGCTGCCAAGCGCGGTGGCGCTGGGGATCCTGGCGAAACCGCTGACGGTGTCGTTGTTCCAGTATGGAAAATTCACCGCCTTTGATGCCGCCATGACCCAGCGTGCGCTCGTAGCCTACTCGGTGGGGCTGATGGGGCTGATTGTCGTGAAGGTGCTTGCGCCCGGCTTCTATTCACGTCAGGACATCAAAACGCCGGTTAAGATTGCCATTGTGACGCTGATCATGACGCAGCTGATGAACCTGGCGTTTATTGGTCCGCTGAAACACGCGGGTCTGTCACTGTCGATTGGTCTGGCGGCCTGTCTCAACGCCGGGCTGCTGTACTGGCAGCTGCGTAAGCAGGATATCTTCACCCCGCAGCCGGGCTGGGCAAGCTTCCTGCTGCGTCTGGCGATCGCGGTAGTAGTGATGGCGGCCGCGCTGGTTGGCATGTTGTATGTCATGCCTGAGTGGGCGCAGGGCACCATGCCTTACCGCCTGATGCGTCTGATGGCCGTGGTGGTGGTCGGGGTGGTGGCGTACTTTGCCACGCTGGCGGTGCTTGGCTTCAAGGTGAAAGAGTTTACCCGCCGTACGGTATAAACGCCAAAAGGGGAGTCACCAGAAGGTGCTCCCCGCTTCATGACATGCCGCTAGTGCGTCAAATCGAAATCTTTTTCCCGCCCGTGATACGTGCCGTGGCCGTTTGACCATCCGCACCGTACAGCCCCGGCTCTTTATAGGGCTTTAACACCTCAAGCGCCTGCTGATTACGGATAATCTGACCTTCCAGCAGCCAGCCGTTATGCTGGTTGAGATCGCGAAGATGCTGGGTTTTTTCTGTAATGGTCTGCCAGCGTTCGTTGATCTCATCATTGGCGCTGCGTTTCGTGTCTTGCTCAGCGCGTCGCTGTTTTTCCAGATAATCCAGGGTCGCCAGCAGCGAGCTTTTATCTTCAGTAATGCGTTGCAACGCGCTGCCGTTGATTTGACCAGAAGAGAGGTGGTGCTGTTCTGCGTCCATCACCGTTTTCAGGTCGTTCAGGACCACCGTCATCTGATCCAGTATTTCTGACAGTCGACTCATACGGTTAGTTACTCTGGAGGAAACTCTGTGCGTCCTGAATCAGCGCATCAGCGATTTTGCTGGTATCCATTTTCAGTTCGCCGTTACGGATAGCCGTTTTCAGCGCTTCAACTCGTTCCATGTTGATATCGCTGCTGCCTGGCTGCATCAGCTTCGACTGCGCATCGCTCAGCGTGACGCTCGTGCTGTTAGCCGTCGAGGTTTTTTCCAGACGCGTTTTTTGCGGGGCAGCCTCATTCGTTTCGCGAGGTTGTACAGTGCTAACCGGCTTCAGGGCTGATGTACGATCAATGCTCATAGTGTTGTCCTCATCGAGGGTTCGCGGCGTTTGCGCCTGACATCATCATTTGTTGAATATTTATCGGCAGTCGCCGCGAAATCTTTAAAAAGATTACAGGTTAATCAGAATATTCCCATCAGGACCGACCGTGCCGCTGACCACCTGGCCTGAGGACATTCTGACCCGGGCATTTTGTGCTACTGCGGCATTATTCAGCGCTTTTCCTTCACTGTTGATACTAAAGCCTTCGCCATTGGCGACCACCATCACCTGTTGTCCCGCCTTCACCCGCCACGCCTGGCGCAGCATAGAGAGCTGTATCGCCTGTCCAGGGGCGACATCGCGCAGGCTGACCGCCTCCTGAGCCTGGTTAATATCCAGCATCGTCCGCGGTGGAAGCTGATCCAGACGGCCTCGCTTCAGCGTTACGCTGTCTGGTTGCAGCAGGCTGCCCCGGGGAATGGGAACGGCGGCGACAACATAATTGCCTGTCGCCTGAACCGCAACCTGTAAATAACGTTTTTCGTTGGCGCAACGCGCCAGCACATTCACGTTGCCCCATAATCGGGTGCTGCCGGTCACGCTAAATGACGGGGCTTCGCAGGAAGGGTAAAGGTTAGGCGGGGTGCGTACGGTCACGCGTACGTCATCGCTAAAACCGGCCAGCTTCTGCGCAAAGAATGCATTGAGCTGGTTCTCTAACCCCTCAGCCTGCACAAGAGGGCTCAAAAGCAGCAGGGTCGCCGCAAGGCCACGTTTAAAAGTCCGCATCGCACGTTCCACCATGTCCAGAATTAAGCAAATTCTACCCGCAGTGGTTTTCCATCAACGCAACAAATAGCGACGCATTTTGCGCTTATTCCGTCGATAGGGGAGACGGGGTGAGATTTAAGCTGTGAACTGAAATTTTCTCATCAGCGGAGGAGACATGCTCGATAAACTCGACGCCGCGTTACGTTTTCAGCAGGAAGCGCTCAACTTACGCGCCCAGCGGCAGGAAATTTTAGCCGCCAATATCGCCAACGCGGACACCCCCGGGTATCAGGCGCGCGATATTGATTTTTCCAGTGAACTCAAAAAAGTGATGGAGCGTGGACGTGCCGAAGGGACGGGTGTCTCACTTGCCCTGACATCCTCACGGCATATTCCCGCTCAGGCGATGACCGCGCCATCAACTGACTTACTTTATCGTGTCCCCGATCAGCCCTCGCTTGATGGCAACACCGTCGACATGGACCGGGAACGCACACAGTTTGCCGATAACAGCCTGCAATACCAGACAGGCCTGACGCTACTCGGCGGGCAAATCAAAGGCATGATGACCGTCCTGCAGGGGGGCAATTAGTAAATGGCCTTGCTGAATATTTTTGATATCGCCGGTTCGGCATTAACGGCGCAGTCCAAACGACTGAACGTGGCAGCCAGTAACCTGGCCAACGCCGATAGCGTGACCGGCCCTGACGGACAACCGTATCGCGCTAAACAGGTCGTCTTCCAGGTTGATGCTGCACCGGGTGCGGCAACGGGCGGCGTGAAAGTGGCGGACGTGGTTGAGAGCCAGGCGCCCGACAAGCTGGTTTACGAGCCAGGCAACCCGCTCGCGGATGCCAGCGGCTACGTGAAAATGCCGAACGTGGATGTGGTCGGGGAGATGGTGAACTCCATGTCCGCGTCACGCAGCTACCAGGCAAACGTCGAAGTGCTTAATACCGTGAAGAGCATGATGCTCAAAACACTCACTCTCGGCCAGTAAAGGAGACACGCATGTCCATCGCCGTAAACGTGAATGACCCGACAAATACCGGCGTCAACAGCACCAGTAGTGCAACCGGTTCCAGCTCTCTCACCGGGAGCAATGCCTCCGATTTACAGAGCAGCTTTCTGACCCTGCTGGTGGCACAGCTGAAAAATCAGGACCCGACCAATCCGATGCAGAACAACGAACTGACCACGCAGCTCGCGCAGATCAGTACCGTCAGCGGCATTGAGAAACTGAACACCACGCTCGGCTCGGTCTCCGGTCAAATCGATAACAGCCAGTCCTTGCAGGCCGCCAACCTGATCGGTCACGGGGTGATGATCCCGGGGACCACGATTCTGGCGGGCACCAGCACCACCGATGGCACGTCCACCACCACCACAACGCCGTTTGGCGTTGAGTTGCAGCAACCGGCCGACAAAGTCACCGCCACCATCAAAGACGCCAGCGGCAACGTGGTGCGCACGATTGAGATTGGCGAGCTTAAAGCGGGCGTTCATACCTTTACCTGGGATGGCAGCCTGACCGACGGCACTAAAGCGCCTAACGGCTCGTATCAGGTTGCGATTAGCGCCAGCAACGGCACCACGCAGCTGGTGGCTCAGCCGCTACAGTTTGCCCTGGTTCAGGGCGTCATCAAAGGTAGCGATGGCAACAAACTGGATTTGGGTACCTCCGGTACCACCACACTCGACGAAGTTCGGCAGATTATCTAAGCCTTCATACTTATCAGGAGTAAGTCATGGCCTTTTCTCAAGCGGTCAGCGGCCTGAATGCTGCGGCCACCAACCTGGACGTCATTGGCAACAACATCGCCAACTCCGCGACCTATGGTTTTAAATCCGGTTCTGCGTCTTTTGCAGATATGTTTGCAGGCTCTAAAGTGGGCCTGGGCGTGAAGGTTGCGGGTATCACCCAGGACTTCACTGACGGGACGACCACCAACACCGGTCGTGGTCTGGATGTCGCCATCAGCCAGAACGGTTTCTTCCGTATGGTGGATGCCAACGGTTCCGTGTTCTACAGCCGCAACGGCCAGTTTAAGCTGGATGAAAACCGTAACCTGGTGAACATGCAGGGGCTACAGTTAACCGGTTATCCGGTTGCCGGCACGCCGCCGACGGTGCAAACCGGTGCGAATCCGCAGGCGATCACCATCCCAACGACGCTGATGGCGGCGAAGTCCACCACCACGGCCTCTCAGCAGATCAACCTGAACTCCACCGATACCGCGCCAACCGTCGCATTCGACCCGGCCAACCCTGACTCTTACAACAAGAAAGGCACCGTGACAGTGTTTGACAGCCAGGGTAATGCGCACAACATGAACCTGTTCTATGTCAAAACAACTGACAACAAATGGGATGTGTATACCCAGGATGGCAGCGTAGCGGGTTCTCCTGCAAAAAAAGCGGCACAGATGAGCTTCGACAGTAACGGTAACCTGGCGGGTGTTTATAACTACGACGCTGCTGGCGTGATAAGCGCTACGCCAAACGCCACCCCAGCTATCAACATTACTACTGGCATCATTAGCGGTGCGGAGCCTGCCGAGTTCTCTCTTAGCTTCCAGAGCTCCATGCAACAGAACACCGGTGCGAACAACATCGTGGCGACGAGCCAGAACGGCTATAAGCCGGGCGACCTGGTGAGCTACCAGATCAACGATGATGGCACCGTTGTCGGTAACTACTCCAACGAACAGACCCAGGTGCTGGGCCAGATCGTGCTGGCAAACTTTGCCAACAACGAAGGCCTGAAGTCCGAAGGGGATAACGTCTGGTCTGCCACGCAGTCTTCCGGTGTTGCCCTGCTGGGTACCGCGGGTTCCGGTAACTTCGGCACGCTGACCAACGGCGCGCTGGAAGCCTCCAACGTCGATCTGAGTAAAGAGCTGGTGAACATGATTGTCGCGCAACGTAACTACCAGTCCAACGCGCAGACCATCAAAACCCAGGATCAGATCCTCAACACGCTGGTTAACCTGCGTTAAGCGGCTGACGGGAAAGCGCAATGGATCACGCAATATATACAGCGATGGGGGCTGCAAGCCAGACGCTCAATCAGCAGGCTGTTACCGCCAGCAACCTGGCGAACGCCTCCACGCCTGGTTTTCGTGCACAGCTCAACGCACTGCGTGCGGTGCCGGTAGAAGGGCTGTCATTGCCCACGCGTACGCTGGTCACCGCCTCCACGCCGGGCGCCGACATGACGCCAGGCCAGATGGATTACACCGCGCGTCCGCTGGACGTTGCCCTTCAGCAGGACGGCTGGCTGGCGGTGCAAACGGCTGACGGCGCAGAAGGGTATACCCGCAACGGTAACATTCAGGTGAGCGCCACCGGACAGTTGACGATTCAGGGGCATCCGGTGATGGGCGAAGCCGGTCCGCTGACGGTGCCGGAAGGGTCAGAGTTGACCATTGCGGCAGACGGGACGATCTCGGCATTGAATCCGGGCGACCCGGCGAACACCGTTGCGCCTGTCGGTCGTCTGAAGCTGGTGAAAGCGGAAGGCAACGAAGTGCAGCGTGGTGATGACGGGATGTTCCGTCTGACCCAGGCGGCGCAGGCCACGCGTGGCGCCACGTTACAGGCCGACCCGACCATCCGCGTGATGTCCGGCGTGCTGGAAGGCAGTAACGTCAAACCGGTCGAAGCCATGACCGACATGATCGCCAGCGCCCGCCGCTTCGAAATGCAGATGAAAATCATCAGCAGCGTCGATGAAAACGCAGGCAAGGCTAACCAACTTCTGGCTATGAGTTAACAGGACTCCCTATGATCAGTTCTTTATGGATCGCGAAAACCGGTCTGGACGCACAGCAAACCAATATGGATGTAATTGCCAACAACCTGGCAAACGTCAGCACCAATGGTTTCAAGCGCCAGCGTGCGGTTTTCGAAGATTTGCTTTATCAAACGATTCGTCAGCCAGGGGCGCAGTCTTCTGAGCAAACCACGCTGCCGTCCGGTCTGCAAATTGGTACCGGCGTACGCCCTGTCGCCACCGAGCGTCTGCACAGCCAGGGCAACCTGTCCCAGACCAACAACAGCAAAGACGTTGCCATCAAAGGTCAGGGTTTCTTCCAGGTGCAACTGCCTGACGGGACCTCCGCCTATACCCGCGATGGCTCGTTCCAGGTGGATCAGAATGGTCAGCTGGTGACGGCGGGCGGCTTCCAGGTTCAGCCTGCGATCACCATCCCGGCGAACGCGCTGAGCATCACCATTGGCCGTGACGGTATCGTCAGTGTCACTCAGCAAGGTCAGGCCGCGCCGGTCCAGGTTGGTCAGCTCAACCTGACGACCTTCATGAACGATACCGGACTGGAAAGCATCGGTGAGAACCTCTACACCGAAACGCAGTCTTCCGGCACGCCAAATGAAAGTACCCCCGGCCTGAACGGTGCGGGGCTGCTGTACCAGGGGTATGTGGAAACCTCGAACGTTAACGTGGCGGAAGAGCTGGTGAATATGATCCAGGTCCAGCGCGCCTATGAAATTAACAGTAAAGCAGTGTCGACGACCGACCAGATGCTGCAAAAACTGACGCAACTCTAAGGTGTAGCCCGGTGCGGTAAACGTCGCACCGGCTCCCTGTTTTCGAAGATGAAGGCAATGCAAAAAAACGCGGCGTTTCGTTATCCGATCCTGACTGTTCTGGCTGTCACCCTCAGCGGGTGTGCCTGGATCCCGTCTAAACCATTGGTACAGGGTGCGACTACCGCCCAACCCGTTCCCGGCCCCTCGCCGGTGGTGAACGGCTCTATTTTCCAGACCGCGCAGCCGATTAACTACGGTTATCAGCCGCTGTTTGAAGACCGTCGTCCGCGTAACGTCGGCGATACGCTGACCATTGTGTTGCAGGAAAACGTCAGCGCGAGCAAGAGCTCGTCGGCGAACGCCAGCCGCGACGGCAAAACCAATTTTGGCTTCGACACCGTACCGCGCTATCTGCAAGGGCTGTTCGGCAACGCCCGTGCGGATGTGGAAGCCTCCGGCGGCAACACCTTTAACGGTAAAGGTGGCGCGAACGCCAGCAATACCTTCAGCGGAACGCTGACGGTAACGGTTGACCAGGTTCTGGTGAACGGCAACCTGCACGTGGTGGGCGAAAAACAGATCGCCATTAACCAGGGTACGGAATTCATTCGCTTCTCCGGTGTGGTTAACCCTCGCACTATCAGCGGCACCAACACCGTACCGTCCACACAGGTGGCGGATGCGCGCATTGAGTACGTCGGCAACGGCTACATCAACGAAGCGCAAAATATGGGCTGGCTGCAACGCTTCTTCCTTAACTTATCGCCGATGTAAGCGAGGTGACCTATGTATAAATTTCTCTTCGCCGTGGCGCTGTCGCTGGTCGCTACCGTTGCGCAGGCCGATCGCATTCGCGATCTCACCAGCGTGCAGGGCGTGCGCGAAAACTCCCTGATTGGCTACGGCCTGGTGGTGGGGCTGGATGGGACGGGTGACCAGACGACCCAGACGCCGTTCACCACCCAGAGCCTGAACAACATGCTCTCTCAGCTCGGTATTACCGTACCGGCGGGGACCAACATGCAGCTGAAAAACGTGGCGGCGGTGATGGTGACCGCGTCTTATCCGGCCTTTGCGCGTCAGGGGCAAACCATCGACGTGGTTGTCTCGTCGATGGGTAACGCCAAAAGCCTGCGCGGCGGTACGTTGTTGATGACGCCGCTGAAAGGCGTCGACAGCCAGGTGTATGCTCTGGCGCAGGGCAACATTCTGGTTGGCGGGGCAGGTGCGTCGGCGGGCGGCAGCAGCGTGCAGGTGAACCAGCTGAACGGGGGACGTATTACCAACGGCGCGATCATCGAACGTGAGCTGCCGACCCAGTTCGGCACCGGCAACACCATTAACCTGCAACTGAATAACGAAGACTTCACGATGGCGCAGCAGATTGCTGACACCATCAACCGCAGCCGGGGTTACGGCAGCGCCACCGCGCTGGATGCCCGCACCGTGCAGATCCGCACGTCAACCGGTAGCAGCAACCAGGTGCGGATGCTGGCCGATATCCAGAATATGGAAGTGAACGTGTCGGTGCAGGATGCAAAAGTCATTATCAACTCCCGTACCGGATCGGTGGTGATGAACCGCGAAGTGACGCTGGACAGCTGCGCCGTGGCTCAGGGCAATCTCTCCGTCACGGTTAACCGCTCGGCCAACGTCAGCCAGCCGGATACCCCGTTTGGTGGCGGTCAGACGGTAGTGACCCCGCAAACGCAGATTGATTTACGACAGAGCGGCGGATCGTTGCAGAGCGTGCGCTCCAGCGCCAACCTGAACAGCGTGGTGCGTGCCCTGAACGCACTGGGTGCAACGCCAATGGATCTGATGTCCATTCTGCAATCCATGCAAAGTGCAGGCTGCCTGCGCGCCAAACTGGAAATCATCTAAATGCTGACCGATAGCAAACTGTTGACCAGTGCCGCCTGGGATGCCCAGTCGCTCAACGAGCTGAAAACCAAAGCGGGCAAGGATCCGGCGGCGAATATCCGCCCGGTGGCCCGTCAGGTGGAAGGCATGTTCGTACAAATGATGTTGAAAAGCATGCGTGAAACCCTGCCGAAAGATGGCATGTTCAGCAGCGATTCCACGCGGCTTTACACCAGCATGTACGATCAGCAGATTGCCCAGCAAATGACCGCCGGAAAGGGGCTCGGCCTGGCGGACATGATTGTGAAGCAGACCGCAGCCGCTCAGGGGCTCCCGCCTGAAGAGGCCCCGCCGCAGGTGCCGCTGAAGTTTGATCTGGAAAAGGTGACCAGTTATCAAAATCAGGCGCTGACCCAGATGGTGCGTAAGGCGATGCCGAAGCCAGCAGAAACGCGTGACGAGCCGCTCTCCGGCGACAGCAAAGACTTCCTGGCGCAGCTCTCCCTGCCGGCGCGTCTTGCCAGTGAAGAAAGCGGCGTGCCACACCATCTGATTCTGGCGCAGGCGGCGCTGGAGTCGGGCTGGGGGCAACGTCAGATCCGCAGGGAGAACGGCGAGCCGAGCTTCAACATCTTTGGCGTGAAGGCCACTTCCAGCTGGAAGGGGCCGACCACGGAAATTACCACCACCGAATATGAGAACGGTGCGGCAGTGAAGGTGAAAGCCAAATTCCGCGTCTACAGCTCGTATCTGGAAGCGTTGTCGGATTATGTCGGGCTGCTGAGCCGGAATCCGCGTTACACCGCCGTGACCCAGGCCACCACGCCAGAGCAGGGCGCTCAGGCATTGCAGAATGCCGGCTACGCGACCGATCCAAACTATGCACGCAAGCTGACCAGCATGATCCAGCAGCTGAAATCCATGTCTGAGAAGGTCAGCAAAGCGTATAGCACAGATCTCGAAAATCTGTTCTGAAAGTTCTCAAGTCCCGGTGGAGGTTGCCGATAACCTTCATCAGGACTCGTGTCTGAACGTATAAAAGGAACCCCCATGTCCAGTTTGATTAACAGCGCCATGAGTGGCCTCAGTGCTGCGCAGTCGGCACTCAATACCGTCAGTAATAATATTTCAAGCTACAACGTGGCAGGTTATACCCGCCAGACTACCATTCTGGGCGCATCAAACAGCACCCTGACCGGCGGCGGCTGGGTGGGTAACGGGGTCTATGTCTCCGGCGTTCAGCGTGAATATGATGCGTTTATTACCAACCAGCTGCGCGCGGCGCAGAACCAGAGCAGCGGCCTGACCACGCGCTACCAGCAGATGTCGAAAATTGACGACGTGCTGTCGGATACCACGAACTCGCTTTCTGCCAACCTCCAGGATTTCTTTAAAAGCCTGCAAACGCTGGTGAGTAACGCAGAAGATCCGGCTGCACGCCAGACGGTACTCGGGAAGGCAGATGGTCTGGTAAACCAGTTCAAAACTAACGATCAATATCTCCGCGATCAGGATGCGCAGGTCAATACGGCGATTTCTACCAGCGTCGATCAGATCAATAACTATGCGAAGCAGATTGCCAACCTTAACGATCAGATTTCCCGGCTGACTGGCGTAGGGGCGGGCGCATCCCCGAACGAACTGCTCGATCAGCGCGATCAGCTGGTGAGCGAACTGAACAAAATAGTCGGTGTGGACGTGACCGTACAGGACAGCGGCACCTACAACATCTCTATCGCCAACGGCTACACCCTGGTACAGGGCAGCAACGCCAGCCAGCTGGCTGCGGTGAAATCCAGCGCGGACCCTGCACGTACAACGATTGCGTATGTGGATGCCGCAGCGGGCAACGTGGAGATCTCGGAAAAACAGATCACCACGGGGTCGCTTGGGGGGCTGTTAACGTTCCGTTCTCAGGATCTGGATCAGGCGCGAAATACGCTTAACCAGATGGCGCTGGCGTTTGCGGATGCCATGAATACCCAGCACCAGGCGGGCTTTGATGCCAACGGGGATAAAGGCGGCAAGCTGTTTGATTTTGGCTCCCCGGCAGTGCTGAGTAACGGTAAGAACACCGGAAGCGCGTCCGTGACGGCAACGATGACGGACAGTACCAAGGTCCAGGCGACAAACTACAAAGTTGAGTATAACGGTACTGACTGGACCATCACCCGTCTGTCAGACAACACCAGCTTCACGGCTATGCCGGATACCAGCGGTAATCTGTCGTTTGATGGCCTCAACGTCAACATTAGCGGCTCGGCCAATAATAAAGACAGCTTTATCGTGAAGCCGGTGAATGACGTTATCGTGAATATGGACGTTGCGATCAGCGACGAGTCCAAACTGGCGATGGCCTCCGCGCAAGGAAGCGGCGAAAGCGACAATACCAATGGCCAAAAGCTGCTGGATTTGCAGAGCGCCAAGCTGGTGGGGGGGAACAAAACCTTTAACGATGCTTATGCCGCGCTGGTCAGTACGGTGGGCAGCACCACGGCGTCGCTGAAAACCAGCAGCGAAACCAAAGTTAACGTTGTTACGCAGCTGACCAAACAACAGCAGTCAATCTCCGGGGTTAACCTGGATGAAGAGTATGGCAACCTGCAACGCTATCAGCAGTACTATCTGGCGAATGCGCAGGTGCTGCAAACGGCGAGCACGCTGTTTGATGCATTGATCAATATCCGCTAAGGCTGAGGCATAAAAAATGCGTATTAGTACTCAAATGATGTATGAGCAAAGCATGCGCGGCGTGACGAACTCCCAAAGCCTCTGGCTCAGCTACGGCGAGCAGATGTCTACGGGGAAGCGTATCAACCGTCCGTCTGACGATCCGATTGCCGCTTCGCAGGCCGTTGTGCTCTCTCAGGCCCAAACGCAAAATAGCCAGTATGCGCTGGCGCGCTCCTTCGCTACGACGAAAGTCTCGCTGGAAGAAAACGTGTTATCGCAAGTGACAACCGCTATCCAGGCTGCTCAGGAAAAGATTGTCAATGCGGGCAACGGTACGTTAAGTGACGATGACCGCGCTTCGCTGGCAACGAACCTGCAAGGTATTCGCGATCAGCTCATGAACCTGGCTAACAGCACGGACGGTAACGGTCGCTATATTTTTTCCGGTTACAAGACCGAAGCGGCGGCTTTCGACCAGGCTACGGGTGATTATAAGGGCGGCGGAACGCCAATCAGCCAGCAGGTTGACTCTGCGCGCACGATGCAAATCAGCCATACGGGCACTGAAGTTTTCGATAGCTTCACCAGCAATGCGAAGCCAGAGCCAGATGGTAGTGCGCCGGAAACGAATTTGTTCAAGATCCTCGACTCCGCAATTGAAGCGCTGAATAAGCCGATTGGCGATGACGAAACGAAGGCTGAAGCATTTACGGCGGCTATTGATAAAGCCAACCGTGGCCTGAGCAACTCCCTCAACAACGTGTTGACCGTGCGCGCCGACCTCGGCATCAAGCTGGACGAGCTGGGCAAGCTGGATTCTCTGGGTGAAGACCGCGCGCTGGGCCAGACTCAGCAGATGAGCGACCTGGTTGACGTGGACTGGAACTCGGTGATTTCTTCCTACACCATGCAGCAGGCGGCTTTGCAGGCCTCGTATAAAGCCTTTAGCGATATGCAGGGTATGTCTTTGTTCCAGATGAACAGATAAGACTCTGACCTGTTTGACATGTCTTGAAACTGGGCATGTTTTGACTGCCCAACCCGTCCGGGTTGGGCATTTTTTTTACACACTTTCTGCCTGAGCGGACACCACCCGGGCGCTTTCAATCACTCTGATAGCCAGCGCAATGGCACCACACAGGGTTGCCAGTGCTACCACGCCCGTCCAGCCTGCCAGCGTATAGATATTGCTGCCTAATGCCGAACCCAGCGCCATTCCGATGAAAATGACGGTAAACAGCAGGGCGTTAAGGCGCCCACGGGCCTGCGGCTCAAGGCTGTAGACCAGGTTCTGGTGCGCCACGAGGCTGGACTGCAAACCGAGATCGAAACCGACCGCGGAGAGGGCAATCAGGAGCAACTGGCCGTGTACACCCAGGGCTGGCATCAGGAACATCAGGGCAAACGAGAGGGTCACCAGCGCGGCACCCAGTTGGGTCACTTTACCGGCGCCCAGCTTATCGGCCAGACCGCCTGCCAGCGGTGCGGCCAGCGCGCCTGCGGCTCCGGCAATACCAAAACCACCCGCCACGGCGCTGCCAAGGTGATACCGTTCCAGCAGCATGACCGCCAGCGTCGACCAGAATGCACTAAAGGCAATCGACAGAAAACCCTGAGCCAGCGCAGCCCGACGCAGCGCCGGGTAGCGACGCCAGAGGTGTTCCATGGAGCGCAGCAGCGCCGGGTAGCTCAGCGTGGAATGAACGGCGAAGCGGGGAAGTACGGCCCACATCACCACGCCGATAAAGGCAATGCTTGCGGCGGCCAGCTGATACATCACTCGCCAGCCAAAGGCTTCACCCACCACGCCGCTCACGGTTCTGGAGAGCAAAATCCCCAGCAGCAGGCCGGTCATCACCGTGCCGACCGTTTTTCCCTGTTTGCCTTCCGGCGCGAGGATCGCTGCGGCCGGGACAATATCCTGCGCCATGGTGGCGGCCATGCCAATCAGCAGGCTGGTGAGCAGCAGGGAATGCAGTTGTCCGGTCAGGCTACAACCCAGCAGGAACAGCGCCAGAGCTGCACTTTTTATCAGGATCAACGTTCTGCGGTCATAACGATCGCCGAGCGGGAGCAGAAACAGGATACCTAAGGCATAACCCGCCTGGGTGAGTGTCGGGACCATGCCCATGCCTTCGATGCTCAGGTGCAGGTCTGAGCCCATCAGCGGCAGCAGAGGCTGGGCATAATAGATGGATGCCACGCTGAAGCCCGCACCGAGCGCCAGCATTAAGATTACCCAGCGGCTTATGGCCCGGGTGGCAGTTGTGTTCATAAGATGTTCCTCATTCGTCGTGTGCGGCTATTTTTTATCAGTACGCCTTGCGACGGTAGCGGGCGCGGTGGTAAAACGCTTATACGTGTAGCGTATAGGTGCAAATGATATGAAACGGACTGAGCGTATAGATCGTGTAGAACTGATGCGAACCTTTGTTCGCATTGTGGAGGCGGGGTCCCTTTCTGCGGCGGCACGTCAGCTGGCAACAACCCAGGCCACGGTGAGCCGACGGTTGCAGTCGCTTGAAACCATGCTGGGCGTGCGCCTGATGCTGCGCACAACCCATACCACACGGCTTACCGATGACGGTGAACGTTGCTATCAGCATGCCCGACGGGTAATTGACAGCTGGCTGGCGCTGGAAGACGAGGTGGGGCAGACGGAAGATGAACCGGTCGGGGTGCTGAGGGTGCGCGCCCCTCACGCGTTTGGCCAGGATCAGCTACTAAAACCGTTAACCGAATTTTTGCAGCGCTATCCGCTACTCTCAATCGAATGGATGCTTAACGATCGCTCGGTTGATTTCCTCGGCGACAATCTTGACTGTGCTATTCGGGTGGGCGTGGAAGTCGATCCGGCAACCGTGTCTGTGCTACTGGCTGAAGTGCCGCGCTCGGTGGTAGCGTCACCGGCACTCCTGGCCCGTTTTCCCGCGGTTAACACGCCGGACGATCTGCAACATCTCCCCTGGATTGCCATCAGCTCTTTTTATCAACGCCATGTGGAGCTCTTCCACGAGGCAACACCCACCCCGGTGAGAGTTACCATTACGCCACGCCTGAGTACCGACAGCTTGTATGTAGCGCGCAATACGGCACTCACCGGGCTAGGCGTGGCGGTGGTATCCAGCTGGACGGTACAGGATGATATTCGGGAAGGGCGACTGGTGCATTTACTGCCAGAGTGGCAGCCAGCAGCGCTACCGGTACATCTGGTTTATCCCTGGTCACGCTATTATCCGGCGCGCTTGCGGCGTTTTCTGGAGCTGATGCGGCAGATAATGCCGGAGGTCACCGGGATGAGAAAGCCCCTGCAACAGCCATAAAAAAGCCGACCCGAAGGTCGGCTTTCAGTCTTAGCGTGCGTTATTCAACAGGCTGAGGACGAGTAGCTGGGGCAGTAGCCATGTGCGTCGCACTGTGACCACCGGCAGCACCTTTACCTTCGAAGTTGAATTCCGGACGAACCCAGTCACTATGGCGTGGTGCTTCAGGCACGTACTCAGGTGCCGGGGCACGAGTCATTGGCGCGGTAGCAATGTAAGCAGGCGCTACAGCTTCAACGATCTCAACCGGCTCAGATTTCACTTCAGGCGCTTTGACCTCTTCGACAACAGGTTCAACCTGAATCTCGACGTCCTGAACAACCTCTTCCGTCACCGTTTCGACGGCAACGTCTGCGGGCTCTTCTGCTGCGGATACAGGCTTAGCGTCTTCCGCGACTTCTTCAGCCACCACGGTATCTTCTTCGGCAATGATCTGCGGTGCGGCATCAACCGGTGCAGCAATCACTTCAGGATGGGTCGTTTCCACTTCCACAGCCTGCGGCGGCGCTGTTTCAACAACCTGCGGTTCGACCACGGTTGCCGCTTCAGTCACGACGTCTTCCACTGCGACGACTGGTGCAATCACCTCTTCGGTCACAGCCTGTTCTTCAACAGCCTGCTCCGGACGTGCAACCGGATAACGGATCCAGACTTTACCGGATGCCATCTCAGGTGACGCGCACGCCACGGTCATTGGCATTGGAGACTGGGTCGGGTAACGCTCGTCACGATAACGACGGCGACGCTGACCGCTCACGCGCAGATGGCGTGGAGAACGGCGGGAGCGACGCGGCATACCTGCGTTATCACGGTTTTCGCTGCTTTCGTCCTGCTCAACCTGATTTTCCACTACGGCTGGCAGGTCAACTTTCGCAACCTGAGTACCCGTTGTGCTTTCAACCGCTTCAACCGCGATAACGTCGTTTTCTTCGGCCTGAACAACACCCACACGTACTTTCTGGGTCAGCTGGCGCTGCTTACGACGCGGCATAACCTGAGTACGCTCTTCCTGCTCAGTGTCCTGCTGTTCTACAGGCGCTTCGCGATTCAGGTTTTTGACTTCCTGCTGAGCCTGGCGTTTGTCATCGTTACGACGACGGTTACGCTCGCGGCGAGGCTGCTGCTCGTCACGCTGTTTGCTCTTCTCGGACTCATCGCCCGCCTGCTGGCGAATCTCACGATCTTCAACGTTCTGCTGTTGCTTCTCGCGACGGTTGCGACGGTTGTCCTCGCGCTGTTCACGACCTTCGTTGTTATCGGAACGATTATCACGGCGCTCATTACGATCGCCACGGTCGTTGCGGTCGCGACGGTTGTTCTGACGCTTACGACGGTCCTGCTGACGCTCTGGTTTCGCTTCTTTTGGCGCTTCTTTCGGCTCCTCAGGCTGAACTTCTTCGGCGGCAAACATTTTTTTCAGCGCACCGATGATGCGGCTCAGGAGACCAGGCTGCTCAGGCTGCGCTTTTGGCGCGGCAGGAGCCACTTTCTGCACAGCAGGTTTTTCCGCTGGTTTTTCCAGCGTCGCTTCTGGCGGTGCTTCCGGCATGATGAAGGTCGCTAAAGCTGGCTGCTCAGGCAGTTTACGCTCGGCAGGCTCTTCATCAGACGGCAGCGCCATTTCTTCTTCATGCAGCTTCGGCAGCAGGTAGCTGAGGGTGCTTGTCTCTTCGCCTTTGCGCACGCGCAGCACGTGATAGTGCGGGGTTTGCATCTCGTCGTTTGGCACGATGATGCAGCGAACGCCGCCCTGACGCGCTTCGATTGCGCTCACCGCTGCACGTTTTTCGTTCAGCAGGTAGGAGGCAATCGGCACTGGAACAATAGCGTGAACCTCTTTGGTGTTCTCTTTCAGCGCTTCTTCTTCAATCAGACGCAGAATAGAGAGGGAGAGAGATTCATTGTCACGAACGGTACCTGTACCGGAACAGCGCGGGCAGACGTGATGGCTGGACTCACCCAGAGACGGGCTGAGGCGCTGACGGGACATCTCCAGCAGGCCAAAGCGAGAAATATGGCTGATCTGGATACGCGCGCGATCCTGGCGCACCGCTTCACGCAGACGGTTTTCAACCGCACGCTGGTGGCGAACCGGGGTCATGTCGATGAAGTCGATAACGATCAGACCACCCAGGTCGCGCAGGCGGAGCTGGCGGGCGATTTCATCAGCGGCTTCAAGGTTGGTGTTGAAGGCGGTCTCTTCGATGTCGCCGCCGCGGGTTGCACGCGCGGAGTTGATGTCGATGGCGGTCAACGCTTCGGTGGTATCGATAACGATAGAACCGCCGGACGGCAGACGCACTTCACGCTGGAAGGCAGACTCGATCTGGGATTCAATCTGATAATGGCTGAACAGCGGGATTTCACCGGTGTACAGTTTAATTTTGCTGGTGAAATCCGGGCGACCCAGTGCGGCGATGTGCTGGCGAGCCAGCTCAAGCACTTTCGGGTTATCAATCAGAATTTCACCGATGTCCTGACGCAGATAATCACGGAAGGCACGCACGATGACGTTGCTTTCCTGGTGGATCAGGAACGGCGCAGCACGGCTTTCTGCCGCTTTCTTGATGGCTTCCCAGTGTTTCAGGCGGAAGCTCAGGTCCCACTGCAACGCTTCGGCAGATTTGCCAACGCCTGCGGTGCGCACGATAAGGCCCATGCCGTCTGGCAGTTCAAGACTTGCCAGTGCTTCTTTCAGCTCGGTACGGTCATCGCCTTCGATACGGCGAGAGATGCCACCCGCACGCGGGTTGTTTGGCATCAATACCAGATAGCTTCCTGCCAGACTGATAAAGGTGGTCAGCGCGGCGCCTTTGTTGCCACGCTCTTCTTTATCGATCTGGACGATAACTTCCTGACCTTCACGCAGAACATCTTTGATGTTCGGACGGCCATGGGAGTTGTAGTTTGCAGGAAAATATTCGCGGGCGATTTCTTTGAGAGGAAGGAAACCGTGACGCTCAGCACCGTAATCGACAAATGCAGCTTCAAGGCTTGGTTCAATGCGGGTGATTTTGCCTTTGTAAATGTTCGCTTTTTTCTGTTCGTGTCCAGGACTTTCGATATCCAGATCGTACAGGCGCTGCCCATCCACAAGGGCGACACGCAACTCTTCTTGCTGAGTTGCGTTGATTAACATTCTTTTCATCGTAACTTACTCGTTATTCTTACATTGACGACAAAGCTGCGGGCAAGGTGACGCTTTCCGGGGTATGAACCGATGGCCTCGTGTCTATTCACGTCGCCAACCTCACGGTTGTCGCTCGCTTAAGAGGCGCAGAGTGTCGGTTGCCTGTATTTCATAGGGAAACACAGCGCAATTATCAGGGGAATTGCCTGGGAAAACTCTCCAGAGAACAATCCTTATACCGGGAAGTACTGCAACCCGCAGCCCGCTAACTGCCTGAAAGATCAATACGTCTTACGCCATTGCTGCGTGGATGATCGGTCAGACAAAATTGGTCATTCCGTCGACATCCTTACAAAACCCGGATTTAACGCGGAAAACGGATTCATTATTCCACTGCTCGCCGGGTTATAGCAAGATGACTTTTACCAATTATCACCCGGTTACTCACAGTTTCTTCACTTCAACGGGGTGATTGGTTTAATAACCACCAAATCGATTGCGCGAAAGGGGAGTGGTCCGGATAAAAGTAAATATAAGCATAGAAAAATGAGTGGCGCTAATGTCAGACGCTATTTAGAATCGCCAACCATGAAAACAGAGACTCCAGCCGTAAAAATGGTTGCCATCGCCGACGACGAGGCGGGGCAACGTATCGATAATTTTTTGCGCACCCAATTGAAGGGTGTGCCAAAAAGTATGATTTATCGCATCTTGCGTAAGGGTGAGGTGCGGGTCAACAAAAAACGTGTGAAGCCCGAGTACAAGCTCGAGGCGGGCGATGAAGTCCGCATTCCACCGGTACGTGTTGCAGAGCGTGAAGAAGAGGTCGTTTCTCCGAAGCTGCAAAAAGTCGCGGCCCTGAGCGACGTTATCCTTTATGAGGACGACCACATTCTGGTGCTGAATAAACCGTCCGGAACGGCGGTACACGGGGGGAGCGGTCTGAGCTTCGGCGTGATCGAAGGTTTACGTGCGCTGCGCCCGGAAGCGCGTTTCCTCGAACTTGTTCACCGTCTTGACCGTGATACCTCAGGCGTGCTGCTGGTGGCGAAAAAACGTTCTGCACTGCGTTCCCTGCATGAACAGCTGCGCGAAAAAGGGATGCAGAAAGATTATCTGGCGCTGGTGCGCGGCCAGTGGCAGTCCCACGTGAAAGTGGTGCAGGCGCCGCTGCTGAAAAATATTCTGCAAAGCGGTGAGCGCATTGTTCGTGTTAATCAGGAAGGGAAACCGTCTGAGACGCGATTTAAAGTAGAAGAGCGCTACGAATTCGCCACGCTGGTGCGCTGTAGTCCGGTGACGGGGCGTACTCACCAGATTCGCGTCCATACCCAGTTTGCAGGCCATCCGATTGCGTTCGACGATCGCTATGGCGATCGCGAGTTTGATAAGCAGTTGGCGGGTACGGGGCTGTCGCGTCTGTTCCTGCATGCGGCAGCGCTGAAGTTTACCCATCCTAATACCGGTGAAGTTATCCGTATTGAAGCGCCGCTGGATGATCAGTTGAAACGCTGCCTGAAAGTTCTGCGCGGCTGATTATGTGCCGGGTGGCGCTGCGCTTACCCGGCCTACGAAATCCGTAGGCCCATGCAAGCGAAGCGCCGCTGGGCAAAAATCACATCGTCAGCGGATTACACTCTTCTCGCCTTAACATCTGGCACAGCGCAATCAGCGGCAACCCCACCAGCGTGTTGGGATCCCGCCCGTCCAGCTTGTCGAACAGTGCAATTCCCAGTCCTTCACTTTTGAAACTCCCTGCGCAGTTCAGAGGACGTTCCCGACGCACGTAATCCATAATCTCCTCCTCGCTGAGATGACGGAAGTGCACATCAAATGGCTCGCACTCGGTTTGCAGATGACCGGAGGCGGAATTATAAAGCGCCAGGCCGGTATAAAAGGTCACGATACTGCCTCGCGCACGCAAAAGCTGCTGGCAGGCGTTTTCTTCCGTATGCGGTTTACCGGTGATTTCGCCGCCCAGCACACAAACCTGATCGGAGCCTATAATCAGATGAGCGGGGTAACGTACGGCCAGCGACTGTGCTTTCTCTTTCGCGAGACGGGTCACCAGATGACGCGGTGACTCGCCCGGCTGTGGCGTTTCATCCACCTCCGGCGCGGCGCATTCAAACGGGATCCCGAGCTTTTCCAGCAGCATTCGGCGATAAGGTGAAGTGGAAGCAAGGACGAGATTTGGCATATTTTTATCACCAGATATAGCGTATCGATGCCAGCCATTTTAAACTACAGGCCGCAATGTGTGCGAATAATTGGCAAAAGGCAGCTCTGGTTGCCTTTTTCTTTGACTCTATGACGTTACAAAGTTAATATGCGCGCCCTATGCAAAAGGTAAAATTACCCCTGACTCTTGATCCGGTTCGTACGGCTCAAAAACGCCTCGATTACGAAGGAATCTATTCTTCCGATCAGGCTGAGCGTATTGCCGAATCTGTAGTCAGTGTGGACAGTGATGTAGAGTGCTCCATGTCGTTCGCTATCGACAACCAGCGCCTCGCCGTTTTAACCGGTGATGCAAAGGTGACGGTAACGCTCGAATGTCAGCGCTGCGGGAAACCGTTTGTACAGCATGTTCACACAACGTATTGTTTCAGTCCGGTTCGTTCTGACGAACAGGCTGAAGCACTCCCGGAAGCGTATGAACCGATTGAGGTTAACGAATTCGGTGAAATCGATCTTCTGGCGCTGGTTGAAGATGAAGTCATCCTCTCCCTGCCAGTCGTTCCGGTGCATGATTCTGAACACTGTGAAGTGTCCGAGGCGGACATGGTCTTTGGGGAACTGCCTGATGAAGCGCAAAAACCAAATCCATTTGCCGTATTAGCCAGCTTAAAGCGTAAGTAATTGAGGAGTAAGGTCCATGGCCGTACAACAGAATAAACCAACCCGTTCCAAACGTGGCATGCGTCGTTCCCATGACGCGCTGACCGCAGTTACCAGCCTGTCTGTAGACAAGACTTCTGGTGAGAAACACCTGCGTCACCACATCACCGCTGACGGTTTCTACCGCGGCCGCAAGGTTATCACTAAGTAATCACGCGTCAGCGTGATTAGGCTTAGTGAGGAACTTCCCCGTGAAAACGGGGAGTTTACCGAACCAGGCTGCGACGATACCTTGACACGTCTAACCCTGGCGTTAGATGTCATGGGGGGAGATTTTGGCCCTACCGTGACAGTGCCTGCAGCATTGCAGGCACTGAATTCTAATTCGCAACTCACACTTCTTTTAGTCGGTAATCCCGACACAATCACGCCATTACTTGCAAAAGCTGACTTTGAACAACGTTCGCGTCTGCAGATTATTCCTGCGCAGTCAGTTATTGCCAGTGATGCCCGGCCATCGCAGGCTATTCGTAATAGCCGCGGCAGCTCTATGCGCATGGCGCTGGAGCTGGTGAAAGAAGGGCGAGCGCAGGCTTGCGTCAGCGCGGGAAATACTGGCGCGCTGATGGGGCTGTCGAAATTATTGCTCAAGCCGATTGAGGGCATTGAGCGTCCGGCGCTGGTGACGGTGTTACCGCATCAGCAGAAGGGCAAAACGGTGGTGCTCGATCTGGGCGCTAACGTAGATTGTGATAGTACAATGCTGGCTCAGTTTGCCGTGATGGGGTCGGTGCTGGCAGAAGACGTGGTCGGGATTACCAATCCCCGCGTTGCGTTATTGAATATTGGTGAAGAAGAGACCAAAGGCCTGGACAGTATCCGCGACGCTGCGGAAATACTCAAACAGGTTCCCTCCATCAACTATATTGGTTATCTCGAAGCCAATGAGTTGCTGACGGGCAAAACGGATGTATTAGTGTGTGATGGCTTCACCGGAAACGTGACGTTGAAGACCATGGAAGGGGTCGTACGAATGTTCCTTTCTCTGCTGAAATCGCAGGGAGAAGGTAAAAAAAGGTCCTGGTGGCTGATTTTATTAAAGCGTTGGTTACAAAAAAGCCTGACGCGGCGATTCAGTCACCTCAACCCCGACCAGTATAATGGCGCCTGTCTGTTAGGATTGCGCGGCATCGTGATTAAGAGTCATGGCGCCGCCAATCAGCGAGCATTTACCGTCGCGATTGAACAGGCAGTGCAGGCGGTGCAGCGACAAGTCCCTCAGAGGATTGCCGCTCGCCTGGGATCTGTATTAGCTAAAAGTGACTGAGCGTACATGTATACGAAGATTTTAGGTACCGGCAGCTACCTGCCAAAACAAGTGCGTACCAACGCCGATCTTGAAAAAATGGTAGATACGTCTGACGAGTGGATTGTCACGCGCACAGGTATCCGTGAACGTCGTATCGCCGCGCCAGACGAAACTGTGTCCACCATGGGCTACGAAGCCGCTCAGCGAGCGCTTGAGATGGCTGGCATTGATAAAGAACAGATCGGGCTTATTGTGGTGGCGACAACATCTGCCACGCATGCCTTCCCAAGCGCAGCGTGCCAGGTGCAGAACATGCTCGGCATCAAAGGCTGCCCGGCATTTGATGTTGCAGCGGCGTGCGCGGGTTTCACCTATGCGCTGAGCATCGCCGATCAGTATGTTAAATCGGGTGCCGTAAAATATGCGTTGGTGATCGGTGCTGATGTGCTGGCGCGTACCTGCGATCCAACCGATCGCGGCACAATCATTATTTTTGGCGATGGCGCGGGCGCGGTGCTGCTGGGGCAGTCCGAAGAACCAGGCATCATCTCCACGCACCTGCACGCTGACGGTCGCTACGGCGAGCTGTTAACGCTGCCTAACGCCGATCGCGTTAATCCGGACAGTTCGATTTACCTGACAATGGCGGGTAATGAAGTGTTCAAGGTGGCCGTGACCGAACTCGCTCACATTGTTGATGAGACGCTGGAAGCGAACAATCTGGATCGCGCCGCACTCGACTGGCTGGTACCGCATCAGGCTAACCTGCGTATTATCAGCGCGACGGCGAAGAAGTTGGGCATGTCTATGGATAACGTTGTGGTGACGCTTGATCGCCACGGCAACACCTCTGCGGCATCGGTACCGTGCGCATTTGACGAAGCGGTACGCGATGGACGAATTAAACGGGGCCAACTGGTCTTGCTTGAAGCCTTTGGTGGCGGGTTCACCTGGGGTTCCGCGCTGGTTCGTTTCTAGGATAAGGATTAAAAAATGACGCAATTTGCTTTTGTGTTCCCGGGACAGGGCTCACAAACTGTTGGGATGTTGTCTGAAATGGCAGCAAACTATCCGGTTATTGAAGAGACTTTCCGTGAAGCTTCTGACGCGCTGGGTTATGATCTGTGGGCGCTGACCCAGCAGGGCCCAGCTGAAGAGCTGAACAAAACCTGGCAGACTCAACCGGCACTGCTGGCAGCCTCCGTCGCATTGTGGCGCGTATGGCAGCAGCAGGGCGGCAAAACGCCGGCGCTGATGGCGGGTCATAGCCTGGGTGAATACTCTGCGCTGGTCTGCGCAGGGGTGATTGCCTTCGCTGACGCGGTCCGTCTGGTTGAATTGCGTGGTAAGTTTATGCAGGAAGCGGTGCCAGAAGGCACGGGCGGCATGTCTGCCATCATCGGTCTGGATGATGCTTCTATTGCTAAAGCCTGTGAAGAATCTGCTGAAGGTCAGGTCGTTTCTCCGGTAAACTTTAACTCGCCAGGCCAGGTAGTTATCGCGGGTCATAAAGAAGCGGTTGAGCGTGCAGGCGCTGCCTGTAAAGCTGCGGGTGCAAAACGTGCACTGCCGCTGCCGGTGAGCGTGCCGTCTCACTGTGCGCTGATGAAGCCCGCTGCCGATAAGCTGGCGGTTGAGCTGGAAAAAATGACCTTTAACGCACCGACGATTTCCGTTGTGAATAACGTCGATGTGAAGTGCGAAACCGCGCCGGAGGCTATCCGTAACGCGCTGGTTCGCCAGCTCTACAGCCCAGTTCAGTGGACCAAAACCGTTGAATTTATGGCGTCTCAGGGCGTTGAACATCTGTATGAAGTCGGTCCAGGTAAGGTACTTACCGGTCTGACAAAACGTATTGTAGACACCCTGACTGCCTCGGCGATTAACGAGACGGAAGCAATGAAAGCGGCACTCTCGCAATAAAAGAGGAATACCATGAGTTTTGAAGGAAAAATTGCCCTGGTGACCGGCGCAAGCCGCGGTATCGGGCGTGCTATTGCTGAAACACTGGTTGCGCGCGGCGCGACGGTGATCGGGACTGCGACCAGCGAGAATGGCGCACAGGCCATCAGCGAGTATCTGGGTGCGAACGGCAAAGGTCTGGTACTGAATGTGACTGAACCAGCATCTATCGAATCTGTTCTGGAAAATATTCGCGCAGAGTTTGGCGAAGTGGATATTCTGGTCAATAATGCCGGGATCACTCGCGACAACCTGTTGATGCGAATGAAAGATGATGAGTGGAACGATATTATCGAAACCAACCTGTCATCGGTATTCCGTCTGTCAAAAGCGGTAATGCGCGCTATGATGAAAAAGCGTCATGGACGTATTATCACTGTAGGTTCTGTGGTTGGTACCATGGGAAATGCTGGTCAGGCTAACTACGCTGCGGCGAAAGCAGGTCTGATCGGTTTCAGTAAGTCGCTGGCGCGCGAAGTCGCGTCCCGCGGAATTACTGTAAACGTTGTTGCTCCGGGCTTTATTGAAACGGACATGACGCGTGCGCTGACCGATGATCAGCGTGCGGGTACGCTGGCGGCAGTTCCAGCGGGTCGTCTTGGCGACCCTAAAGAAATCGCCAGCGCGGTTGCATTTTTAGCCTCTGACGAAGCGGGTTACATCACTGGTGAAACCCTCCACGTCAACGGCGGGATGTACATGGTTTAATCACGATCGAAAATATTTGCGTTATTTGGGCAAATGGCCTCAAAATAACGTAAAATCGTGGTAAGACCTGCCGGGATTTAGTTGCAAATTTTTCAACATTTTATACACTACGAAAACCATCGCGAAAGCGAGTTTTGATAGGAAATTTAAGAGTATGAGCACTATCGAAGAACGCGTTAAGAAAATTATCGGCGAACAGCTGGGCGTTAAGCAGGAAGAAGTTGTGAACTCCGCTTCCTTTGTTGAAGACCTGGGCGCAGATTCTCTTGACACCGTTGAGCTGGTAATGGCTCTGGAAGAAGAGTTTGATACTGAGATTCCGGACGAAGAAGCTGAGAAAATCACCACCGTTCAGGCTGCCATTGATTACATCAACGGTCACCAGGCGTAAGTGAACATCTCCAGGCGGTCATTCGACCGCCTGAGTTTTATCTTTTGTAGTCCCACGAATCTCTTTTTTTATCCCTCCCTGGAGGACAAACGTGTCTAAGCGTCGTGTAGTTGTGACCGGACTTGGCATGTTGTCTCCTGTCGGCAATACCGTAGAGTCCACCTGGAAAGCTCTCCTTGCCGGTCAGAGCGGCATCAGCCTAATCGACCATTTCGATACTAGCGCCTATGCAACGAAATTTGCTGGCTTAGTAAAGGATTTTAACTGTGAAGAGATCATCTCGCGCAAAGAACAGCGCAAGATGGATGCCTTCATTCAATATGGAATTGTCGCTGGCGTTCAGGCCATGCAGGATTCTGGCCTTGAGATTACGGAAGAGAACGCTACCCGTATCGGCGCTGCTATCGGCTCCGGGATTGGCGGTCTTGGCCTGATCGAGGAAAACCATACATCTCTGGTGAATGGCGGCCCGCGTAAAATCAGCCCGTTCTTCGTTCCGTCTACGATTGTAAACATGGTGGCAGGTCACCTGACCATTATGTTCGGCCTGCGTGGCCCAAGCATCTCAATCGCGACAGCCTGTACGTCTGGCGTGCATAACATCGGCCAGGCCGCGCGTATCATCGCGTACGGCGATGCAGATGCTATGGTTGCGGGCGGTGCTGAAAAAGCCAGTACCCCGCTGGGCGTCGGTGGCTTCGGTGCAGCGCGTGCGCTCTCTACCCGAAACGATAATCCTCAGGCGGCGAGCCGTCCGTGGGATAAAGACCGTGATGGTTTCGTGCTGGGTGACGGTGCAGGCATGATCGTACTGGAAGAGTACGAACACGCGAAAAAACGTGGCGCGAAAATTTATGCTGAAGTTGTTGGCTTTGGCATGAGCAGCGATGCTTACCACATGACGTCTCCTCCAGAGAACGGCGCAGGTGCTGCGCTGGCGATGGAAAACGCCATCCGTGATGCGGGCATTACGCCGGCACAGATTGGCTACGTTAACGCGCACGGGACATCTACCCCTGCGGGCGATAAAGCAGAAGCGCAGGCGGTTAAGTCTATCTTCGGCGAATCTGCCAGCCGTGTACTGGTGAGCTCCACGAAATCCATGACCGGTCACCTCCTGGGTGCGGCGGGTGCAGTAGAATCAATCTACTCTATTCTCGCGCTGCGCGATCAGGCTGTACCGCCAACCATCAACCTGGATAATCCAGATGAAGGTTGCGATCTGGACTTCGTTCCCCACGAAGCGCGCCAGGTTAGCGGTATGGAGTACACCCTGTGTAACTCCTTCGGCTTCGGTGGGACTAACGGTTCTCTGATCTTCAAAAAGGTCTGAGTCTGGTTAGTCGCTGACGATAATAAAGGTCCGCTTGCCGGGCCTTTTTTATTAGGTGATATCCCCTTGTCCGGCTAACCACATCCTGCCAGACTGAGCCTCCATGCATAAGGAGCCACTATGTTTTTAATTAATGGCCTTGAGCAAGAAATGCTGCCGGCAAGCGACAGGGCGACCCAGTTTGGCGATGGCTGTTTCACGACCGCGCGTATTCTCGACGGTGGCGTGTGCCTGCTCGGGGCCCATATCCTTCGTTTACAAAAAGCCTGCGAAGCATTACTGATCCCCTTTTCGCAGTGGGACATTCTTGAAAGTGAAATGCGTCGGCTGGCGTCAGAGAAAGCAAGCGGCGTCCTGAAAGTCATTATCAGCCGCGGCAGCGGTGGTCGGGGCTATAGCGGTTCTGCCTGCCAGCATCCTGCGCGGATCCTTTCCGTTTCAGATTATCCTTCCCATTACGCGCACTGGCGTGAAGAGGGCGTAGTCCTGGCGCTTAGCCCGGTACGTCTGGGGCGAAACCCGATGCTCGCTGGCATAAAACATCTTAACCGTCTTGAACAGGTGCTTATTCGTACTCATCTTGAGCAGACGGAGGCCGGGGAGGCGCTGGTTCTTGACAGCGAAGGGTACATTACGGAATGCTGTGCGGCTAATTTACTCTGGCGGAAGGGCAGTGACGTATTCACGCCTTCGCTGGAGCAGGCCGGAGTCAACGGCATTATGCGGCAGTTTTGTTTGCAACAGCTGGCACGCGCAGGCTTTCGCGTTGTCGAAGTTAACGCTAAGGAAGAGGCGCTGCTGGCTGCCGAAGAAGTTGTTATCTGCAATGCGCTGATGCCCGTTGTCCCCGTTCGCGCTTATGACCGCAAGTGCTGGTCATCCCGCGAGCTGTTCCAGTTTCTGGCCCCGTTATGTGAGCAAACCAGGTAGTCATGAAGAAAATGTTACGCTTTGTCCTCCTTCTTATCGTTGCGTTCGGAATCGCTGGCGGAGCGGGAGTGTGGAAAGTCCGTCAGCTGGCTGAAAGTCAGATCCTGATTAAAGACGAGACGATATTTACCCTGAAAGCGGGGACCGGGCGGCAGGCGCTTGGTCAGCAGCTGTATGACGACAAAATTATCAATCGCCCACGCGTATTCCAGTGGCTGCTGCGTATTGAGCCGGACCTGTCCCATTTCAAGGCCGGTACCTATCGTTTCACCCCTGGCATGACCGTGCGCGAGATGCTGCAACTGCTGGAGAGTGGTAAAGAAGCCCAGTTCCCATTGCGTTTTGTGGAAGGTATGCGTCTGAGCGATTATCTCAGGCAACTGCGTGACGCGCCGTACATCAAGCATACGCTGAAAGATGACCGCTACCAGACCGTGGCAGACGCCTTAAAATTCGAACATCCCGAGTGGGTGGAAGGCTGGTTCTGGCCCGATACGTGGATGTATACGGCAGGCACGACGGATGTGGCAATTCTGAAGCGCGCGCACAACAAAATGGTCGCGGCGGTAGACGCTGCGTGGAAAGGGCGAGCAGAGGGGCTGCCTTATAAAGATCAAAACCAGTTCATGACGATGGCCTCGATCATCGAGAAAGAGACGGCCGTTGCTGCCGAACGTGACCAGGTTGCCTCGGTGTTTATTAACCGTCTGCGCATCGGCATGCGTTTGCAAACCGATCCTACCGTCATCTACGGCATGGGCGAAAACTACAACGGCAGGATTTCCAGAAAAGATCTGGAAACGCCAACGGCGTATAATACCTACGTGATTAGCGGCCTGCCGCCTGGACCGATTGCGACGCCGAGTGAAGCATCGTTGAAGGCCGCCGCGCACCCGGCCAAAACGCCGTATCTCTATTTTGTGGCTGACGGAAAAGGGGGGCATACGTTCAATACCAACCTGGCCAGTCACAATCGCTCCGTTCAGGACTATCTGAAGGCACTTAAGGAAAAAAATGCGCAGTAAATACATTGTCATTGAGGGACTCGAAGGGGCGGGCAAAACCACCGCCCGTAACGTGGTGGTGGATACGCTGAAATCTCTTGGCGTCGCCGACATGGTCTTCACCCGCGAGCCGGGCGGTACGCAGCTGGCGGAAAAACTGCGCAGCCTGGTTCTGGATATCAAATCCGTTGGCGATGAAGTTATTACCGACAAAGCGGAAGTGCTGATGTTCTATGCGGCGCGCGTTCAGCTGGTGGAGACGGTGATCAAACCCGCTTTGGCAGAAGGCAAATGGGTGATTGGCGATCGCCACGATCTCTCAACCCAGGCGTATCAGGGCGGTGGACGGGGTATCAATCAGGCCATGCTGGCTACGCTTCGCGACGCGGTTCTGGGCGATTTCCGTCCTGACCTGACGCTGTATCTGGACGTGACCCCTGAGGTGGGCCTGAAGCGCGCCCGTGCCCGCGGCGAACTGGACCGCATTGAACAGGAGTCTTTTGATTTCTTTAACCGCACCCGTGCGCGTTATCTGGAACTGGCCGGGCAGGACAAGACCATTCGTACCATCGATGCGACGCAATCCCTTGAAGACGTTACATGTGATATTCAGCAGACCGTTACGCAGTGGCTACAGGAGCAGCAGGCATGAAATGGTATCCATGGTTGCGCCCACACTTTGAACAGCTGATCGGCAGCTATCAGGTTGGTCGGGGGCATCATGCGTTACTGATCCAGGCGCTGCCGGGAATGGGTGATGATGCGTTGATTTACGCCATAACCCGCTTTCTGATGTGCCAACAGCCGGAAGGACATAAAAGCTGTGGTAAGTGTCGGGGTTGCCAGCTCATGCAGGCGGGCACGCATCCTGACTATTACACCCTCGAACCTGAGAAGGGCAAAAATACGCTCGGTATCGACGCGGTGCGTGAGGTCAGTGAGAAACTGTACGAATATGCGCGTCTGGGGGGGGCGAAAGTGGTGTGGCTGAAAGATGCCGCGCTGCTCACGGAAGCCGCAGCCAACGCGCTGTTAAAAACCCTGGAAGAGCCGCCAGAAAACACCTGGTTTTTCCTCTCCTGCCGCGAGCCGGAACGCTTGCTGGCGACGCTGCGCAGTCGCTGCCGTCTTCACCACCTTGCTGTCCCTCAGGAATCCTGGGCACTCGCCTGGCTTGAGCGGGAAGTGACGGTGTCACAAGACGCGGCGCTCTCAGCGTTGCGCCTGTGCAGCGGTGCGCCTGCGGCTGCGCTGGCCTTATTACAGCCCGAGGTGTGGTCCCAGCGTGAAACGCTGTGTCGTGCGGTTGAATCAGCCCTCGACATCCATGACTGGCTGAGCGTGCTGCCAGCGCTGAACAGCGATCAGGCTCCGGAACGGCTGCACTGGCTGGCCGCGCTGCTGCTGGATGCGCTCAAAATTCAGCAGGGGGCTACGCTTCTGACTAACCCTGACGAGTGGGCGCTGGTCACCACGCTGGCGAATCGCCTGTCAGGGCAGTCGCTGCACGCTATCCTTCATGATATCTGCCAGAGTCGTGAACAACTTTTGACGGTAACCGGTCTCAATCGCGAGCTTTTACTGACCGACCAGTTACTGCGTATTGAACACTACCTGCAACCGGGCGTCATACCGCCGGTTTCCCACCTCTGAGAGAGACATTATGTTTTTAGTCGACTCACACTGCCATCTCGATGGCCTGGATTATCAATCCCTGCATAAAAATGTGGACGACGTGCTGGCGAAAGCCGCCGCGCGCGATGTGAAATTTTGCCTGGCCGTGGCAACCACGTTGCCGGGTTACCGCTCCATGCGTGAACTGGTAGGCGAGCGGGATAATGTCGTCTTCTCCTGCGGCGTGCATCCGCTGAATCAGGATGAAGCGTACGACGTTGAGGATTTACGCCGTCTTGCCGCAGAAGAGGGCGTAGTGGCGATGGGCGAGACCGGCCTGGACTATTTCTACACTCCGGAAACGAAACCTCGCCAGCAGGAATCCTTCCGTAACCACATCCGCATTGGCCGGGAACTGAATAAGCCGGTTATCGTTCACACCCGAGATGCGCGCGCCGACACGCTGGGTATCCTGCGGGAAGAAAAGGTGACGGATTGCGGTGGCGTACTACACTGTTTCACAGAAGACAGAGAAACGGCGGGTAAGCTACTTGATTTGGGCTTTTATATCTCGTTCTCGGGGATTGTCACGTTCCGTAATGCTGAGCAACTGCGTGATGCGGCGCGCTATGTTCCGCTGGATCGTATTCTGGTGGAAACCGATTCCCCGTACCTGGCGCCGGTGCCTCATCGTGGCAAAGAGAACCAGCCAGCGATGACCCGGGATGTCGCTGAGTATATGGCCGTTCTGAAAGGTGTCAGTATTGAAGAACTGGCTCGCGTGACAACGGAAAACTTCGCCAGTCTGTTCCATATTGACCCCGCCCGCCTGCAATCTGTCTGATACACCTGTTATTTTTAGGCTCGTAATTAATAAGTAAAGCGAGTAAAGTTCACCGCCTCATTCGGGGCGGTGATGGCGTTTTTAGACACATCCAGACATGCTTTATGTAAATATCTGCAAGTTTTTTGGCCGTCTTGAACTGAAACGTGATAGCCGTCAAACAAACTCAGAGGGAATTATTTTACTCTGTGTAATAAATAAAGGGCGCTTAGATGTCCTGTCCACGGCGCGGTACTCCCCCCGGGCCAATGCGTGAAAACGTAAAAAAAAGCACAAATACTCAGGAGCACTCTCAATTATGTTTAAGAATGCATTTGCTAACCTGCAAAAGGTCGGTAAATCGCTGATGCTGCCAGTATCCGTACTGCCTATCGCAGGTATCCTGCTGGGTGTCGGTTCTGCAAACTTCAGCTGGCTGCCAGCCGTAGTTTCCCACGTGATGGCCGAAGCAGGCGGTTCTGTTTTTGCTAACATGCCGCTGATCTTCGCTATCGGTGTTGCTCTGGGCTTCACCAATAACGACGGTGTTTCCGCTCTGGCGTCCGTTGTTGCTTACGGCATCATGGTGAAAACCATGGCTGTGGTTGCGCCGCTGGTACTGCATTTACCTGCTGAAGAGATTGCCGCTAAGCACCTGGCGGACACCGGTGTTCTCGGTGGTATCATCTCCGGTGCGATTGCAGCGTATATGTTTAACCGCTTCTATCGCATCAAGCTGCCTGAGTATCTGGGCTTCTTCGCGGGTAAACGTTTTGTGCCGATCATTTCTGGTCTGGCCGCGATTTTCACCGGTGTGGTCCTGTCCTTCATCTGGCCACCAATCGGTACGGCAATCCAGACCTTCTCTCAGTGGGCAGCTTACCAGAACCCGGTTGTGGCGTTCGGTATCTACGGCTTCATTGAGCGCTGCCTGGTACCATTTGGTCTGCACCACATCTGGAACGTTCCATTCCAGATGCAGATTGGTGAATACACCAACGCAGCAGGTCAGGTGTTCCACGGCGACATCCCACGCTACATGGCGGGCGACCCAACGGCAGGTAAACTGTCTGGTGGCTTCCTGTTCAAAATGTACGGTCTGCCGGCCGCTGCAATTGCTATCTGGCACTCTGCTAAACCAGAGAACCGTGCAAAAGTGGGCGGTATCATGATCTCCGCAGCGCTGACCTCGTTCCTGACCGGTATCACCGAGCCGATCGAGTTCTCCTTCATGTTCGTTGCGCCGATCCTGTACATCATCCACGCGGTACTGGCAGGTCTGGCATTCCCAATCTGTATCCTGCTGGGTATGCGTGACGGTACGTCATTCTCTCACGGCCTGATCGACTTCATCGTTCTGTCCGGTAACAGCAGCAAGCTGTGGCTGTTCCCAATCGTGGGTGCTGGCTACGCAGTGGTGTACTACACCGTCTTCCGCGTGCTGATCAAAGCACTGGACCTGAAAACACCGGGTCGTGAAGATGCAACGGAAGACAGCAAAGCCGGTGTGACCAGCGAAATGGCACCTGCTCTGGTTGCTGCTTTCGGCGGTAAAGAGAACATCACTAACCTGGACGCGTGTATCACTCGTCTGCGTGTGAGCGTTGCCGACGTTGCGAAAGTCGACCAGCCGGGTCTGAAAAAACTGGGCGCAGCAGGCGTCGTTGTTGCAGGTTCTGGTGTTCAGGCAATCTTCGGAACGAAATCCGATAACCTGAAAACCGAAATGGATGAGTACATCCGCAACAACTAAGCTGTGATCTGGGGAGACTAAGGCAGCCGAATGGCTGCCTTTTTTATTACTCGGTTTGGGGGGCCGGGTGGCGGCTGCGCCTTACCCGGCCTACGTGATGGGTAGGCCCGGTAAGCGCAGCGCCACCGGGCTTAATACTCAGAAGTCGTAGCTCGCGCTAACCGAAACGTTCAGTGGCGCGCCATACACTACATACGATCCGACGTAGTCGTAATACTCTTTGTCGAACAGGTTGTTGACGTTAGCCTGAACAGCAAAGTCTTTGGTGACCTGATAGCGACTGAACAGGTTCACCAGCCCATAGCTGCCTTGCTCCGCGCGGGAACGTCCTGCCGGACCGCCTTCCACGTCCGTCCACACTTTGTTCTGCCAGTTTACGCCACCGCCCACGGTCAGTTCCGGCAGCATTGGCAGTTGATAACGAGTGAACAACTTCATGGTTGTGCGCGGCTGATCGGAGCTGACAGCGTTGCCATTCTTATCTTCTGCAATGTAACGCGTCGCGCCAAAGGTCAGCTGCCAGTTATCGGTCAGTGCACCGTTGAGCTCAAACTCGACCCCTTTGCTGACCACCCCGTCCAGCGATTCATAAATCGACTCACCGCTCGGCATGTAGGTATACGTGTTGCTGGCCACGTTATCCTGCTCAATGCGGAAAATCGCCAGCGAGGTGGTGAGGCGGGTATTAAACCAGTCTGCCTTCACCCCGGCTTCGTAGCTTTTACCCGTGGTAGGGTCGAGATAACGTCCACTGGCATTGCGCTTATCCTGCGGCTGGAAGATAGAGGTATAGCTGACGTAGGTCGACCAGTCCTCATTGATGTCATACACCAGGCCGGCATACGGCGTGACATCATCTTTGGTGCTTTCCAGACGGGTATTCGGCGAACCAGCGGGGTTATAGCGTATGTTGTATTGGGTGTAACGCGCCCCCAGGATCAGATGCAACGGATCGGCGAGTGAGAAACGCGCAGAGGAATAGGCTGAAGACTGGCGAATATCATCCTTGCTGTAGAGTTTCCACGGCGTCCACTGCGGATCGGCAATGTTCCCGTTCCAGTTCTTAAAGTTGCCGACATCAACCATGCCGTATACTGCATCCGGCATGGTGTTGTCGTAATGGTTACGCTGACGGCTAAAGCTGCCGCCGAACATCATCTCGTGCTGACGGCCAAAGAGATCGAAGCCGCCGCGCAGGAAGGCATCGACCGCATCCTGTTTGCGTTCCCCGCGGTTCCAGCCGCCGTAACCCACCAGGCCCGCGCCGGTCTCTTTATCCGGATAACCGGACATATACATCAGCTTAGAGTCAAAGTTGGTTTCAGCATGCATGCCGTTGATGTGCGCTTCCCAGCCATTATCGAAACGCTGGGTCAGGTTAGCGAAGATGCGGGTGCTGTCTTTATCTGAATAGGCCCAGTCAGGCGCGACGGTCTGGCTGCGATTGTAGTTGGTCTTACTTCCGTCGCTGTACCAGGTCGGCAGCCCACCCCAGGTTGGGTCGGCGGTATGGCTTTCCTGATACTCATACCCTACCGAGAGGGTCGTGCTGTCGGTAACATCTGCATCCATCACGCCGTAGAGGAATTTCTTCCGGTAGTGGTAGTTATCCACGAAGCTGTCGTTGTCCTGATAACCCGTGATCAGACGACCCCGTACCTTACCTGATTCCACCAGCGGCGCCTGGAGATCCAGCACGTAACGCTGCTTGTCCCAGCTGCCGTAGCTGGCGGAAACGTTGCCTTTAAATTCCTGGCTGTCCGCATGCTTGCGCACCATATTAACGTACGCCGCCGGGTTGCCCGTCCCGGACATCAGGCCTGTGGCGCCGCGGACCACTTCAATGCGGTCATAAATTGCGGTATCGGCGGCGGTATCACCAAAGTTCCACACTTCACTGATGGACGTTGGAAGGTCGTCATAGGCGTAGTTGCTGACGAAAAATCCGCGTGAGTAAAATACGGTACGATCGCTGTCCTGCACCTGCGCCGTAATGCCCGTGGTGTTCGTCAGCACCTGGCCGATGGATTGCAGATTCTGGTCAGCCATACGTTGCTGGCTGATAACGCTGACGGACTGTGGGATGTCGCGGGGAACCAGCAACAGTTTGGTGCCGGTGGTGGTGGTTTTTACGCTGTAATCCTGATCCTGGCTGGCAGAAAGATCCTGTGTGTTATCAAAACCCCCATCAACGACGACGGTATCTTCGGCTGTTGAAGCAGCGAAAGCGGTGGTTGGCGTCAATGCCATAGCAATGCAGGCGGCCAGCAACGAAGGTGTTGCGGCAGGCTGACGTTGCCCATCCCTGGTGTGATTAATGAAAGACATCATCAAACCCTTAGTGAATGGTGAAGGTAGTGCGCGACAGTCCCGCTAGTACGGGCTGACGTCGTTTTCTATGTTAAAAATGCGCATGAAAATGCAAATGCGAAATATACGCATTGTGATTAACGCTGTAAACAGATGTTTCGGGATGAACTGAAATCAGGTTTCAGAAAAGAAATGTCCTAAAGCGATGCCTCTTCACCCAGATGGGCGATAATCAGGAAAGAAATCACGGGAGAAGGTTGAAAGGACAGGAGAAACTCGCTCATACTCTTGTGTTGTGTCACACAGTAAAACAGACAATGTGTGTTAACAACGGACGCACGACGCCAGATTAAACTTAAAAGGAAAAGGTCATGGCTGAAGAAACGATTTTCAGTAAAATTATCCGCCGCGAAATTCCGTCGGATATTGTCTATCAGGATGAACTGGTCACGGCTTTCCGCGACATTTCTCCCCAGGCGCCGACGCACATCCTTATTATTCCCAATATTCTGATTCCGACCGTCAATGACGTTAAAACCGAGCATGAAGTTGCGCTGGGCCGTATGCTTACGGTGGCCGCGAAAATTGCTGAGCAGGAAGGGATTGCTGAAGATGGATACCGTTTGATCATGAACTGTAATCGCCATGGCGGCCAGGAAGTCTATCATATTCATATGCATCTTCTGGGTGGACGTCCACTGGGACCGATGCTGGCACATAAAGGTCTTTAATATGTTAACTGGGCGTATTGCAGCGCTGATCGTGACGCTGGTTATGGTTGGGTGCAGCGCGCGTCCCGCCATCCCGGTCAGTGAAGAACAGACGCTGGTGATGGAGTCCTCAGTGCTTGCTGCGGGCATCACGGCGGAAAATCCTTCGTTGACCATAAGCGAAATCCAGTCTTCTGCCTCCTCTACGCTCTATAACGAAAGGCAAGAGCCAGTGACGGTGCATTATCGCTTCTACTGGTATGACGTGAGAGGTCTTGAGATGCACCCGCTTGAGGCGCCGCGTAGCGTGACGGTCCCGGCAAGATCGTCGGTCACGCTCTACGGCAGCGCCAGCTATCTGGGTGCACATAAGGTGAGACTTTATCTTTATTTGTAAGGAGTGAACCTTGATTAAAACAATGAGCCGTTATGCGCTCCTGAGTGCGTTCGCACTCTTTCTGGCAGGCTGTGTGACGCGAACGGAAGAACCTGCACCGGTGGATCAGGCGAAGCCGGGAACGGAACAGCCAACAACACCGGCGCAACCTGTTCCAACCGTGCCGTCTGTACCGACTATTCCGGCGCAGCCTGGCCCGATCGAACATCCGGACGATACCGCGCAGCCTGCGCCGCGAGTGCGGCACTATGACTGGAACGGCGCGATGCAGCCGATGGTGGGCAAAATGTTGCAGGCACAGGGCGTTACGCCTGGCAGTGTGCTGCTGGTGGACAGCGTGAACAACCGTACAAACGGTTCCTTGAATGCGGGAGAAGCGACGGAAACTCTGCGCAACGCGCTGGCAAACAACGGTAAATTTACGCTGGTCTCAGCCCAGCAGCTCGCGGTCGCCAAGCAACAGCTTGGTCTGTCGCCTCAGGACAGCCTGGGTTCGCGCAGTAAAGCGATTGGTATCGCCCGCAACGTTGGCGCGCAGTATGTCCTTTATTCTAACGCGACAGGCAACGTGAACACGCCGTCGTTGCAGATGCAGTTAATGCTGGTTCAAACCGGCGAAATTATCTGGTCAGGTAAAGGTGCCGTTACGCAACAATAAGCGCACGCGTCATGATGTCCTGACGCGTTATTTCCCCCAGTACCGTGTTATCGCGCCGCAAGCCCCCGTCGGGCTTGGCGGCGCGAGTTGCATTATTGAGCGTGGCGACCATCGGCTGGTTTTACGTCAGCATCACGGTGCCGCCGCGCCTGCCGCCCATTTTCGTCGCCAGTTCCGCGCCCTGAAGCGCCTTCCCGCCGACCTTGCCCCGAAACCTCATTTCTTTATCAGGGACTGGATGACGGTGGCGTTTATTGCGGGTGAGATCAAAAGCGAGCTTCCCGATACGCCCACGCTGGCAGCCATGCTGTATCATCTGCATCGACAGCCGCGTCTGGGCTGGCGGGTGACGTTACTTCCATTACTGGATAGCTATTGGCAGCAGGCTGCGCCTGGACGACGCACGCCCTTCTGGCTGGCGCAGCTTAAGCGGCTGCGTAAAGCGGGAGAGCCGAAGGCGTTACTTCTGGCGCCGCTGCATATGGATGTCCATGCGGGGAATATCGTTCATACCACGGCGGGCGAGAAACTTATCGACTGGGAATATGCCGGGGACGGTGACGTGGCGCTTGAACTCGCTGCGGTCTGGATGCCTGATGAGGCTTCGCGCGTGCAGCTGATAACCGCCTATGCCCGAAACGCCAACATAAATGTACTCACCCTTGCGCGGCAGGTCGCGCGCTGGCGTCCGTGGGTGCTGATGCTGATGGCGGGATGGTTTGAAATGCGCCTTCAGCAGACAGATGACGAACAATTTATTGCGCTGGCAAATGATGCCTGGCGTCAGTTACAAACGAAAGGATAAGAGAGGTTGGTGTGGGTCCAGTAATGTTGGATGTTGAAGGGTTTGAGCTTGATGCGGAAGAGCGCGAAATTCTGGCGCACCCGCTGGTAGGGGGGCTGATTCTTTTCACCCGCAATTATCACGATCCGGCGCAGTTGCGCGAGCTGGTTCGCCAGATCCGCGCGGCGTCACGCAATCGCCTGGTGGTGGCCGTCGACCAGGAAGGTGGACGCGTGCAGCGTTTCCGCGAAGGGTTTACCCGTTTACCCGCCGCACAATCTTTTGCTGCGCTGCTGGGTGCTGAAGAGGGCGGTCAACTGGCGCAGGACGCAGGCTGGCTGATGGCCAGCGAGATGATCGCCATGGATATCGATATCAGCTTCGCCCCGGTGCTGGACGTAGGACACATTAGCGCGGCAATTGGTGAGCGTTCGTATCATGACGATCCACGTATCGCGCTGGCAATGGCGACGCGCTTCATTGACGGTATGCACGATGCGGGCATGAAAACCACCGGCAAACATTTCCCTGGCCACGGGGCGGTGACGGCGGATTCCCATAAAGAAACCCCGCGCGATCCGCGCCCGGAAGCAGACATTCGCGCTAAAGATATGTCTGTTTTCCACTCGCTGATTACCGATAACAAGCTGGACGCTATTATGCCTGCGCACGTCATCTACAGTGACGTTGATCCGCGTCCGGCCAGCGGCTCTCCGCACTGGCTTAAAACCGTGCTGCGTCACGAGTTAGGCTTCAATGGCGTAATTTTCTCTGACGATTTATCCATGGAAGGGGCGGCGATCATGGGAAGCTATGCCGAACGTGGGCAGGCTTCGCTGGATGCGGGTTGCGATATGATCCTCGTCTGCAATAATCGTAAAGGGGCGGTGAGCGTGCTGGATAACCTGTCGCCGATCAATGCTGAACGTGTTACACAATTGTATCATAAAGGTTCATTTAGTCGTCAGGAGCTGATGGACTCGGCGCGCTGGAAAACGGTAAACGCCCGGCTTGAAGCCCTGAACGAGCGCTGGCAGGCACATAAAGCAGCCCTTTAATTCATCCCGGAAGGCGTAGCGTGGTGAGACGATGATCATCTATTTACACGGTTTTGACTCAAACAGTCCTGGTAATCATGAGAAAGTGCTGCAATTGCAGTTTATCGATCCGGATGTCCGGCTGATCAGTTACAGCACGCGTCATCCGAAACATGACATGCAGCATCTGCTTAAAGAAGTGGACAAAATGTTGCAGCTCAATATCGACGATCGTCCGCTGATCTGCGGCGTGGGGTTGGGGGGATACTGGGCAGAGCGCATCGGTTTTTTGTGCGATATCCGTCAGGTCATTTTTAATCCTAACCTGTTTCCAAACGAAAACATGGAAGGCAAGATTGACCGTCCGGAAGAGTACGCCGATATCGCAACAAAATGCGTGAGCAATTTCCGCGAAAAGAACCGCGACCGGTGTCTGGCGATCCTCTCCCGCAACGATGAAGCGCTGGACAGCTCCCGCGCTGCCGAACTTCTGCATCATTACTACGAAATTGTCTGGGACGAAGAGCAGACCCACAAGTTCAAAAATATTTCCCCGCACTTGCAGCGTATTAAGGCCTTTAAAACGCTGGGCTGAACTCCCTGAACCTGACAAAGGCCCGGTACGTGAAAGCGTGCCGGGCCTCTTTTTTGTCGGAGTTGTCTACTTTTAAACCATCAAAACTTGATACATATCAATTTTGGTATGACCAATGCGCCTGACGTGCTATTCTCAATGAATCTGAATGGTTTCAGCGCAGTAACCTGTTGTTAATTAAGGGTTATTTATATAACTTTTAATTAACAATTGGTTAATAATTTGAGGGGGTCACGTTGACTACGCCATTGAAAAAGATAGTGATTGTCGGCGGTGGTGCTGGCGGACTGGAGCTGGCGACGCAGCTGGGTAAGAAACTGGGTCGCGGTAAGAAAGCCAAAATCACGCTGGTGGATCGTAACCACAGCCATCTGTGGAAGCCGTTACTGCACGAAGTGGCGACCGGGTCGCTGGATGAGGGCGTGGATGCGCTCAGCTATCTGGCGCATGCGCGTAACCACCACTTCCAGTTCCAGCTGGGTTCGGTGGTGGACATCAACCGTGAAAATAAAACCATCACGCTGGCTGAGCTGCGTGATGATAAAGGCGAGCTGCTGGTTCCTGAGCGCAAGCTGGCCTATGACACGCTGGTGATGGCCCTGGGCAGTACGTCCAATGATTTCAACACCCCAGGCGTAAAAGAGCACTGTATCTTCCTGGATAACCCGCATCAGGCGCGTCGTTTCCATCAGGAGATGCTTAACCTGTTCCTGAAGTACACCAACAACATGGGTGCTAACGGCAAGGTTAACATTGCTATCGTGGGCGGCGGCGCAACGGGCGTTGAATTATCGGCGGAGTTGCACAATGCGGTCAAACAGCTGCACAGCTACGGCTACAAAGGACTGACTAATGAAGCGCTGAATGTGACGCTGGTGGAAGCAGGTGAACGTATTCTGCCTGCGCTGCCGCCGCGTATTTCTGGCGCGGCGCACAACGAGCTGACCAAGCTGGGCGTGCGCGTGCTGACCCAGACCATGGTGACCAGCGCAGATGAGGGCGGACTGCATACCAAAGACGGCGAATACATCCAGGCCGACCTGATGGTCTGGGCTGCGGGGATCAAAGCGCCTGATTTCATGAAAGATATCGGTGGGCTGGAGACAAACCGTATTAACCAGCTGGTGACAGAGCCGACGCTGCAAACCACGCGGGATCCGGACATCTTCGCTATCGGCGACTGTGCCTCCTGCGCGCGTCCGGAAGGCGGGTTTGTGCCTCCTCGCGCCCAGGCCGCGCACCAGATGGCAAGCCTCGTGCTGCATAACATCCTGGCGCAGATGAAAGGCAAACCGATGAAAGCCTATGTCTACAAAGACCACGGCTCTCTGGTGTCGCTCTCAAACTTTTCCACCGTGGGCAGCCTGATGGGCAACCTGATGCGCGGCTCCATGATGGTGGAAGGGCGCATCGCCCGCTTCGTGTACATTTCTCTGTACCGTATGCACCAGATTGCGCTGCACGGCTACTTCAAAACCGGCCTGATGATGCTGGTCGGCCGCATCAACCGCGTTATCCGCCCACGCCTGAAGCTGCATTAATTTCTCCCTCCCTCCGGGCTCTCCGGAGGGAATTCTTAGCACATCATGCTGTGCATTTCGCTCCTGACGCTTAAGAGTTCTCTTAAACAGACGCTATCCCAGCTCATCCCCCGGTTTTTTGATCCTTTATCTTATTGGCGAAGCGTTTATTGCGCTGCAAAATTGCTACCAATTGCAACAAAGGAGGAAGTCCCGTGAATAAATCAATGTTGGCGGGTATAGGGATTGGCGTCGCAGCTGCGTTAGGTGTGGCTGCCGTTGCCAGTCTGAACGTACTTGATCGTGGCCCGCAGTATGCGCAGGTGGTTTCCGCTACACCGATCAAAGAGACGGTCAAGACGCCTCGTCAGGAGTGCCGTAATGTTTCTGTCACCCATCGTCGTCCGGTTCAGGATGAAAACCGTATCGCTGGCTCCGTGCTGGGCGCGGTTGCTGGTGGGGTGATTGGTCATCAGTTTGGTGGTGGCCGTGGTAAGGATGTCGCGACGGTAGTTGGTGCGCTGGGTGGCGGTTATGCCGGTAACCAGGTGCAGGGCGCGATGCAGGAAAATGATACCTACACCACAACGCAGCAGCGCTGTAAAACCGTGTATGACAAGTCTGAAAAAATGTTGGGCTACGACGTAACCTACAAAATTGGCGATCAGCAGGGCAAAATCCGCATGGATAAAGATCCTGGTACGCAGATCCCTCTCGACAGCAATGGTCAGCTGATACTGAATAACAAAGTGTAAAAAAGATGTTCTCTGAACTTAGCTCCTCATGCGCTCAGGCTGAGGAGCTTTTTTTTGCGTCAGAGTTTAAGAAGTTCAGGCCACAGGCGCAGCGTTGTTTGCGTAATCCCCTGCAGTTTTTCCAGCGTCGCGCCTTCACGGGCGCTGATGGACATCCCCTGTAGAATACAGCTCAGATACTGGGCCAGCTCCTGCGGACGGCAATGCGCCGGTATTTCGCCGCGCTGCTGGCGTTGAGCCAGAAACGTGCTGAGCGTCTCCTCCTGCATCGCATGGCGCGATTTGACCGTGTTGGCAATCTCTTTCGACGATGCCGCGAGGGTCGCGGAGGTGTTGATCATAAAACAGCCCGCGGGCGTGTCTTTACTGGTAAAGCAGGTTGCGACTGCGCAGAAATAATCCTGCAATGCCTGCTCAACCGTTTTTTCTTCACAGAATAGCTGGGCTTCGTGTTTTGCCGCGAAGCGCGAGATGTATCTGTCCAGAACGGCCCGGAATAAGCCTTCTTTGTTGGTGAACTCTGCGTACAGGGTAGGGGCTTTCGCGCCCGTTGCTTCCACCAGGTCGGAGAGCGACGTGGCTTCATACCCATGCTGCCAGAAGAGCGTCATGGCCTTATCGAGCGCCGCATCCCTGTCGAACACTTTTGGTCGGCCACGGCTTTTCTTTGCGCAACGCGTGACATCGGTTGTCATGTGCCGTTGGTCCTCTGTTGTTTTGTTGAATAGTCATTATAAAAATAAACGTCTGCGACGACCAGCGGTGATTTCTTAAAAATAATTTAATTTTATCTTTATGAAATATAAGGAAAATGAAATTAATTTAACGACCATTATAAAAATTGGTTGACGTGTGACCTGGATCACATCTATCATTTACCTATCGATCGTTAACTAAATAACTAACGACCACTACATCATCTGCCCAAAGGTATAAAATCATGAAAAACGTTAAAACCCTCATCGCTGCCGCCGTTCTGAGTTCACTCTCTTTCGCAAGCTTCGCTGCTGTTGAAGTGCAATCCACTCCAGCAGACCAGCAGAAAGTCGGTACCATCTCTGCCACTGCCGGGACTAACCTCGGCTCTCTGGAAGATCAGCTGGCACAAAAAGCTGACGAAATGGGTGCGAAATCATTCCGCATCACCTCTGTGACCGGTCCTAACACCCTGCACGGTACCGCAGTTATCTACAAATAAGCGTAACGCAACCCTCCGTTATGCCACTGCAAAAAAAACGCCCTGCTAATGCAGGGCGTTTGTCGTTATTACCGTTTACATTGACTGCTGAGCAACCTCATGATGCCGCGTGACATCGGTTGGCATCCCGGAGCGCGCTTCCATCGCCCGCTCCATCACTGCGCCATCGGTGTTTGCATTCGTTTTAAAGCTCACCATAGAGGCATTCAGATTAATCGGCAGCGTCTGCGGATCGTCATTAATGTTTTTCGATAGCGGCTGGTGGATCTCAACCAGACGGACGCCACCCAGCTCTTCAGACACTTTAATCGGCGTATTGATGATATTCACTTTCGTGCCAGGGGCGATCACGCGGTAGAGCGTTTTGATGTCGTCATCGCGCAGGCGAATGCAGCCGGAGCTGACGCGCATCCCGATACCAAAATCCGCATTCGTTCCGTGCAGAAGATAAACCCCACCATATGCCGCCAGGCGAATTGCATGGTGCCCCATCGGATTATCCGGGCCCGCGGGAACCACGGCAGGGAGATCGATACCCTGTGCCTTATAGCGGGCGCGGATGTTTGCCGTCGGAGTCCAGGTTGGATTAGCGCGCTTGTCGGAGACGGTGGTCACCATGGTCGGCGTGAGCGTATCGCCTCCCAGCTGGCCGATGCCGATAGGGTAGACGGTTACTTCATTTTTCCCCGGCGGGTAATAGTAAAGACGCAGCTCGGCGAGGTTTATCACAATCCCCTGACGCGGCGCGTCCGGCAGGATGGTTTGCAGCGGAATCGTCAGTACGCTGCCCGCCCGGGGCACATAGGGATCTACGCCCGGGTTGGCCTGCAACAGCGCCAGGAACCCGACGTTATATTTTTTAGCAATCGCTTCCAGCGAACCGCCATCGTTTTCAACCACGTGAAAGCGGTTTTCACCGACAACGTTGCTGCCGGCGGGCGGAAGAGGCCAGGTATTGGCGCGAGCAGGGAGCGCGACGGCAACCGTCGCGGCCAGCGCAACCACAGTTAACCAGCGGGTAAAACGCGAAGAAATCATCATTATCATAATCCATACAAATGATAAGGTTATTGTTTTATAAGGCGTTAATGATAATTATGGCGAATGTATGGTCGGGAAGATCGGGCGAAGTGCAAAGAGTTTGTAAATTGTCCCCCACCAGCCGGGCGCTGGCGGGGGAAACCGTTATGCGATGGCGTTCTCTTCCAACTGACGCATAAAGTTACGCACCCAGTCCATGCGGATTTTACGTTCCGTCAGATCCTGAGTAAATTTCAGACGCGTCGGGCCATCAAGACGGAAATGCTGCGGCTGTTTTTGCAGAAGGCCAATCAGCCACATCGGATCGACGTGGTTCTTCTCGGCAAACTCAATTACGCCGCCTTTCTCGTTGCCTTCAAGCTTACGAATGCCCAGCTTCTGCGCCTGCTGACGCAGGCGGGCAATATCCAGCAGGTTGCGCGCCGCATCGGGCAATATCCCAAAACGGTCAATCAGTTCGACTTTAATCTCTTCCAGCTCGCCTTCGCGTTTCGCGCTGGCAATGCGTTTGTAGAACGACAGACGGGTATTCACGTCAGGAATAAAATCATCCGGCAACAGGGAAGGCATGCGCAGTTCCACTTCGGTCTGCTGGCTGGTGAGATCTTCCAGAGACGGTTCACGTCCGGCTTTAAGCGCGTCGACGGCATTTTCCAGCAGCTCCATATACAGAGAGAAACCGATGGTTTCCATGGAGCCGCTCTGGTCTTCACCCAGCAGCTCACCGGCGCCGCGGATCTCCAGGTCGTGCGTCGCCAGCGCAAAGCCCGCGCCCAGATCTTCCAGCGAGGCGATGGCTTCCAGACGCTTTTGCGCGTCGGTGGTCATCGCCTTCGGATGCGGCGTCAGCAGCCACGCGTAGGCCTGATGGTGCGAACGCCCGACGCGCCCGCGCAGCTGATGCAGCTGGGCCAGGCCGAAGTGATCCGCGCGTTCGATGATGATGGTGTTCGCCGTCGGAATGTCGATCCCGGTCTCAATGATGGTGGTACATACCAGCACGTTGAAACGCTGATGGTGGAAGTCGTTCATCACCCGCTCCAGCTCGCGCTCGCGCATCTGGCCGTGACCAATGGCGATGCGCGCTTCCGGCACCAGCTCTGCCAGCCTGTCGGCGGCTTTCTGAATGTTTTCAACGTCGTTATACAGGTAATATACCTGGCCGCCGCGCAGCACTTCACGCAGGATCGCCTCGCGAACCACCAGATTGTCGTACTCGCGAACAAAGGTTTTCACCGCCAGACGGCGCGCCGGCGGGGTGGCAATAATCGACAGATCGCGCATGCCGCTCATCGCCATATTCAGGGTGCGCGGGATCGGCGTGGCGGTCAGGGTCAGAATGTCGACGTCGGCGCGCATCGCTTTGATGCGCTCTTTGTGGCGCACCCCAAAGCGGTGCTCTTCATCGACGATCAGCAGCCCCAGATCTTTCCACTTCACGTCGCTTTGCAGCAGCTTGTGGGTGCCGATCAGAATGTCAATTTTGCCTTCGCTTGCCTGTTCCAGGATTTGTGTCTGCTCTTTGGCGCTGCGGAAACGCGACAGCATCTCAATGCGTACCGGCCAGTTGGCGAAGCGGTCGCGGAAGTTGTCGAAGTGCTGCTGGGCGAGGAGGGTAGTCGGCACCAGCACCGCCACCTGCTTGTTGTTTTCCACCGCCAGGAAAGCGGCACGCATTGCTACCTCGGTTTTACCGAAGCCCACGTCGCCGCAGACTAAGCGATCCATCGCCAGCGGCTGGCACATGTCGCTCAGCACGGCATTTATGGCCTGAGCCTGATCCGGCGTAGTTTCAAACGGGAAGCTGTCGCAGAACAGCTGGTACTGCTCTTTATCATGCTTAAACGCATAACCCTCTTTGGCCGCACGCTGGGCGTAAATGTCCAGCAGCTCGGCGGCCACGTCGCGCACTTTTTCCGCCGCCTTCTGCCGCGCGCGTGACCAGGCGTCGCCGCCCAGCTTATGCAGCGGCGCGTTATCTTCCGCGCCACCGGCGTAGCGGCTGATAAGGTGCAGGGACGACACCGGCACGTACAGTTTGGCGTCGTTCGCGTAGGTCAGCATCAGGTATTCACCTTTGATGCCGCCTGCTTCGAGGGTGGTCATTCCCTGATAGCGACCCACACCGTGTTCCAGGTGAACGATCGGCTGACCGGGATGCAGTTCGGCCAGGTTGCGGATCAGGGTGTCCGGGTTGATGGTGCGACGGCTGTCCTGACGACGGCGCGCCACGCGCTCGCCCAGCAGGTCGCTTTCACAAATCAAGGCCAGGTTATTGAGCGTATCAATAAATCCGTGTTCGGCGGAGCCGATCATCAGGTAACGACCATTTCCGGTCGCTTCGCTCAGGCGATGAATGCGCTTCGGTGCAACTTTGATCCGTCCTAGTAGTTCGCCCAGCGCTTCACGACGACCCTCACTCTCAACGGAGAACACCACTGGCCCGGTGAAGGAATCAAGAAACTTGCGCAGGTTATCGAGCGGGGATTTCTGCTGCGCCTGGACGGCCAGATCGGGCAGCGTCCGGAACGCGAGATTGGTGTTCGCCGCCTTATCGGCAAGCGAATCGGTTTTGAGCTGCATACGCGGCCAGCGTTTTAGCTCGGCGTTGAGCTCGTCGGTACGCAGCCACAGCATTTCCGGCGGCAGCAGCGGACGCATCGGGTCAACGCCCCGGTTTTCAAAGCGGGCGCGCGTTTCGCTTTCAAAGCGGCTGGCGCTGGCGTCGATATCCCCGGTGTTAACAATCAGCGTATTGGCCGGGAAGTAGCTGAACAGCGCCGGCAGCGGTTCGTTAAAGAACAGGGGCTGCCAGTACTCGATCCCCGCCGGAAGGGTGCCTTTGCTGACCTGCTGGTAGATATGTTCGGCATCACGTTTCACGTCGAACCTGTCGCGCCACTGGCTGCGGAACAGTTCGATGGCGGTTTTATCCGTCGGGAACTCATGGGCGGGCAGCAGATTAATGGAGTCCACTTCCTCCAGCGTGCGCTGGGTGTCGGCGTCGAACACGCGCAGGCTGTCGATCTCATCATCGAAGAAATCCAGACGATACGGCTGGTCGCTGCCCATCGGATAGAGATCCAGCAGCGCACCGCGCGTCGCGTATTCGCCGTGCTCCATCACCTGATCGACATGGCGGTAACCGGCTCCGTCAAGCTGCACGCGCAGGGCATCGCGCGACAGGCGCTGGCCTTTTTTCATCACCAGCGCATGGCCGTGCAAATAGCTGTGCGGACAGACGCGCTGCATCAGGGTATTCACCGGCACAATCAGCACGCCGCGCTGCATGGTGGGGAGCTGATACAGCGTCGACAGGCGTGAGGAGATGATCTCCTGGTGCGGAGAGAAACTGTCGTAGGGAAGCGTTTCCCAGTCGGCCAGGCTGAATACTAGACTGTCGGTGAACTGACGAATTTCGTCGTGCAGGCGCAGGGCGTTTTGCATGTCCGGGGCAACCAGCACCACCGGCCCCGGATGGCGCTCGGCAATTTCCGCCACCAGCGTGGCGCAGGCCGCGCCTGTCAGTTCGCCCAGCTGGCGTTGGTCACCTGCTTTTACAGGCAAGGAAAAACGATAGTGTTCAGGCATGGCTATGTCAGGGTCTCTTGGGGATATACCAACAGTATTGGGGCATATCACTGATACGCAATGTCTTTATTATCCTCGATCGTTATGCATAAGCAAATCGTAACCGCACAAGAGGAAAAGTGCCCCCGGATGGGGGCAGGGTAGGTTAGCGGCTGGCGAGCTGTGGCGAAAGCCGTGCGGGAGGGGAGAAGAAAAGGTCGCCAAAGAGGGCGGTCGAGAGCTTACGTGCGCCCAGTCCAACCAGCGTGCAGACGAGCAGGCTGACGAACGGATAGACCAGAATCAGCGTTAACTCCGCCCAGATCGGCCAGTACGCCGCATTCATTTCGCGAATCAGGAGCAGGCTAAACGCCTCAATTAAAATGCGGTGGGTGGTATAAATCGCGATGGTGTTTGAACCGATGACGTTCAGCAGATTATTGGGATGAACGGCATAACGCTGCTCGAAGCTGTAAAAGAGCTTCATGATGACCACGATCGACAGCAGTGAGAGCGGCAGAGGAACATTAGCGAACCACAGCACTACCGACACCGCGCCAGAGGCGATAAGTACCAGCCAGCTGCGGCGTAAATTCATCCCTTTCATCCACGTCATCAACTGCGCGCCGTACCATGCGCCGAGGCTGTAGTAGATCATGTTGCGCACCACGCTGTTCATTCCCCACCACGGTAAAGGCAGGAAGTTAATGGCGATGCTTGCCAGCGCCAGAAGCCCCAGCATCGGCAGTTTCCAGCGGCTCAGCAGTTTACAGAGCGTGAAGTAGACCACTAAGGCGTACAAGTACCACAGGCTGGTGCTGGCCGTGAGCATTCCCAGTACAAACCCTGAAACGGAATCGGCGTAGGCCGCATTGGATGCTGTCGCCAGTTCACGCTCGGGGGCGAGCCAGGCATTCAGATGGGTCAGCGCCTGCCATTGCAGGACGCCCCACAGGGCCAGCACCCAGACAATGCTCCAGATCCGCTTGTCGAGACTGGTGCGCCAGTTCACCTCGTCAATATATCGACGAATCAAATAGCCGGAGATGAAGAAAAACACCGGCATACGGAACGGGGCGAGGTAAAGATTAAAGTAGACCCAGCATTTGGCGAGCAGGCCCGATAACGGATGCTGTAGCCCGTCCAGGTGAGGATAAAAGGTGATCACCGAGTGGTAAATCACCACCAGGCAGATGCACAGCCCTTTTATCTGGTTAATCCATAATGCTTTTTGTTTCATTGTGCGTGACGACCTTGTTGCCATAAACGAAAGGTCGATTGTTGTAAAATGAAACCCCGATGTAACGGGTAACAGTCTGTATCAGGACGATTTTCGGAAAAGGTGGAGGCTGTATGGCGGAAGTTCAGTCAGTAGCATGATGATTTATCTGAATTTTTCGGAAAAATGATTACCGAATCTTACGGTTTCAGTCATTTACGCTTAGCGGATTCGCTTATATACTCGTGGGTCTGCTATCAGCAAACAGACGGATTTCATGTATCAACCTGTCGCACTCTTCATAGGCTTACGTTACATGCGTGGGCGCGCCGCGGACCGCTTCGGTCGCTTTGTCTCCTGGCTTTCGACTATTGGCATTACGCTTGGCGTGATGGCTCTGGTGACGGTGCTTTCCGTCATGAACGGCTTCGAGCGCGAGCTGCAAAACAATATCCTGGGGCTGATGCCGCAGGCCGTTCTCTCTTCCACTCAGGGCTCCGTTAACCCGCAACAGCTGCCGGAAAGCGCGGTGAAGTTACAGGGTGTCACGCGCGTTGCGCCCCTCACGACGGGCGATGTGGTGCTGCAAAGCGCCCGCAGCGTGGCGGTCGGGGTGATGCTGGGTATCGATCCGGCGCAAAAAGATCCGCTGACGCCGTTCCTGGTCAATGTGAAACAAACCGACCTGGAAGCGGGTAAATACAACGTCATCCTCGGCGAGCAGCTTGCCGGGCAGCTCGGGGTCAACCGTGGCGATCAACTGCGCGTGATGGTGCCCTCAGCCAGTCAGTTTACGCCGATGGGGCGTCTGCCAAGCCAGCGCCTGTTCAACGTGATTGGCACGTTTGCGGCGAACAGCGAAGTCGATGGTTACCAGATGCTGGTTAACATTCAGGACGCCTCGCGTCTTATGCGCTACCCGGCGGGAAATATCACCGGCTGGCGTCTGTGGCTTGATGCGCCGCTGAAGGTGGATACCCTTAGCCAGCAGACGCTACCGGAAGGAACGAAATGGCAGGACTGGCGCGACCGCAAAGGCGAACTGTTCCAGGCCGTGCGCATGGAAAAAAATATGATGGGGCTGCTGCTGAGCCTGATCGTGGCCGTTGCCGCGTTTAATATCATCACCTCGCTCGGGCTGATGGTGATGGAGAAGCAAGGCGAAGTCGCCATTCTGCAAACCCAGGGGCTGACGCCGCGCCAGATCATGGCTGTATTTATGGTGCAGGGCGCCAGCGCTGGCATCATCGGCGCGCTGCTCGGCGCGGCGCTGGGTGCGCTGCTCGCCAGCCAGCTCAACAATCTCATGCCGATTATCGGCGCGCTGCTTGATGGTGCGGCGCTGCCGGTGGCTATCGAGCCGCTCCAGGTGGTCGGTATTGCGCTGGCCGCGATGGCTATTGCGCTGCTCTCTACGCTTTATCCTTCCTGGCGGGCTGCCGCCACTCAACCCGCTGAGGCTTTACGTTATGAATAAGATCCTGTTGCAGTGCGACAACCTGTCCAAACGCTATCAGGAAGGCGCTGTGCAGACCGACGTGCTGCACAATGTGAGCTTTAGCGTGGGTGAAGGCGAGATGATGGCAATTGTTGGCAGCTCCGGCTCCGGCAAAAGTACGCTGCTGCACCTGCTGGGCGGGCTGGACACGCCAACCGAAGGCGATGTGATCTTTTCCGGGCAGCCGCTGAGTAAAATGTCGTCTACGGCGAAAGCTGAGCTGCGTAACCGTGAGCTGGGTTTTATCTATCAGTTCCACCACCTGCTGCCGGACTTTACGGCGCTGGAAAACGTCGCAATGCCGCTGCTGATTGGTAAAAAGAAACCCGCAGAAATCAATGCCCGCGCCAGCGACATGCTAAACGCGGTAGGGCTGGGTCATCGCGGGAATCATCGTCCGTCTGAGCTTTCCGGCGGCGAGCGTCAGCGTGTGGCCATCGCCCGTGCGCTGGTCAACAACCCGCGCCTGGTGCTGGCGGATGAACCGACAGGTAACCTCGATGCGCGTAACGCAGACAGCATTTTCCAGCTTCTCGGCGAACTGAACGCCGCGCAGGGAACCGCGTTTCTGGTGGTCACGCACGATTTGCAGCTGGCTAAGCGGATGGGCCGTCAGCTGGAAATGCGCGACGGTCGTCTGAATGCAGAACTGACGCTGATGGGAGCGGAGTAATGGCTTCACCGTTATCGTTACTCATTGGGTTACGCTTTAGCCGCGGTCGTCGCCGGAGCGGGATGGTTTCCCTTATCTCCGTGATCTCCACCATCGGTATCGCCCTGGGCGTGGCGGTTCTAATCGTGGGCTTAAGCGCCATGAATGGCTTTGAGCGCGAACTGAATAACCGCATTCTGGCCGTTGTACCCCACGGTGAAATCGAGCCGGTTAACCAGCCGTGGTCCAGCTGGCGTGATGCCCTGAACAAAGTGGAAAAGGTACCCGGCATTGCGGCGGCTGCACCTTACATCAACTTTACCGGGCTGGTAGAGAGCGGGGTAAACCTGCGCGCCATTCAGGTGAAAGGGGTGAATCCACGTCAGGAGGAGCGTCTGAGCGCGCTGCCTCGCTATGTGCAAAATGGCGCATGGGCAAACTTTAAGGCTGGCGAACAGCAGGTCATCATGGGCAAAGGCGTTGCCGATGCACTGAAGGTGAAGCAGGGCGACTGGGTCTCGATCATGATCCCGAACGCCAGCGCTGATCACAAATTGCAGCAGCCTAAGCGCGTGCGTCTGCACGTCACCGGTATTTTGCAGCTGAGCGGCCAGCTCGATCACAGCTTCGCGATGGTGCCGCTGGAAGATGCGCGCCAGTATCTGGATATGAGTGACAGCGTGACGGGCATTGCCATTAAGGTTAACGACGTTTTCAACGCCAATACACTGGTGCGTGACGCTGGCAGCGTGACCAATAACTATGTCTACATCAAAAGCTGGATCGGCACTTACGGGTATATGTACCGTGATATCCAGATGATCCGCGCGATTATGTATCTGGCGATGGTGCTGGTGATTGGCGTGGCGTGCTTTAATATCGTCTCGACGCTGGTCATGGCCGTTAAGGACAAGAGCGGCGACATTGCCGTGCTGCGTACCTTAGGGGCGAAAGACGGTCTTATTCGCGCCATCTTCGTCTGGTACGGTTTGCTGGCGGGGCTGTTTGGTAGCCTCTGCGGCGTGGTCATCGGCGTGGTGGTGTCTCTTCAGCTGACGCCGATTATCAACGGGATTGAGGCGCTTATTGGCCATCAATTCCTGTCAGGCGATATCTATTTTATTGACTTCCTGCCGTCTGAACTGCACTGGCTGGACGTCATTTATGTGCTGGTTACAGCACTTTTACTGAGTCTGCTGGCAAGCTGGTATCCGGCGCGTCGCGCAAGCCGAATTGATCCGGCGAGGGTATTAAGTGGCCAGTAATTTCGTCATGGTTTAGCGGTCTTTTGGCCGCTGAATCAAACAGAGGAATGCATCATGTATTACGGATTTGATATTGGCGGCACCAAGATTGCGCTCGGCGTGTTCGATAAAGACCTTAAGCTACAATGGGAAACCCGCGTGCCTACGCCGCGCGATAGCTACGATGAATTTTTAACCGCCATTGCCGCGCTGGTGGCGCAGGCGGATGAACGCTTTGGGGTAAAAGGCAGCGTCGGCATTGGTATACCGGGTATGCCCGAAACCGACGACGGCACGCTGTATGCCGCCAACGTTCCTGCTGCCAGCGGCAAACCCCTGCGTGCCGATCTTTCTGCTCTCCTTGAGCGCGACGTGCGCTTAGACAACGATGCCAACTGTTTTGCTCTCTCAGAGGCCTGGGACGACGAGTTTCGTCGCTATCCGTTGGTGATGGGGCTGATCCTCGGAACGGGCGTCGGTGGCGGGATTGTCATTAACGGTAAGCCCATAACCGGGCGCAGCTACATTACCGGAGAATTTGGTCATATCCGTCTGCCGGTGGATGCGCTGGACGTCGTTGGTCGTGATTTCCCGCTTACCCGCTGCGGCTGTGGTCAGCACGGCTGCATTGAGAGTTACCTTTCAGGGCGCGGGTTTGCATGGCTTTATGAACACTTCTATCATCAGAAACTTGAGGCCCCTCAAATCATTACGCTGTGGGAGCAGGGAGACGCGCAGGCGCGTGAGCACGTTGAGCGCTATCTTGATTTGCTGGCGGTGTGTCTGGGGAATATCCTGACCATCGTCGACCCGGATCTGCTGGTGATCGGGGGAGGGCTGTCAAATTTCACTGCGATTACGGAACAGCTGTCCGGGCGTTTGCCCCGACATTTATTGCCGGTCGCCCGCGTGCCGCGCATTGAGCGTGCGCGACACGGGGACGCAGGAGGCATGCGCGGAGCCGCATTCCTTCATCTCACCGATTAGTTTACGAGGTTACTATGCTGTCGCGTCGCCAGGGTCGACTCAGCCGTTTTCGCAAAAATAAACGCCGCTTACGTGAACGCCTGCGTCAGCGGATCTTTTTCAGAGACAGGATGATGCCAGAAGCGATGGATAAACCCAGAGTGGTGGTGTTGACCGGGGCGGGGATCTCCGCCGAATCCGGTATTCAGACCTTCCGCGCGGCGGACGGGCTGTGGGAAGAACACCGAGTAGAAGATGTGGCGACGCCGGAAGGTTTCGCCCGCGATCCGGCGCTGGTTCAGGCGTTTTACAACGCCCGTCGTCGCCAGCTTCAGCAGCCGGAGATTGCGCCAAACGCGGCGCACCTGGCGCTGGCAAAGCTTGAGGAGGCGCTGGGGGATCGTTTTCTGCTGGTGACGCAAAACATCGACAATCTTCATGAAAGAGCCGGAAACCACAACATCATTCACATGCACGGCGAACTGCTCAAGGTGCGGTGCGCATGGAGTGGGCAGGTGCTGGAGTGGAAAGAGGACGTGCTGGACGAAGACCGCTGCCACTGCTGTCAGTTCCCTTCGCGTCTGCGTCCCCATGTGGTCTGGTTTGGCGAAATGCCGCTGGGAATGGATGAGATCTACAGCGCCCTGGCCATGGCGGACGTCTTTATCGCCATTGGTACCTCAGGACATGTCTATCCTGCGGCGGGGTTTGTTCACGAAGCGCGACTGCAAGGTGCCCATACGGTGGAGCTTAATCTGGAGCCAAGCCAGGTCGGGAGTGAGTTTGAAGAGAAGCATTACGGTCTGGCCAGCGAGGTGGTACCAGCCTTTGTGGATAAACTCCTGAAGGGGCTGTAAGGGTAACGGGCGACCTTGCGTCGCCCGTTGTGCATTAACGGCCTGCTTTTAGCTTCTGATAATACTCTTCATACAGGCGGCTCGCGTCACCGACGTCGTTCTGCCATTCCCCTTTGCTGATGGTTTCAGCGTCCGGATAAAGCGATTTATCATTCGCCACTTCAGGACTTAACAGCTTCCGCGCGGCCAGGTTTGGTGTCGGGTAACCAATAGTTTCCGCCACCTGTTTTGCCACATCCGGGCGCAGCAGGAAGTTAATCAGCTTCAGGGCGCCATCGACGTTTTTCGCATTAGCCGGGATCGCGAGGCTGTCCATCCAGAAGATGCCGCCCTCTTTCGGCCAGACCACCTCCAGCGGCGTACCGGCCTGACGCGCCACAAACGCAGAGCCGTTCCAGACCATCCCCAGATTCACTTCACCTTCCATATACGGGTTAGCCGGGTTATCCGAGTTGAACGCTGCCACGTTTGGCATCAGCTTTTTCAGTTCGTTATACGCCGCTTCGATCTCTTTCGGATCGGTGGTGTTGCCGGAGTAGCCGAGTTTACGCAGCGCAATCTGGAACACTTCGCGCGCATCATCGGTTAACAGCAGGCTGCTTTTGTATTCCGGCTTCCACAGGTCAGCCCAGGATGAAACCGTTTTTGGATCAATGGCATCGCTGTTGACGCCAATTGCCGTCGCGCCCCAGATGTACGGAATGGAATAATCGTTGTTCGGGTCGAATGGCTTGTTTAGCATCTCAGGATCGAGGTTTGAAAAATTGGTTAGCTTCGTTTTATCGACCTTCTGGATCATGCCTTCTTTGCGCATCTTGTCGACGAAATAGGTCGACGGCACCACCAGGTCATACGCGCCATCTTTATAGGTTTTGAGCTTGGCGTACATGGTTTCATTCGACTCGTAGGTCGAATAGATCACCTTGATGCCCGTCTCTTTGGTGAACTGCTCCAGCAGGCCCGGCGGCACATACTCGGTCCAGTTGTAGAAATAGAGCGTTTTGCTGTCATCAGCATGCGCGGCACCCATTCCGAGCACCAGTGCCGCAGCGGCAAGCATTTTTTTCATTTCTGTGTCCCCTGAGATTTTGTTTTATCACGAGCAATAACCTGGCTGGCAATCACCAGAACCAGCGATAACACCAACAGAATAGTCGCCAGCGCGTTCACTTCGGGTGAAACACCGACTTTCACCATTGAGTAGATCTTCAACGGCAGAATTTCGTAGCTCGGCCCGGTGACGAAGGAGGACACGACCACGTCGTCCATCGACAGGGTAAAGCTGAGCAGCCATCCGGCTGCCACGGCAGGCATCGCCAGCGGCAGGATGATTTTGCGCAGAATGGTCATCTCGCTGGCACCCAGATCTTTCGCCGCTTCCAGCATGCGTACGTCGAACCCTTTCAGTCGCGCGTAGACGGTTACCACCACAAACGGCAGGCAGAAGGTGATATGCGAAAACAGCAGCGACCAGAAACCGAGCTGGACGCCCAGCAGCATAAACAGCACCAGCAGTGAAATGGCCATCACGATGTCCGGGGACATCATCACCACAAACAGCATACCGCTGACGAACGGCTTACCGCGAAAACGGTAGCGGTACAGCGCCACGGCGGTCAACGAGCCAATCAGCGTCGCGAAGGTGGCAGAGAATACCGCCATCGTCAGCGAGTGCTGAGCGGCCTGTAGCAGGCTGTCATTGTTCATCAGCAGGCCATACCATTTGGTGGTAAACCCTTGCCAGTTGATCCCGAAGCGTGAACTGTTAAACGAGTTCACGATCAAAATGATTATCGGAATATAGAGATAGGCATAAATGGCGGTCATAAAACCGCCGCGAAGCAGTCGACCGATCATTCCAGCTCCACCTTCTTGTTCAGCAGGCGTGAGGCACGCCAGTAAACCAGCAGCATCAGCCCCATTACCACCGTCAGCGTAATGCTGGTGGCCGAGCCGAACGGCCAGTCGCGGATGTTCAGGAACTGGCTCTTGATCACGTTGCCGATCAGCAGGTTTTTCGCCCCGCCCATCAGGTCCGACACGTAGAATAGGCCCATCGCAGGCAGCATGACCAGCAGACATCCGGCAATAATGCCCGGCATGGTCAGCGGGATAATGATGCGGATAAAGGTTTGCAGCTTGCTGGCCCCCAGGTCTCTCGCGGCTTCCAGAAGTGGTTTATCAAGCTTTTCAATACTTGAGTAAAGCGGCATCACCATAAACGGCAGCAGGATATAGACCAGGCCGACGATCACCGCGCTCGGGGTGAACATAATGCGGATCGGCGTATCAATAACCCCAAGCCACAGCAGAAACTCGTTCAGATAACCTTTGGTGCTGAGGAAGATTTTCAGCCCGTAGATGCGGATTAACGAGTTGGTCCAGAATGGCACAATCAGTAAAAACAGCAGCAGCGGACGCACTTTTTGCGGCAGGCGAGCCAGGAACCACGCGAACGGATACCCCAGCACCAGACAGGCAACGGTGGCAATCAGCGCCATATTGAGCGAGTGCAGCAGCACGTCAAAGTAGAGCGGATCGAGCAGGCGTGCGTAGTTGTCCAGCGTAAAGACCATCGCGACGAAGTTCGCGTCGTCGCGGGTCAGGAAGCTGGTTACGATGATCATCAGGTTGGGAAGAAAGACAAACAACACAAGCCAACCGACGATCGTGGCAATCACCACATTCTGGAACTTACTTGTGTTCTTCATCAGCCAGTACAACCTCCCAGCTTTCTACCCAGTTGATGACCATCTTCTGATCCAGCGAGTGGTCGAAGTCCGGATCGTCCTCGTTGAAGAACTCACTAACCATCACCATTTTGCCGTTTTCCAGTTCCACAACGGATTCGAGGGTCATCCCTTTGTAGTTGCGTTCGCGAACGTAACCGATCAGACCTTCGGCGTCAGCCGTGTCGTGGATCTCATCGACGCGAAGATCTTCCGGGCGCAGCAGAACGTTGAGCCTTTGTCCCTTTTCCACGGCAAAGTTCACCGTGATGTTGCATTCGCGGCCTTCCACGTTGGCGAGCACGCGCTGCTCGTCCAGACGCTCAATCACCGTGGCGTTGAAAATATTGATTTCGCCAATGAAGCTGGCGACGAACAGGTTTTTCGGCTCCTCGTAAATTTCACGCGGCGTGCCGTCCTGCTCAATCTTACCCTCACGCATCACCACGATACGGTCTGACATAGTCAGGGCTTCTTCCTGATCGTGAGTGACAAACACGAACGTGATGCCGAGCTTACGCTGAAGCGCTTTCAGCTCGTTCTGCATCTGCTTGCGCAGCTTGTAGTCCAGCGCGGAGAGGGATTCATCCAGCAGGAGCAGGCGTGGTTTGTTGACCACGGCGCGGGCAATAGCCACACGCTGCTGCTGACCACCAGAAAGTTGATGCGGCTTGCGCTGGGCGAATGCCTCCAGCTGCACCATGCGCAGGGCTTCGGTAACGCGCGGCGGGATCTCGCTGGTGGGTGTTTTTTGCATCCGCAGGCCAAACGCCACGTTCTCAAACACGGTCATGTGCGGGAACAGGGCATAGCTCTGAAAGACGGTATTGACGTGGCGATCTTCGGCAGGGACCTGGGTAATGTCCTGGTTCTCAAGATGGATATGGCCGTTATCGACGCTTTCCAGCCCGGCAATAAGGCGCAGGACGGTGGTTTTGCCGCAGCCGGAGGGGCCAAGCAGCGTGAGAAACTCACCGTCATTGATGGTCAGATTAAGATCGGAAATGACATCTTTGCCATCGAAACTTTTACGAATTCGTTCCAGTTGCACCAGCGGTGAAAGGGAACGGGGTTGTGTATTCAATTTTCGCGCTGTCCCATATAGACGCCTCAGGCAGCAGACTGAAGCGGGGTTTGTGTGTAACCACCTTGGTGACTCGTAATGAGGGCGGACATTCTACGGCAAACCCATTGAATCGCCAATCCTTCTCACTTATTCATAAGCTACATTTATTAACGCAGAACGATATAAACGTAAAAAGTTCTCGTTTGCGGGATAAAAGTGACCTGACGCAATATTTGCGTTTTGCTGCTTAATGATAATGTTGTCACAAAAAGTGAGGGTGACTGCATGGATAAACTACTTGAGCGTTTCTTACATTACGTTTCGCTGGATACCCAATCTAAGCCGGGGGTCCGACAGGTGCCAAGCACCGAAGGCCAGTGGAAGCTGCTAAATCTGCTGAAAGAGCAGCTGGAGGCCATGGGGCTGGTTGATGTCACGCTCAGTGAAAAAGGGACCGTGATGGGAACGCTGCCGGCCAACGTTGAGGGAGATATCCCGGCGATTGGCTTTATTTCTCATGTCGATACCTCACCTGATTTTAGCGGTAAACACGTTAATCCGCAGATTGTTGAAAACTACCGCGGCGGAGATATTGCGCTGGGCATTGGCGACGAAGTGCTGTCGCCGGTGATGTTCCCGGTACTGCATCAGCTGCTGGGGCAGACGTTAATCACCACCGACGGCAAAACCTTGCTGGGGGCCGATGACAAAGCGGGTATCGCCGAGATCATGACGGCGCTGGCGGTGCTGAAGGGCAAAAATATCCCGCATGGCGATATTCGCGTGGCCTTCACGCCGGATGAAGAGGTAGGAAAAGGCGCGAAACATTTTGACGTTGAGGCGTTTAACGCTCAGTGGGCCTACACCGTCGACGGTGGCGGCGTGGGTGAACTTGAGTATGAAAACTTTAACGCGGCATCGGTGACGATCAAAATCGTCGGGAATAACGTGCACCCGGGCTCTGCGAAAGGGGTGATGGTGAATGCGCTGTCGCTGGCTACGCGTATTCATGCGGAAGTTCCTGCCGAAGAGAGCCCGGAGATGACGGAAGGGTATGAGGGTTTTTATCATCTGACCAGCATCAAGGGGAACGTGGACAGCGCGCAGATGCACTATATCGTCCGCGATTTTGACCGCAAAGCCTTTGAAGCGCGCAAGCGTAAGATGATGGAGATCGCGAAAAAGGTCGGCAAGGGGCTGCATCCGGATTGCTATATTGAGCTCATCATCGAAGACAGCTATTACAATATGCGCGAGAAGGTGATGGAGCATCCGCACATTCTTGATATCGCCCAGCAGGCGATGCGCGATTGTGATATCGAGCCGGTGATGAAACCGATCCGTGGTGGAACCGATGGTTCGCAGCTGTCATTTATGGGCCTGCCGTGCCCGAACCTGTTTACCGGTGGATATAACTACCACGGCAAGCATGAGTTTGTGACGCTGGAAGGGATGGAAAAAGCGGTGCAGGTGATTGTGCGGATAGCAGAGTTAACCGCGAAGCGGTAAGAAAAAGCCCGGTGGCGCTGCGCTTACCGGGCCTACAGTAAAGGCTTTTGTAGGCCGGGTAAGGCGTAGCCGCCACCCGGCACATGAACAGGGAGTTCAAATGTCAAACTACCGCCGCCACTACATCCCCGGTGGGACCTGGTTTTTCACCGTCAATCTGCAAAACCGCCAGAGCGATTTACTTACCCGCCACATCGACAGCCTGCGTTCCGCTACCGCCACGGTTAAGCATGCGAAGCCCTTCACCATTAACGCCTGGGTTATCCTGCCTGAACATATGCACTGTATCTGGACCTTACCGGAAGGGGACAGTGACTTTTCAGCGCGCTGGCGCGACATCAAAAAAATGTTTAGCCGCAACATTGAGATGTGCCACGTCTGGCAGCCGCGTTTCTGGGAGCACACTATTCGCAATGAACAGGATTACCGGCGGCATATGGATTACGTCTACATCAATCCGCTGAAGCATGGCTATGTCGGGAAAGTCGTCGACTGGCCCTATTCAACGTTTCATCGGGACGTGCGGGAGGGGTTATATCCGGCAGACTGGGCGGGTGAGATTGAGGATTTTGCGGCGGGGGAGCGGAAGTAAAAAAAAGCCCGGTGGCGCATCGCTTACCGGGCCTACGGGAACGGCTTTTGTAGGCCGGGTAAGGCGTAGCCGCCACCCGGCAAACATCATGACTCAGTCCTCAAAAAACCAGTAACCGCTGTTAACCAGCGCGGCCAGCATGGCGAGGAAGGAGGGATCGTCCAGCGCGTCGCCAAAGGTATCCGCAGACAGCACCATATGGCTGGCAATCGCTTCCAGTGCCGGGCGGTGCGGGGAGTCCAGGTGCTCGCCGTTGACGAATACCTCTTCGCCAATGCGCAATACACGTAATCCGCCCAGACGAACCAGCTTATCGCCCTGCTGGAGGGCATCATAAATTTCATCTGCCTGATACGGCGGCTCTGGCGGTGCAACGTCCAGTTCGTGACGCGACTGGCTGATAAACTCGCCAAACCACTGTCTGAAGTGCTCCGGTTCGTTGATCAGATCCAGCATCATACCGCGCAGCTTATCCAGCTCCTCTGGCAGAATATCGGCCGGGTGCTCACGCGCCGGAACATCCGGATCGCTGTAACGATGGCTGCCCAGCTCGCGCTGTAAAACATAGTCAGCGAATCCGCTGATCATCTCGCGGCCGCTTGGCGCGCGGAAACCAACCGAATAGTTTAGCGAGTTTTCCAGGGAATAACCTTCATGCGGGAAGCCTGGCGGGATATACAGAATGTCGCCTGGCTCCAGCTCTTCATCAATGATCCCTTCAAACGGATCAACCTGAAGCAGATCCGGGTGCGGGCAGTGCTGCTTCATTGGCACTTTTTCGCCCACTCGCCAGCGACGGCGACCGGTACCCTGAATGATAAACACGTCGTACTGATCAAGATGCGGACCCACGCCGCCACCGGGAACAGAGAAGGAGATCATCAGATCGTCCATTCGCCAGTCTGGGAGGGCGCGGAAGGGCCGCATCAAGGCTGCGGTGGGTTCGTGCCAGTTGTTGACCGCCTGCACCAGTAAAGACCAGTTGCTTTCGCCCAGGTGATCGTAGCTTTCAAAGGGACCGTGGCTGACCTGCCATTTCCCGTCCTGATGACTCACCAGACGGCTGTCTACCTCGTTTTCCATCGCCAGACCAGCGAGTTCGTCAGGAGAAATAGGGTCGATAAAATTGCTGATCCCGCGTTTAAGAACGACCGGGCGTTTTTGCCAGTAACGTTCAATAAATTCGGGCCAGTTAAGCGTTAATTGATAATCCATATTTTTGTATTCCGCAGGCTCTTACTGAGACGGATTATAACGGAAGCACCGACCCCTGGCTGCGAGATCCGCGTATTTTTCACATTTCGGGTTAACTATCGTTCAATACGGGCTGTTGGCGGCCAAAAATGACTTCCATACGGGCACCGCCCAGCAGACTTTCGCCGGTTTCAATCTTGCCCTCGTACTGATCGACAATTTCCCGGGCGACGGATAATCCGACACCCTGGCCCGGGCGCAGCGTATCGGCGCGCTGACCGCGATCGAATACCACTTCGCGTTTATTATGGGGAATGCCAGGACCATCATCCTCAACGATAATATGCAGTTCGTTATCCGTTACCCGCGCGGACACCTCGACAAACTCCAGACAATATTTGCAGGCGTTATCGAGCAGATTTCCCATCACTTCCATAAAGTCATTCTTCTCGCCAACAAAGCTTATTTCCGGTGAGATATCCAGACTGATGTTTACCCCTTTACGCTGGTAAACCTTGTTCAGCGCAGAGGTGAGGTTATCCAGCAGCGGGGCTACCGGGTGCAGTTCACGGCTCAATAAGGCGCTTCCGGAACGCATGCTCGCGCGGTGCAGGTAATAACCAATCTGCTGTGAAATACGGCTGATTTGCTCCAGCATTACCGGCTCGGCGTCATCCACGCTCATTTTCGAACTGCGCATTGAACGCAGTGTACTTTGCATCACTGCCAGCGGGGTTTTCAGGCTGTGCGTAAGATCGGTGAGCGTCGTGCGATACTTGTCGTAACGTTCACGTTCGCTTTTCAGCAGGCGGTTGAGGTTGCGCACCAGGCTGGTCAGTTCGCGCGTAGTTTCAGGGTTAAGCTTCTCGCGGTGATGTTCCTCCAGCTCGCGCACCTCTTTGGCAAGGGATTCAATCGGGCGGAGGCTCCACCACGCAGCAACCCACAGGAGAGGGATCACCAGCAGCAGGTTGGCAGCCAGAACGTACACGAACCAGTTCCAGACCATATACGAACGTTTTAGCTCAACCGGTATGGTATCGATCACTACAATGGTCAGCTGCGGCATGTTCAGAGTGGCGGGATACAGGTTGATGGCCACCGAGTGGGTCATCTCCGTGTCGTCATCTTCAGCGCGGATCTCATTGAGCTTGTTCTGTAACGCCCGATCGTCACGCAGCAGGATGCTGGTAGAGTTGAGGTCGGCTTCTATTTCGTGAAAACCATTGGTTTTAAGCCATTCCGGACGGATGCGCTTTTTCAGCCAGGGAACGTCGCGCTGCGCCCACAGCAATTTTCCTTTTTCATCGTAAATGAGTGCCAGCGTTGGGCTCTGCTGGTTCAGGTTTTCCGGCATCTCGACGGTGATTTGGTTGTTCTCCCATTTCGCCAGGGTATAGAACAGATTACTTTCGCCGCGAAGCAGGCGGAAGGTGGTTTTATCGAAGCTTACGCTGTACCCGACCAACGCCACCATTCCGTAAGAGAGGGACAGCACGAGCACGACGGCGGCGGTTGCAAGCAGAAAGCGAACCCGCAGTGAAAGGGGTAAAATGTGGCGCAAAATCCCTTTCATTTAGCGTAATTCGAACAGGTAGCCCTGACCACGCACGGTGGTAATCACGTCGTGCGGGTACTGTGCCTGAATTTTTTTGCGCAGGCGGCCCATCAGCACGTCAATGGTGTGGCTTTCGCGCAGTTCGGCATCCGGATAAAGCTGAAGCATCAGGGAATCTTTGCTCACCACTTTACCGTTGTTACGGATCAGCGTTTCCATGATGGTGTATTCGAATGCGGTCAGCTTGATTACTTCATCATTTATTGAAAATTCGCGGCGGGAGAGATCCACCTGGAACGGCGGCAGAGAGATCACCTGTGACGCCAGCCCGCTGTTGCGGCGCAGCAGCGCCTGCATACGCGCGGCGACTTCTTCAATATGGAAGGGTTTGGTCACGTAGTCATCTGCGCCTGCGCTCAACACTTCAACCTTGTCCTGCCAGCCTTCGCGAGCAGTCAGCACCAGTACCGGCAGGGAAACGTCATGGCTACGCCAGCGGCGGATAAGAGATAATCCGTCTTCATCCGGCAGCCCTAAATCGACAATGGCGATGTCCGGCAGGTGTTCATTGAGATAATAATCGGCCTCTTTTGCGTCTTCAGCATCGTCCACCTGATGACCCATCTCCTGAAGTTGAACTTTCAGGTGATGACGTAGCAATGCGTTATCCTCAACAACCAGTACGCGCATCATCATTTCTCCCTTTATAAATGGTATGAATAGTTTAACGCTGATTATCCAGGTTGACACCAGCGTTATGAAATTAAATGATTTTTTTCATGCTTCCGAAGACAGGTGGTAATACCCCAGGCATCTGATTATTAAGTATGTTGACCTGATCCTGTTTCATATCGCCCACCCACCTCACATAAGCCTTATACGCCCCCAGAAGGCGCGGGTAATATAAACGGACTTGTTTTCGCAAGCTTCCGCAATCCGGATAAAACAACCATCCGTTTATGAACGGTTGAAGGCGAGTCGCTTTTTTGACAGAACGGGCACGCCAGTTTTGTAAAGATTGCCCTTTTTTTTGTAAGGATGTTCTCACTATGTCTGTCTTTGTCTACGCTTATTTTATGGTGCGAAATTAGATTTGCATAAGATGTGCCAGAAAATCAGCATTTTTACACAACAAAACAGCAATATAGCGAGTAAAGAGGATTCTATGGAATGGAAGGTTGTTGAGACTATTGCGAGCCCGGAAAGTGGAACCATCTTTTGCAAAGTTGAAACACAATATGGCCTGAATTATATCCTTTGGCTAAAAGGGGATTATTACGTTCGTGCCGGTGAAATCATCACCACCTCAAACCAGGGTATCCTGATTAACGATCGGCGGCGTAGGGTATGGATAGCGCAGGCAATGCCCTATACATCAATAGGCTGGATGGGGTTCAAACAGAAAAACGCGTGTCCAGGTAACCGGCAGGAGATGGATCGTCCATGCACGGTTGAGACCCCGTGCCAGTTCAGGCTGTGCCCGTTCGGCTTAAAACGATATATTCCGGAAAGTTATTCCACGGCGAAAAATAACAACCAGCCTGACAACAGGTTGTAATCCCGGCAGAGCCTGTAACGGGGTGTGAACGTCGACACGATGATGAAAAGCAGCCCCCTTTCCGGGTGGAAAGGGGGAGGGTGATTACTTCAGCTCGTCAACCATAGTAATGGCGCGGCCAATATAGTTTGCCGGGGTCATCTCTTTCAGGCGCGCTTTTTCTTCTTCGGGCAGCGCCAGACCATCGATAAACTGTTTCATACCCTCAGCATCAACGCGTTTACCGCGGGTCAGCTCTTTGAGTTTCTCGTACGGTTTTTCGATGCCATAACGACGCATCACCGTCTGAATCGGCTCCGCCAGCACTTCCCAGTTGTGATCCAGCTCGTCCAGCAGACGGTCGCGGTTCACCTCCAGCTTGCTCACACCCTTCAGGGTGGACTGGTAGGCGATCAGCGCGTAGCCAATACCCACGCCCAGGTTACGCAGCACCGTGGAGTCAGTCAGGTCGCGCTGCCAGCGGGATACCGGCAGCTTACTCGCCATATGCTGCAACACGGCATTCGCCAGGCCCAGGTTACCTTCGGAGTTTTCGAAGTCGATTGGGTTCACTTTGTGCGGCATGGTGGACGAACCGATTTCCCCGGCGATGGTCTTCTGCTTGAAGTGGTTCAGGGCGATGTAGCCCCAGACGTCACGATCGAAGTCGATCAGGATGGTGTTGAAGCGCGCAATGCAGTCAAACAGCTCGGCGATGTAGTCGTGCGGCTCAATCTGGGTGGTGTACGGGTTCCATTGGATCCCCAGAGACGTCACGAACTCTTCACTGAAATGGTGCCAGTCCACTTCCGGGTACGCCGCGATGTGGGCGTTGTAGTTACCCACCGCGCCGTTGATTTTGCCGAGGATCTCAACCTGCTCCAGCTGACGATACTGGCGTTCCATGCGGTACGCCACGTTTGCCATCTCTTTACCCATGGTGGATGGGGTTGCTGGCTGGCCATGAGTACGGGACAACAGCGGAATATCGCGGTACTCCACGGACAGCGCTTTCACCGCATCGATGATTTTACGCCAGTAAGGGAGTACCACCTCTTTGCGTGCGGTAGAGAGCATCAGCGCGTGAGACAGGTTGTTAATATCTTCAGAAGTACAGGCGAAGTGAATAAATTCAGATACCGCGTGCAGGGCAGGGACGCTTGCCACTTTCTCTTTCAGGAAGTATTCAACCGCTTTCACGTCGTGGTTGGTGGTGCGTTCGATGGTTTTAATACGCGCGGCATCTTCTTCGCTGAACTCAGCAACGATTTTATCAAGGTAATCGTTTGCCTTTGCGTCAAAAGCAGGAACTTCCTTGATTGCTGTCTGGGCGGCCAGCTTTTGCAGCCAGCGCACTTCAACCTGAACACGGAACTTCAGCAGGCCATATTCGCTGAAGATCCCGCGCAGCGCGCTGACTTTATCGCCGTAGCGTCCATCGACAGGGGATACGGCGGTCAGTGAGGATAATTCCATAATTCGCAACTCCGGGAGGTTAACAATGAGCAAGAATTTGTTTTGCCTGAGTCGTCAGGCGATGACGAGAAAACATGAGCTGTAGGCGGCCACCGCCGACCTGTTGCCACAGCACGGCGGCACGGATACCTGCCAGCAGCGAAGCGCGTACCTTCGCCTGTACCTGTGGGCTTTGCAATACGGCAGGCGAACCGGTGACCTGAATACGCGGGCCGAGCGGGCTAATTACGTCGACGTAGATACCGGCCATCGCGCTCAGCAGGGTCTCAGACTGGAGGTCAGAGTGGTCGAGCTGGCGCTGTAGCCCGGCGATGCGATCGCCCAGGGTATTCATTGCGCCTTTCGCCGCGTTCAGCTTACGTTCCAGCACCATCAGGCTTAAGGTGTAGCGGGTCAGTTCCGCGTTCAACCCCTGACGGTTGCTGGCGTTGAGCACGCCGAGCAGGGTTTCAAGACCGAGACGAAGATTGGTTTCACTGCCGCCAAAGACGCCCAGCGTGGAGCCTGGGTTAAGATCGATAACGCTGTTGAGTGAAACGTGCAGGGCATCAGCGTCGCAATGACCCTGATGCGCCAGCTGTTGCACCAGACGGGCTGACTGGCAAATTCCCGCCAGCGCCAGGGTGATGTCGTAATAGTTCTTCGCCACACGGTCTCCTTTATGTGTGCAAACGGTTTAAACAGCAGGCAGCGGCAGGCGCTGTTCAATGATCCCACCGCCGAGGCAAATTTCGCCGCTGTAGAAAACAGCAGACTGGCCAGGGGTAACGGCGGAAACCGGCTCGTCGAAACGCACGTCAATGCGATCGTCATCCAGTGGGGTGACGGTGCAAGGGATGTCGGTCTGGCGGTAGCGCGTTTTCACGGTGCAGCGCAGCGTGCCTTTCAGCGGCTCGCGATCGACCCAGTGCAGCTGTTGCGCGATAAGTCCAACGGACATCAGGCGCGGATGGTCGTGACCCTGAGCCACCACCAGAATATTGTTTTCGACATCTTTGTCGACCACGTACCACGGATCTTCGCTGCCCTCTTTGGTGCCGCCGATACCCAGACCTTTACGCTGGCCGAGAGTATGGTACATCAGCCCCTGGTGCTGACCAATCTCATCACCGTCAACGGTGACGATTTTGCCCGGCTGTGCAGGCAGGTAGCGCCCCAGGAACTCGCGGAATTTACGCTCGCCGATAAAACAGATACCGGTGGAGTCTTTTTTCTTCGCGGTGATCAGATCCAGATCTTCAGCAATCTTGCGTACTTCCGGCTTTTCCAGCTCGCCGACCGGGAACAGACTTTGGGCAATCTGTTCATGGCTCAGCGTGTAGAGGAAGTAGCTCTGATCTTTATTGCCATCCAGACCGCGCAGCAGCTGGCTTTTACCATTCACATCCGCGCGACGCACGTAGTGGCCGGTCGCAATGTAGTCTGCGCCCAGATCTTCCGCGGCGAATTCCAGGAAGGCTTTGAATTTGATCTCTTTGTTACACAGGATATCCGGGTTTGGCGTACGGCCCGCTTTGTACTCTTCAAGGAAGAGTTCAAAAACGTTGTCCCAGTATTCTGCGGCAAAGTTAACGGTGTGCAGTTCGATGCCGAGCTTATCGCACACGGCCTGCGCATCGGCGAGATCCGCAGCGGCAGTGCAGTATTCCTCGCCATCGTCTTCCTCCCAGTTCTTCATGAACAGGCCCTCCACCTTATAGCCCTGTTGCTGCAACAGGTAGGCGGAAACGGAGGAATCGACACCGCCGGACATGCCGACGATCACTTTTTTCTGGCTGTTATCTGACATGGAATACTCACGACATTGAACTTCAAGGCGGCGTATTCTATCACGCCCCCCCACCATTGACACCCTCTGTAAACGGCCAGTTAAATTCTGCAATGACATCCAGCGGCAGGCGAGCCGCAGACTGCCAGCAGCGGATGCTTTCCGCAACCAGCGGCGAGCGCAGGTTTGACGCGTTCAGGATCTCGTCTGCGGTCATCCACAGGCAGCGATCGATATCGTCGTCGTGCGGTTCAGTGGCGCACGTTTCGTTAAGCTCAACGGCGAATAAAAAGCGCAGGAAAGGTGTCTGGTCAGGCGCTATCCACTGATGCATACGGATAAAGTGCTGCGGTTCGGCGCGGATACCCGTCTCTTCCCAGAGCTCGCGTTTCGCTGCCTGCAATAAGGTTTCGTTGGCTTCAAGATGCCCGGCTGGCTGATTCCAAAGCGCTTTGCCGTTGATGGTCTCTTCCACCACCAGGAATTTCCCCTGCGCGTGGACCACGCAGGCGACCGTAACATGGGGTTTAAACATCAGTTCTCCTTAGGGGTAACATCCCGCCATTCCCCGTTAGCCAGCGAGTCCAGCGTGTAGCTGCCCATGGCGTAGCGAATGAGTCGCAGGGTAGGGAAGCCCACATGCGCAGTCATGCGCCTGACCTGTCGGTTGCGGCCTTCATAAAGGGTGATTTTAAGCCAACTGGTGGGAATCGATTTGCGCTCACGAATCGGCGGGTTGCGCGGCCACAGCCACTCGGGTTCATTCACGCGCTCAATACCAGCTGGCAGGGTAGGACCATCGTTCAGCGTTACGCCGTTGCGCAGCTTTGCCAGCGACGCGTCGTCCGGCTCGCCTTCAACCTGCACATAGTAAATTTTTCCGGTACGTTTGCCCGGCTGAGTAAGCCTGGCCTGGAGCACGCCGTCATTGGTAAGCACCAGCAGCCCCTCGCTGTCGCGATCCAGACGCCCGGCCGCGTAGACCCCCTGAACGGGGATAAAATCCTTCAGCGTGCTGCGCCCGGCCTCGTCGGTAAACTGCGGCAATACATCGTAGGGTTTATTGAACAGTATGACCCGCGTTGGCTGGGGTTCTGGCGTTCTTCTGGTGGCTTGTCGTGAGCTGAATCGCTCAACCCGGTGTTTTCTAAAAGAAGTTTTCGTCATGGTATTTTCAGGCGTTATCAATTGCCGCATTATAGCCTAATAACGAAGACCTTTCATGGCGTCGGACAATCAGGTACTATCGGAAGGCTCATTACAATTTATTAACATAAGATCAGTAACAACCAGAAGCGCTCGAAGGAGAGGTTAATGGAAAGCAAAGTAGTTGTTCCGGCGGAAGGTAAAAAGATCACCCTGCAAAACGGCAAGATTAACGTTCCTCACAACCCGATTATCCCGTTCATCGAAGGTGACGGTATCGGTGTAGACGTTACCCCGGCAATGCTGAAAGTGGTTGATGCCGCTGTTGAGAAAGCCTACAAAGGCGAGCGTAAAATTTCCTGGATGGAAATTTACACCGGTGAAAAATCGACTCAAGTTTATGGCCAGGACGTCTGGCTGCCAGCCGAAACGCTGGACCTGATCCGCGACTATCGCGTTGCTATCAAAGGCCCTCTGACCACGCCAGTTGGCGGCGGCATTCGCTCCCTGAACGTGGCGCTGCGTCAGGAACTGGATCTGTATGTGTGTCTGCGTCCGGTGCGTTACTACCAGGGCACTCCAAGCCCGGTTAAGCACCCGGAACTGACCGACATGGTCATCTTCCGTGAAAACTCTGAAGACATCTACGCCGGTATCGAATGGAAAGCGGATTCTGCTGATGCAGAAAAAGTGATTAAATTCCTGCGCGAAGAGATGGGCGTGAAGAAAATTCGCTTCCCTGAGCATTGCGGCATCGGCATCAAGCCGTGCTCCGAAGAAGGGACCAAGCGTCTGGTGCGTGCCGCCATCGAATACGCTATCACCAACGATCGTGACTCTGTGACCCTGGTTCACAAAGGCAATATCATGAAGTTCACCGAAGGCGCGTTCAAAGACTGGGGCTACCAGCTGGCGACCGAAGAGTTCGGCGGTGAACTGATCGACGGCGGCCCATGGCAGAAAATTAAAAACCCGAACACCGGTAAAGAGATCATCATTAAAGATGTGATCGCCGATGCGTTCCTGCAACAGATCCTGCTGCGTCCTGCTGAATATGACGTGATCGCCTGTATGAACCTGAACGGCGACTACATCTCTGATGCGCTGGCAGCGCAGGTCGGTGGTATCGGTATCGCTCCGGGCGCGAACATCGGTGACGAGTGCGCCCTGTTTGAAGCAACTCACGGTACTGCACCGAAATATGCAGGCCAGGACAAAGTCAACCCAGGCTCTATCATTCTGTCCGCAGAGATGATGCTGCGTCATATGGAATGGTTCGAAGCCGCAGACCTGATCGTTAAAGGTATGGAAGGCGCGATCAACGCGAAAACCGTAACTTACGATTTCGAACGTCTGATGGAAGGCGCTAAGCTGCTGAAATGTTCAGAGTTTGGCGACGCGATTATCGCGAACATGTAATCCAGTTTCTGGGTTAAACAAGAACGGGAGCCTGATGGTTCCCGTTTTTTATTAGTTAACGAATTTCTTCCCCAAAACTTTCCCCAAAACCCCTCCCCAAAACTGGCTATAAAATATCCTTTTCAAACGGCTATGACAGTCCAGTCTTTCCCCCTGTCATCATGGTATTTAGCCGTCTGCTGAGGTGATTTGTGGCCGAGTAATTTTTGCGTATCAACCCCCTGAGCCTCATACAATCTTTCTGAAAGCGAACGTTGTTCATGAAATGTAGGTGCAGTTCCCTTTTCCCATTCGATGCCGCATTTATTACGGGCTTTTTTAAAAGATGTCGTAAGGCTACTCGATGAAACGCTGTCTCCTCTGGTTGCCTGAGAAGTCGAGTGGCGAAAGTGAACAAGGTATTTGCTTATCACTGCATCCCGGCATTTTGAAACCACATCACGAAGCGTCAACCTGTAGTGGTCAACTAAAACTGACAACATCTTTCAAGGCACCGAATGAAGATGATTATGACGGCGTTGATGTGACATACATTAACGAACTCACTTGGGCAGAGGAAACTGTTCAGTGCCGGTTACCTGATAAACCAACACCTGTGAAAGTTGAGAATTTCAAGCTTGATGGTGTTCTTAACCAGGATTGTAGTGGTTTACTGAATTTGGCCACCTGAACAGAGGTGATATGCTCATCTCAGAACATTACAGGTGCCTCAATGAAAAAAAGAAATTTCAGCGCAGAGTTTAAAC
>NZ_JBMKJI010000011.1:0-125317 GCF_049237025.1 Enterobacter cloacae complex sp. SYL001 | reverse complement strand
TACTACGACCGAAAAACCCAGAGTGTGCTCCGGATAGACTGAAAAGTGTTACCTATGTTCCCGGTCTGATCTGTTACCTATGTATCCGGTCATACAGAAGCGCCACCGGGCATTTTTCCAGCTCAGAGGTGGATCACCACCTCATCCCCCTCGGCTTTCACCACCACACCCCACTCGCTGCCCGCATGTGAACCGCCTTTCACGCCGCCAACCTTTTGCACGTTGCGCAAGCACACCGACCAGTTTTGCGCATCTCCCGCGCCGGTAAAGGTCACGACGTCGCCCTGACGTGACGCCTTCAGCGTAAACACCACAGAACCGTCCGCCGCAGGCACTTCGCTAACCGCCGTTGCGCCATCGCTCAGGTTGAAGAGCTGGAAGGCTGTCCCCTCGTGCCACGCATAGTCCGGCTTCTGGTTATTATTGCCGAGCGCCAGCAGCGTGTTGTCGCGCACATAGACCGGCAGGCTCTGGAAATCGTGCTGCTGCTTATGCCAGCGGCTGCCCTCGATTACATCGTTGTGCCACAGGTGCGTCCAGCGCCCTTCCGGCAGCCAGAACTGCACGTCGCCCGCCTCGGAGAACACCGGCGCCACCATCATTGAATCCCCCAGCATGTACTGGCGGTCGAGGTAATCGCACGCCGGGTCGTCCGGGAACTCCAGCATCATCGCCCGCAGCATCGGCGTGCCGAACTCGCGGGCCAGCGCAGCCTGACGATACAGGTACGGCATCAGCTGGCATTTCAGCTGGGTGAAGTGGCGCACCACGTCGCAGGACTCATCATCGTACGCCCACGGCACGCGGTAGGATTTGCTGCCGTGCAGGCGGCTGTGGCTGGAGAACAGCCCGAAAGCGCACCAGCGCTTATAGACGTGCGCCGGAGCGGTGTTTTCAAACCCGCCGATATCGTGGCTCCAGAATCCGAAGCCGGACAGGCCAATAGACAGCCCGCCGCGCAGGCTTTCCGCCATCGATTCATAGTTGGCGTAGCAGTCGCCGCCCCAGTGCACCGGGAACTGTTGCGCTCCCACGGAGGCAGAACGGGCAAACAGCACCGCCTCTTCTTCTCCCACCGTCTCTTTCAGCACGTTCCACACCAGTTCGTTGTAGATGTAGGCGTAATGGTTGTGCATCTTCTGCGGATCGGAACCGTCAAACCACTGGACGTCCGTCGGGATACGCTCGCCGAAGTCGGTCTTGAAGCAGTCGACGCCGATCTCCACCAGGCCTTTCAGCTTGTCGGCGTACCACCGGCACGCGTCCGGGTTGGTGAAGTCGTAGATCGCCAGCCCCGGCTGCCATTTGTCCCACTGCCACAGGGAGCCGTCCGGGCGCTTAAGCAGGTAGCCCTTCTCTTTCAGCTCACGGAAGATCGGCGATTTCTGGCCGATGTACGGGTTGATCCACACGCAGACCTTCAGCCCTTTCTCTTTCAGGCGGCGGATCATGCCTTCCGGATCCGGGAAGGTCACCGGGTCCCACTCGAAGTCGCACCACTGGAAGGCTTTCATCCAGAAGCAGTCGAAGTGGAACACGTGCAGCGGCAGGTCGCGCTCGGCCATGCCGTCGATAAAGCTGTTGACCGTCGCTTCGTCGTAGTTAGTGGTGAAGGAGGTGGTCAGCCACAGGCCGAACGACCACGCCGGCGGCAGCGCCGGACGCCCGGTGAACTGCGTATAGCGGTTTAATACCTCTTTTGGCGTCGGGCCGTCGATCACGAAGTACTCCAGATACTCCCCTTCCACGCTGAACTGCACTTTGGAGACTTTTTCAGAGCCGACTTCAAACGAGACGTTTTCCGGATGATTCACCAGCACGCCGTAGCCGCGGTTGGTCAGGTAGAACGGGATATTTTTGTAGGACTGCTCGGTGCTGGTGCCCCCGTCGCGGTTCCAGGTTTCGACCGTCTGACCGTTGCGCACCAGGGCGGTAAAGCGCTCGCCCAGACCGTAGACCGTTTCCCCCACGCCCAGATCCAGACGTTCAAACACATAGTTGCGATCGGTGTTGGTATCCTGCACGTAGCCGTTGTTTTTCAGCTGGCTGCCGGTAATGCGCTGGCCGTTGCGCAGGAAATCCAGCGCCCAGAACTCGCCTTTGGTGACGCGCACGCTGACGCTGCCGCTTTTCAGCTCGGCAAATTCGGCGTTGTTTTCAATCTCAACTTTTACATCCTTCAGAACGTTCAGCGGATAGTGCGGGCCGTTGTTCAGCGCGCCCTGGAAGTGCTCAATGCGCACCCCGATAATCCCTTCCTGCGGAGCAAACAGGCGCACCGTGAACATCAACGTGTCGAGCTGCCAGGTGCGTTCGCGCACGTCACGCGGCGCGACGTACACCACCAGGTCATTGCCCTGCTGCTCCACGTCGAACACCTGAACCGGATACGTCACGTTAAGGCCCGGTTGGATAAGCCAGTTTCCATCACTGATTTTCATGCTTACGTCCTCTTAGTTCTGCAATTCTTTACTGACCGGCAGGTTTTCAAACTCCTGCTGATTGCGGCGCGCGCCCTGCGCCAGCTCGCGCAGGATTTTGGTCAGGAAGGGGGTTTTCAGCGTGTAGTAGCGTTTGGCGATAATGGCGCTCAGCACGTAGCAGATCGCCGGAGCCAGCGTAAACAGACCGATAATGATGCTGATGGTCGCGCTGTTCTGGGTTTTGGCCGCCGCGTCGTAGCCGCCGCCTGCCAGCATCCAGCCGATCATCGCCCCGCCCAGCGCCAGGCCGAGCTTCAGCACGAACAGCGTGCCCGCAAAGCTGATGCCGGTCAGACGTTTGCCGTTGGTCCATTCGCCGTAGTCGACGGTATCGGACATCATTACCCACTGAATCGGCGTCACCAGTTGGTGCAGCACGCCGATAACGAAGATGAAGCCGAACATCAGCACGGTGGCATGCATCGGCACGAAGAACATCGCCACGCTGACCACCGCCAGCGCGGCGTTGGTCCACCAGAAGATGCTGACCTTGCACTTCCAGTCGGTGAGCGGTTTCGCCAGCGCCGAGCCAATCAGGTTGCCGACGCAGTAGGTGGTCAGGAACGCGACGAACACCTCCGGCGAGCCCATGATCCAGGTGCAGTAATACATCATCGCGCCGCCGCGCACGCAAACGGCGAGAATGTTGAGGATGGTCAGCACGCCGACGATGCGCCACTGGTCGTTTTGCCAGATATCGCGCAGGTCTTCCCGCATGGAGGTGGTGCTTGGCGGCACCTGGATGCGCTCTTTGGTGGTGAAGAAGCAGAACGCCAGCATCAGGAACGCGACCACCGACAGCACGGCGATCCCGCCCTGGAAGCCGAACGCCTTATCGTCGCCGCCAATCAGGTTCACCAGCGGCATCATCAGCACCGTGGAGAGCATGCCGCCCGCCGTCGCCAGCACAAAGCGCCAGGACTGAAGGGAGATACGCTGCGTCGGGTCGTTGGTGATCACACCGCCCAGCGCGCAGTACGGGATGTTGACCACGGTATAAAGCAGGGTCAGCAGCGTGTAGGTGATAGCGGCGTAAACCATTTTGCCGTTGAGGCTCAGGTCCGGCGTGGTGTAGGCCAGCACGCAGACGATGCCGAACGGGATCGCGCCGAACAAAATCCACGGACGGAACTTGCCCCAGCGGCTGCGGGTGCGGTCGGCAATCAGCCCCATGCACGGGTCGGAGATCGCATCCAGCGCGCGGGCCAGCAGGAACATGATGCCGACAAACCCGGCGGGAATACCAAAAATATCGGTGTAGAAAAACATCATGTAAAGCATGACGTTATCAAAAATGATATGGCTGGCGGCGTCTCCCATGCCGTAGCCAATCTTCTCTTTTACTGACAATACTTCGCTCATATTTTTATCCTTCACGCTGTAGGGGGCGCTGAGACCGGTTGCATTGGTTTTAAACCATTGTTTCAGGAGCGGGTATTGCGTTTTCTGGTTAAGAGATTACGTTTCTTGTTTTTTGTGATCGGGATAAAAGTTGATGAGCACGAAATGCTAACCTGAGGATTTTCTTAAGAATTAGCTGAAACAGGGGGATTCAGGTCAAAAGAGAGGTGAAAAAAGTGGTGTGGGGTATGTGGTAAATGCCTGAAAGTAGCTATAATGCGCCCCGCCTCCATGTAGCAATGCAGGCGCGGAAGATCGTCATCTCCGGTGAGGTGGCTGGACTTCAAATCCAGTTGGGGGCGCCAGCGTTCCCGGGCAGGTTCGACTCCTGTGATCTTCCGCCAAAAATGTCCACTCTTTTAATAAAAACACGTCCAACATTAAATCGTCCCACCTTGCAGTTCCCTTATGTGAACATGATCACTTATTGATTTTAGTATTGAGTGTTATCCTTTCCTTTATTTTGAAATAATATTCTAGGGAAGCTGTTATGGAATGGATTGTAGGTGCTGTAATTTTAATAGCAATACTTGTTGCCATATTAAAACCAAGACAATGTGATATCTGCCATACTTATTTCAAGAGAAAATACTACACATGGAAAATAGATGGAGAGAAACAACATTTGTGTCCTAATTGCAATGGTAAAATGCAACGAAAAGTTAGTTCGCAAAAATTTAAAAGCAGATTCGGTTAAAAATAAATTAATAAAGTTTTATTTCATAATGTTTACAAATGATAAGTTCGGACTATGCATTTCAAACTTATCATTTAATTATTCCTTACCGCTATCAAAAAAGTTTTGATTGCTACTTACTCAAAAGCCTAAGCCTACAAGCCTCTTTGACCCACTTACTAAAGTTCCCTTTCCCCGCAGCCTTCTCAATCTGCTCCAAAAGCTCATCCTCGAACCGAATATTCTTCATCGTGCTCTTAGTGCGGTCAAAATTTGGTTTCTTTTTCTCTTGCATGGTAGGTACCACTTCGGTTAATTTATCTGCATGTGGTACCTACCACATGGATTCGGAATTCTGCAACGCCCAGCAGTGTTGGAGCACTAAAGGGCGTCTAACCTCACCAACTATCAAGGAGTTGATTATGGCTGATTCGCATTCTACCCCAGACACCGACCAATCCGGAACCGAGCATTCGTTAATTGTGGGATACCGCCCGAATGTTTACGACAAATCTACGCCGAGAATCATCCTTTCCGGAAAGTGGCTGCGCGCGGCGGGGTTTGATACCGGACAGCAGGTCACGGTAAAGGTCATGAAAGGATGCATCGTTCTGGTGGCGTATAACGAGCAGGAGCAGCGTTTGCAGGACGATTATAAACGGACGAAAGCAAAGCTTATTGAGATAGAGGACGCGCTTGCAGCGATCCAAATTCCACATGCTGGAAAGCGCCTCGCAAAATCAAATACAAACCACCTGGCTTAGCGGCTGTTTCTGGCATACTACGAGCTTACAGACATTATCCTTATGAAGCATTTCTGATAAGGGTGGACGGGTCGAAAATGCAGTTGTTCGGTTTTATCGAACAACTGCCAGCGAGGCAGCCAAGTGAAAACCTTAAATGAAGTGATTGCGTCACGCTCACCGGAAAGCCAACAGCGCATTCAGGAGATGGCAGAGGAAATGTTCCTCGAAACCGGTCTGCAACTTCTGCGTGAAGAGCTCCAGCTTTCGCAAAAACATGTCGCCGATCTTATGGGCGTAAGTCAACCTGCGGTAACACAGCTGGAGCAGCGTGGAAACGATCTGAAGATTGCTACGCTTAAGCGTTACATCGAAGCGATGGGCGGAAAACTTAGCATTAACGTGGAACTACCCACTGGCAAGCAGGTTGCGTTTCATCTCTAGCGCGATTGTATCTGTAGTTGATGGCGCAACTATATAAGCCGCATTTTACATCCACCTCAGAAAATTAATTCTGCGACGTGCGCCACACCCCAGGCGTACAACCATACTCCGTCTGAAAATGACGAATAAAGTGCGCGCAGTCGCTGAACCCCATCCGCTGCGCAATATCCGTCACGCTTTGCTGTGAGTTCTTCAGCAGCCAGCAAGCATAGCGCAGTCTGGCACTGCGGATAAATTCGCGGGCCGTTTTGCCGAATTCTGCGTGGAACAGACGGTTGAGCTGGCGTTCACTCAATGCCACTTCTCGCGCAAGCCCGGCGGTGGTGAGCGGCCGGGTCAGGAACTGTTCTATCAGCATGACGGCGCGGCGCAACCGCGAGTCAGGGATAAGCGCAAAATTCGCCGGACGCGGGGTGGCAATTTCATGCGGAACGAGCGACAAACGCTGACAGGTGGTGCTGGCGATATCATCCCCGGCATGGGCGCGGATAAGCTCAGTTGCCAGCGTCAGGGTGGAAATACCGCCCGGGCAGGTCAGCACATCGCCATCGTCGATGAAATCATACCCTTGCTCAGCATAAACCAGCGGGAAAGCCTGCCGAAATGCATCAAGGTGGAAAGGATGGATGGACGCTCGTCGTTCATTCAGCAATCCTTCCTGTGCGAGGACAAAACTGCCGGTGCCAATGCCAATGAGCGGAACCCCGGCATGGTGGGCATGTGCCAGATACGCTTTATCCCCCTGATACCCTAAGTCCAGATACTGCAATTCACCGCCGATAACAGCAAGGTAGTTAAAACTGTCCGGCGGCCCATGGGGAGAATCCGGCCTCATGATAATCCCCGCATTGCTGATAATCGGGATATCAGGAAATTCACTTATCAGGCTGATTTTAAATGCCAATTTATCCTGCGCTTTCGCTGCATAACGCAGCGCCTCCAGCAACCCGGAGACGGCCAGAAGTGAATAACGGGGCCATAATATCAACCCAATATGCAGACACTTTTCCGGTACTGATTTCCCCCCATCGGAGGAGTCAAATACAGTTTTCATTTACTTGCCAAATTTAAAATTAATTACATTATCGCAACATGATCTGTCGCACTTTATATTTCTAAGATAATCCTGATATTTTAAATCAAGCATAAATGAGACGGGAGGAAAATATAATGCTTTTCTCGTTTACATCATTCTTTTTTTGAACCACGACACACATATGTCGGTAATGTTCCTAAGGTAAAGATATAGTTACCATTATGTTGTTCATTGATACGCATATAAATACTCTTGCCCGGATAGACAAAAAATTGCGGTTCATATTTTTCCAGCCAGCTGTCTTCGACATTATCGTCCGGGAACGTCATATTTTTTTCTGACGTCAGCAAATAGAGGCGATCTTTTCTCTCCACCCGAAAGGAAATTTTCCTGTCGATGGTTTTACCCGGATCGCTCTTTGCCCGGCCATTCATGCTCAGGGTGCCGAATTTCCCGTCGAAGGTGTAATTCAGCCAGACCGTCAGCGTCTCATCCGGATGGTGCTGTACCAGATTAGCCTGGCATGAAAAAGGCTGAACGTAAGATCGGTGCCACAGGTAATAGCCCGTCAGCACGCCTGCCGTGACGAGGCCCGTCACGATGACATACAGCATCTGCCGAAAACGAGTCATGCTAGCTATCCTTCAGGAAATAATCAGATATACAGCGGTTCGGTTCTTTCATTGGCCGGTCGCAGCGAATAACCGACGCACGAGGAAGCAGGGCGTACCAGCTGATGTAAACCCAGGGATATTGCGCGCATTCAGCCTTGAATTGTTCTACATAGGTCAGCGCGGAAGCGCGTTCAGCGTGAGTCTGAATGTCGTTCGCAAGATAAACGCGACAGGCCCCGACGGATGCCGCAAAACGGTAATCCTCAACAAAACGGTTTTCCCTGGCGTTCATATATCCCGTCACGCCTCCCACGGCCAGGATGATCAACAGCCCCATGACGACAGCCAGCCAGCGCGTGGACTTCCTGGCAACGGGCGCTGCTGGCGCGGAGGATGCAGAGACCTCCTCGATCGCTGGCACCTCCTCACATTGTCCCTCTGCGGGTTGAGGCGCGACAGGCGAAGGCTCTCTGACGGTTATTTGCGTGTCGCTTGCCAGCGTCAGCCCAATACGGGGAATGGTAACGATAGGGTCAGTTTCAAAACCAATCTTTTTGAGCCCTTTGCGCAGAATGGAGATGTTCTGGTAATAGGTATTGGAGGAGACAAGCATGCCGCGGCTTTGCCAGACAATATCAAGGAACTCTTGCTGAGTGACAATCGACCCCGCTCTGTCGATTAATAACAACAGGCATCGGCCTGCTGGCGAATTTAACACAACCACACGGTCAGGATTGTTGATAACACGTAACGTGCTGGCCGCAGGATGAAATTCGACGATATTATTTATAATGTAATGCTTATGCATAGGGGCAGTATGAATTCTCCGGTTAACAGATGTTGAACCTGAGTCACCGCATGTATGTGATGACATTCGCGTCGGGATTAATGTGACTGATTAACGGCATGCTGTATATCTTCGCCATTGGCGAAAAATCTTAATTTATATTTCATCCCTTAAGCTTCACTGAACCTGCATAAGAACTCAACCCTTGTAGAATGGGGCTTGCAGAGCCGCTTCATCCGCGACCATCCTCATTATGATGTTTTGTGAAGGGAATTTCCGCTCCACAGAAGTATCTGACTATCGACAGCATCTCATTTATCAGAGCCTCTCCTTTTGGCGCACTCCTCGCCTCTTGACATTGACAAATATCTACATAAAAAAACATTGTACGCCACGGACATGCGTGTCTGAAATATTCAGTACTCTTAAGCCTTAAGTTTTCTCAAACTGATAAATATCAATAAGTTACATGGTTTTTGTATGATTTTCACCCACCTCTCTATCAGTTTTTATCGATGATAACATTCGTAAATTGTTATTCCCCGTCAGCAACTTCACACCCGCACTGACACCAGACGACAAACTCCTTACAAAACATTTATCAAAGCTAAATTTTCATTAAAAATAGCGGCTATCATAATTTACAGAAAGCGAAGCGGAATAAGACCAATCAGAGGGAAGCGTCGTAACCGGTCTCGATCTCAGTAATTAATACAATTTTAGATTAATTCAGATTACCTCTTTATTGGCCGACGTATAGTAGGCCTACACTATGCAATACGTCATTGCTTCGAGAATACTGGCGATACCCTTATAAATAATTCGCCTGATTACTATTATAAATCGAGGAATAACATGACGAACAATAACCAAATAACACAGCATATTACTGTTGCATTGATGGGCGGCGATCATTATGCAAGAAACGGCATTAAAACGTTATTACGCAGCATCCGCGACGACCTTCACATCATTATCATCGAAGGAGGTTATCAGGAACTGGATAAGGCGCTGTCGTCGATTCGTATCGATATCTTATTTATATCCGGCGCAGAGAAATACCATACAGGGTATGGCTCACTGAAATATTTAAAAAAAATCAAAGCCACGCATCCAGAGGTGATTATCTGCCTGTACTCAACCTCTGCCCATTCCCTGTTATGGGCCAGGGAAGATATTGATGCCTATATCTCGCTACAGAACACGGTTTATCAGTGGCGGATAAAGCTAGCAAAAATAGTCGATAGCCATTATCGGCCCCAAAAGCAGCCAGCGGCGTTATCGCTGACGCCTGGAGAAAGGAGGGTATTAAAGGAAATCAGGAACGGACTGGATATACGTTACATCGCAGAACTGGAGAAACTTTCTTATCGCCGCGTGAGCGCTTTAAAAAGCTCAGCGATAAGAAAACTCGGGCTCAGGAATAAGACAGATTTGCTGGTCTTTTTAACCAGTTAGACCTGCCGCTTTCAGAGCAAATCTCGTAATAAAAAAACCAAGGAACCATGAAATGAAAGCACGCCTTACTTGCCATTCTCTGCTGGCATTAAGCATTGCCGCCCTGCTGCCAGCGGGCTCAGCACTGGCCACCACCACCAGCGGCGGCACGGTTAACTTTAGCGGTAAAGTGGTGACCTCCGCCTGTGCCATCAGCGCCGGTAGCGCCAATATCGACGTCGACATGGGTGAAGTGCGTACCGCCACGCTGGCTGCCGCAGGCAGTGAAGCCAGTACCGCAAAAGCCTTCTCCATCACGCTGGAGGATTGCGAAATCGCCGATACCTCCGCGTCCACGGAAGATAACCCCATTGCCGCAACGACCGTGGCTATCACCTTCACCGGTACGCCGGACAGTACCGATGTGAATAGCCTGGCCGCGGGAGTAAACGGCGGCGCGGGCTCGGCGCAGCATGTCGCTATCCGTCTTTATGATGAACAGGGCAACGTCGTCAGGCTGGGTGAGCCGGCAGCAGCGATCCCCCTGCGTGCGGGGGCGAACACCCTGAACTTCAGCGCGAAATATTACTCCCCACTGGGCAACGCCACGGCGGGTGATGCCAGCGCGGTCGCAACCTACACCGTGACCTATTCGTAATCTTCAGGCCCGGTCTGCTGGCCGGGTCTGACTCAGCTTTCAGGAGACGCACAATGCGCGTAAACACATGGATTTGTCTGGCTGGCACGTTATGTTCATCCGCCGTGTATGCAGGCGGCGTGGGGTTGGGTGCAACGCGGCTGGTCTACGCAGGCGCGACGACGCAGACGATGATGCAGGTAAGAAATACCCACCCTGATGCCACGTTCCTGATCCAGTCATGGATGGAAGACGAGAAAGGGAGCCGTACCAACGACTTCGTCATCACGCCGCCGCTGTACGTCATGAAGCCCGCCAGCGAAAGCGCGGTGAAAATCATGTTCAGCGGCAACGCACTGCCAGCCGATCGCGAAACGCTGTACTGGATGACGGTCAAAGCTATCCCACAGCAGGTTGAAAACGGTTCCGGCAATTCGCTGCAATTCGCCTCTGCCAACCGCATCAAGGTCTTTTATCGCCCTGAGTCGCTTCGGGAAGGCGCAGGAGAGGCATGGAAAAACCTTGCCGGCGCCTACCGCGCGGGCAAGGTCATGCTGACCAACCCAACGCCGTATTACCTCACCACCATTAACCTGAAAATTGATGGCAGGCCGGTGTCGCCCGTCATGGTGCCGCCGAAAACCAGCGTGACGCTGGCAGACACCTTCAGCCATGCGAGCAGCATGAGCTACCAGACGATTAACGATTATGGGGCCTGGACGCCCGCTACCCGCACGTCATTGTCCCAATAATAAAAACAGTAAGGCGTGACCACATGAAAATTAAAATCCTGTGCGCCACGGCGATCGCCCTGGTGATTCGGCAAGCCGTGGCTGCCGAAAGCGAGCTGCACTTTAATCCTGCGTTTCTTAACGGCGAACAGGCAAACAGCGCCGACCTCGCCTGGGTCAACGCCGGGAGCGCGTTGCCGCCGGGCGAGTACAATCTTAACGTGTATATCAACACCCAGTTCGCGTTCACAGGTAACGTCACATTTCGCGTCGCTGAAAACACCGCCGGTGAAGCCCTGCCGTGCCTTACACCTGCGCAATTCGCCGCACTTGGCATCGACAGCCGTCAGGCGAAAGGGGGTGAGCTGTCGCCTGCGCAGCGCTGCATTTTTTTAACCCGGTCATTCGCCGATACCCGGTTTGATTTTGACCAGAGGACGCTTACCCTCAACTTCACCGTACCGCAAAACACGATGCGCGCTCTGCCGCGCGGGTACGTCAGCCCGGAGAGCTGGGAATCCGGCATCCCTGCCGCGTGGCTGAACTATGTGGTCAATGGCGCGAATAATGACTACCGGGGCGAGACGCGTACGCGGGAACAACAGCTGTTTGTGAGCCTGAACAGCGGCGCCAACCTGGGCGCATGGCGGCTGCGTGATTTCACCACGTGGACCAAAGAGAGTAACGAGCTCACCCACGTCCAGACCTGGCTACAGCGGGATATCCGCGCCCTTCGTGCCCAGGTTTATGCCGGTGAAACGTTCACCTCATCGCAGGTGTTTGACGCCGTTGGCCTGCGTGGGATTGCCCTGAAGACCGATGACAATATGCTGCCCGCCAGCCTGAGCGGTTACGCGCCTGAAGTGCGCGGCATCGCGCGCAGCAATGCCACGGTGACGGTTCGCCAGAACGGTAACGTTATCTATCAAACCTCGGTTCCGCCGGGGGCGTTTGTGCTGAAAGATCTCTATCCAACCTCTTCCGGCGGCGATCTCGCGGTCACCATTCAGGAGAGCGACGGCAGCCAGACGCAATACACCCTGCCCTTTGCCAGCGTGCCGAATCTGGTGCGTAACGGTCAGGTGAAATATGCTCTGGGGGCCGGGAAATACCGCCCTGCGGGCAATCAGATCTCGCCCTCCTTCGCGCAGGGCGAGCTGTTCCTGGGCTGGCGATACGGTCTCACGTTTTATGGCGGGGCGCAGTTTTCCGATCGCTACAACGGCCTGGCCTTAGGTATCGGGCAGAATCTCGGCCGCTTTGGCGCCTACTCCCTCGACCTCACCCATGCCCGCAGCCAGCTGGCTGATAATCAGCACTACACCGGGGATTCGGTACGCCTGCGGTACAGCAAGCTGCTGAACGATATCGGTACGCGGGTCAATTTCTTCTCGCTGCGTTACTCAACGGCAGGGTTTTATACCCTCAGCGATACCACTTACAAAGGCATGGCGGGCGGAGCGCCAGAACAGACCGTGGAAGACGATGGCACCGTCACCACTCACTACGACACGGTTTACAACCTGCATATGTCGCGTAAAGCAAAAAATCAGCTGCTGTTGTCGCAGCCGATGGGCGAATACGGCGCGCTGTCGCTGTCCTGGGATCAACAAACCTACTGGAATACGTCAAAAACCACGCAAAGTTTGCAGTTCGCGTGGAACGCAACGTTTCGTAATCTGTCGCTTGGCATCAGCGCCCAGCGTAGCTCTAGCCTGTACGACAACAAGAAAGACAATATCCTTGCGTTGTCCCTGTCGGTGCCGCTGAGTAACCCGGCGCTGTCGACCCGCCTCCGTTTTACCGCTACCCATGCGGATCCCGCTGGCACCACCGCGAGTACCGGTGTCAGTGGTTATCTGCCAGGACAGGAGAATCTTTTCTATAGCGTCAACCAGCGCTACAGCGCGCAGCAGCACTACGGCGGCGATGCCGCGCTGCAATACGAGGGCGCGTGGGGAGACTATAACCTGGGCTACAGCTACGCCGGTGACTCCCGCAACCTCAGCTACGGGATGAGCGGCGGCGCGGTGCTGCATGAGGATGGCCTGACGCTGAGCCAGCCGCTCGGGAACACCAATATCCTGGTGAAAGCCCCGGGCGCCAGCCATGTCGCCGTGCTCAACCACAGGGGCATCAAAACCGACAGCCGGGGCTATGCGGTGATCCCGTACGCCACGCCGTATCGCGTTAATCAGGTTGCGCTGGATGTCACCACCGTGGGCAATGACGTGGAGCTTGAGAACGCCATCGCCAATAAAATCCCCACCGACGGGGCACTGGTTCGCGCCACCCTCACCACGCGTCAGGGGGCAAAAGCGATGTTTATCGTGCGTCACGCTAAAGACGTGCTCCCCTTCGGCACGCTGGTCTCGTCAGAGGATGACAACGCCAGCGGTATCGTCGGCGATGGCGGCAGCGTGTATCTGACCGGCCTGTCAGCGGAGGGAACATTGCATGCCGTATGGGGGCGCGACAGCGCCCAGCGCTGCACGATCCGCTATGCGTTGAACCCGAAAAATTATCAGGCCCGCACCGGGCTGTATTCTCAGGAGGTCATATGTCAGTAACCGTCCGGTTTCTCCCCCTGATCCTGCTAATGTTCATCACCGTCCCCGTACACGGCTATGACGTGCTGGTTTCCGTGACCGGCAACGTGATCGGCAATACCTGTATTGTCTCGGAAGATTCGAAGGAGCAAAACGTGCCGCTGGGCACCCTCGGCGTGAAGCAATTTAGCGAGGCGGGGGCAGTCAGCAATATCAAAACGCCCTTCACGCTCACCCTTGAAGCGTGCGGCCCTACCTTTGCTGGCGTGAAAATCCGCTTCAGCGGTACGCCGGATGACGAGAACCCGCAGCTTCTGAAAGTCGCTGACGGCGGCGCGACCGGCGTGGCGGTGCAGATTCTGGATAAAGACAGCGTACTTATCCCGCTGGACACCCAAACCACTGCTTACGGCGCGGCGGGGGATGACAGCGTAAAAATGACCTTCTATGCGCGACTGGCCGCCACGGGTGCGCCGGTCAATGCCGGAGACGTTTCGGCAGTGGCGACCTGGACGACGGAGTATCAATAATGCGTTTACTGTTTTTAGGCCTGTTTTTCATGACGTCTCAGGCACTTGCCCTCTCCTGGACATCGGATATCACACTTTCACCCACGCCCATGTCCTGGTCCGGCCCGGCAGATTCCATCGTGCCTGGAAAGACGATCGGCTCTGAATGGAGCGCCACTGCGAGCGTCTCGGAAGTGTTCTGGTGCGGCCTGGTATTTACCTGCTCCAAAGGGACGCTGGAGCCGAGCAGCAGCGTAACGGCCACCGGCATCACGGTTATTCTTGATGGCGCAAATTACATGGTATTTGAAACGGGCGTGCCCGGCATCGGCTTCATTCTTGGGCTTAAAGATTATAATGGCACCACCTATGTCCCGATGCAGACGGGCATTACGCAGAGTTATCCGGCCGACGGGACTAACGGTTACGCCTCCACACTGGGCTGGTCGGCAAAAGTGACGTTTATCAAGACCGGCGTTCCGCTGAAATCCGGCGTATACCAGACCCCCACCATTAACGCGGCGATCCTGACGGCCTATAACAACGAAGTGAAAACCGCGCAGGTGATCATCAACCCGACCACCATCACGGTGACGGCAAGCGGCTGCACGGTAGGCACGAAAAGCGCCAACGTCGACCTGGGCACCATTGATGTTCACACGCTACCCAGCGTAGGCAGTACCTCGCCATCGGAGGCGTTTAACGTCAGCCTGACCTGCGATGAGAACGTGGCGGTTAACGCAGTAATGACCGATCAGACCACGCCGTCAAATACCTCGTCGGTCGTGACGCTGACCGGGGACTCCACGGCCTCCGGCATTGGCGTGCAGTTTTTCTATAACGGTACCGGGCCGCTGATGATGGGGCCAGACAGCTCGGCCGCAGGCACGACGGGACAGTTTTTCATCCAGACCACCAGCGCAGCACAAACGCTGTCGCTGCCGTTCCAGGCGCAGTACATCCGAACCGGAGAGCTGGTCCCCGGCTCGGCTAACGCCCTGGCGAGCATTACGTTTTCGTATCAGTAGGTCAGTGTTTAACCCACACCAGCTGATCGACCCGGAAGCCCAGATCGCGTGCGGTATTCAGGTAGTCCTGTTTTACCGCCTCCGGAATGGTCGGGGTGCGCGATAAAATCCACAGGTAGTCGCGGTTCGGGCCGCTGACCAGCGCGTACTGGTACTTATCGTCCAGCTTGATCACGTTATAGCCGCCGTAGAACGGGCCGAAGAACGATACCTTCAGCGCAGCCGTAGTCGGTTCGCCGGTAAAGTACGCCTTTCCTTCGCTCTCATTCCACTTGTTCTTCACCGGATCATAGCCACGATTCAGTACGCTGATACCGCCATCGCTGCGCTTGCCGTACGTCGCGGTCACCTGTTCCAGACCGCGCTCGAAGCGATTTTCCAGTCGGGCGACTTCATACCATTTGCCGAGATAGCGGCTGGCATCAAAGCCGGTAATGGGCTGCACGCCTTTCGGCGGCGTGGGAGATTTACAGGCAACCAGCGTCAGCGCAATGGCGACACCGGTAACGACAGGCCATAGCCTCATGAGAACTCCTTTCATTTACGCGGTTGGACGTTAAGTGTAGCGCACCCGTGCGGCGCTTCATCCCGTCGGGGAATATTCGTAGTATATTGAGACTACTCCTTCTCTTCGGATGCAGACATGGCTTACTCCATCGGCGAATTCGCCAGACTCAGCGGCATCACCGCCACCACGCTGCGGGCGTGGCAGCGACGCTATGGATTACTCAAACCCGAGCGTACGGACGGCGGTCACCGCCTGTACAGCGATGAGGACGTTCAGCAGGCGCTGAAAATCCTCGACTGGGTTAAAAAAGGCGTACCCATCGGCCAGGTAAAATCACTGCTGGAACGTCCTGTGCCGCGCCGCGCCAATAACTGGCAAACCCTGCAACAGGCCATGCTGCAAAAGTTGCAGGAGGGGAAAATTGAATCCCTGCGTCAGATGATTTACGACGCCGGACGCGAATACCCAAGGCCAGAGCTGGTCACTAACGTGCTGCGTCCGTTGCGCAGCCAGATATCGGCCAACGTCGCCGCCGCCATGACGCTGCGTGAGATCCTCGACGGCATCCTCATCGCCTACACCTCGTTTTGCCTTGAGGGCGATAAAAAAGCGCCGGGCGATAACATCCTCATCAGCGGCTGGCATCTGAACGACCCATGTGAGATCTGGCTTGAAGCCCTGACGCGCACCGGCCAGGGCCACCGCATCGACATACTGCCGGTTCCCCCTGCCGCGCTGGCCCCGGAAATTTTTCCGGATCGCAAATGGCTGCTGGTTACCAGCGGTAAACTTACCGCCGCGCGAAAAAAGCAGGTTGCGCAGTGGCAGCAGCAGGTTTCCCTTGAGGTAATTATCCTCTGATTATTTTCTGCTGTGGCAAACTTCACGAAAAGTTGAATATTTTTTCGCGCAGCGAGTGCTAACGTTTTCCTGTCACCGACAACTCAACAGGAAAACACGATGAAAAAGACACTCCCTCTGATGATACTGGCTACAATGGCTTTCGCCCCTGCCGCGTTCAGCGCCCCGGCAGGCACCCTGAGCGTCCACGTTCTGGATCAGCAAACCGGTATGCCGCCAGCGGATGTGGCCGTCACGCTGGAAAAGCAGGAGCAGGACAAGTGGACCCCGATTGCCAGCGGTAAAACCGACCACGACGGGCGTATTAAATCGCTCTATCCGCAGGATCAGGATATGGCGCCAGGCGTGTATAAAGTGACCTTCAAAACCGCAGATTACTTCCACGGCAAAAAGCTGGACTCCTTCTTCCCGGAAGTGCCGGTGCTGTTCACCGTCACCCGCACCAATGAAAAACTGCACATCCCGCTTCTGCTCAGCCAGTACGGTTACTCAACCTACAAGGGCAGCTGATTGCCCTTGATTTTAAAGACGATTAAAAAATAATCCCGCCAATACTTGGACAAAATCACATTGTTGTGTAACTTTTAGATATGAGATCGGGAGGTGCACATCATGACAACAAAACCTGTGCTGGGTATTAGCGGATGTTTGACCGGTTCCGCCGTTCGCTTTGACGGCGGGCATAAGCGTATGGGCTTTGTGATGGATGAGCTGGCGCAGTGGGTCGCTTTCCGCCCGGTATGCCCTGAAATGGCTATCGGCCTGCCCACGCCTCGTCCGGCGCTGCGCCTGGTGATGACCACTGGCGGCGAGACAGAAATGCGATTCAGCAAAGCGCCGCACGATGACGTCACGCAGAAGATGGCCGCATTTACGGCAGATTATCTGCCGAAAATCGGCGATCTGTCAGGGTTTATCGTCTGTGCAAAATCCCCTAGCTGCGGCATGGAGCGCGTGCGGCTGTACGACGAAAACGGCAACCGGGGCCGCAAGGAGGGTGTCGGGCTGTTCACCGCCGCCCTCCTTGAAACTTTCCCCTGGCTGCCCGTCGAAGAAGACGGTCGCCTGCACGATCCGGTACTGCGGGAAAACTTTGTTGAGCGCGTTTTTGCTCTCCACGAACTGAACGTAATGCGTAAAAATGGCCTGACGCGCCGTGCCCTGCTGGACTTTCACAGCCGCTATAAGCTTCAGCTTCTGGCGCACCATCAGGCAGGCTACCGTGAAATTGGTCCGTTTGTGGCATCACTGCATGAGTGGGACGATCTGGACGCGTTTTTCGTGGCCTATCGCGACAAACTGATGAATATCCTGAAAAAACCCGCTTCGCGGAAGAATCACACTAACGTGCTGATGCACATTCAGGGCTATTTCCGTAACCAGCTGAACAGCCGCCAGCGTGGAGAACTGCGTGATGTGATCCTGCATTACCGGGACGGACTGCTGCCGATCCTCGCGCCGCTGACGCTGCTTAAGCATTATCTGGCTGAATACCCTGACCGGTACCTGATGACGCAAAACTACTTTGATCCCTATCCTGATGATTTGGGTCTGCGTCTGGCCGTTACATGATAAGAAAGAAGCGAAGGCCCATTGACCCACAGAGGCCCAAAGCTGTACCCCGTTTAGACGACACCCTCACTGTCGTCTTTTTTTTGCGCTCAGCGTAAAATACTGTAATTCTGTACAGGTTAAGCATGCACAGCGGAGTACCCCGATGATCAAAAATCTGCATATTCAGAACTACCGCTCAATTCGCGATATGTCGCTTGAGCTGGAACAGCTCAACATCGTGTTCGGCCCCAACGGCACCGGAAAATCCAATATTTATAAAGCGATTTACCTGATGCACAGCGCGGCGCAGGGGCAATTCTCCCAGGCGCTGGCAAACGAGGGCGGCATTTTGAAGGTGTTCTGGGCGGGCAAAACCCGCAGCGACCAGCTGCGGCGCATGAACCTGGCGGTGGAAACGGAAACCTATGAATATGAGCTTCAGGTCGGGTTCGTGGAAAAGCTGCCCTACCCCTCACAGTTTCAGCTCGATCCGGTGATCAAAGAGGAATCTATCTGGCTGAGCGGCCAGCACCGTCGTCCGTCGTCACAGCTGATGAAGCGTAAGAACCAGGCCGTATTCCTGAACAACGTGCATCACGAAAAAGTGACCCACAGCGGTACGCTGTATGAGAACGAGTCGGTGTTCGGGCAGCTCGGTGAACCGCACCTCTACCCCGAAGTATCGCAGATGCGCGAGTCCCTGCGTAACTGGCGGTTTTATCATGAGTTTTCCGTCTCATCCGGCTCGGCGATCCGTGCGCCGCAGGTAGGCTTTCGTTCCCCGGTGCTGGCCAGCGACGGTGCGAACCTGGCCGCCGCGTTTCAGACCATTGTTGAAATTGGCGACGAGCTGCTGCTGATGCGCATCCTCGACCAGGCCTTCCCCGGCTGCGTGTTTTACAGCGATAACACCGGCGGACGCTTCCGCATGATGATGCAGCGCGAGGGGCTGAGCAGGCCGCTGGAACCGGCAGAGTTCTCCGACGGCACGCTGCGTTTTCTGTGCCTGGCGGTGGCGCTGTTAAGCCCGCGCCCTCCCGCATTCATCGCCCTCAACGAACCGGAAAACAGCCTGCATCCGCAGATGCTGCCCGCTCTGGCAAGCCTCATTGCCGAGGCCAGCCGCTACTCGCAGATCTGGCTCACCAGCCACTCGCCGGAGCTGGCACAGTTGATTGAGAAGCACCGATCGTTTTCGCTGTATCAGCTGTCGATGATGGAGGGGGAGACGCGGATGGAGCGGCTGGGGTAATTGTCATCCTCACCGGTAGTGCTGAGAGAACCGCTTTTTATCTTTTCTGGAAGCGTCATAAGTTAACTCCTTATTTTGGTTAAAATCTGCCTGGTCAATGTCTTAAAAGGACATCGATTGGGAGTAAACATGATCTGGTTTCACCTTTCCATGCGGATAGCGGACATACGCTGGAGCGTATTGACATACTTGATGGAAAAAATAGGTATGGGGTTTTCAAGCGCAATAATGACGTTATTCAACAAAATAAGGAAATAGGGAAATGTCTATACCAGCATACTTATGGCTTAAGGACGACGGTGGAGCATTAATCAAAGGCGGAGTTGATGTTCAGCACAGAGAGTGCAGCATTGAGGTTAAAGGGTTCCACCACAATCTCATGATCCCAACAGATAACGCAACCGGCAAAATAACCGGTACACGTATGCATTCCCCTATGCTGATCATTAAAGAATTCGACTGCTCTAGCCCATATCTTTATAAAGCAGTTGCGACAGGTCAAAGCCTGGTGTCAGCAGAAATAAAATGGTATCGGATCAACTACTCTGGTCAGGAAGAGGAATACTTCAACATGCTGCTTGAAGGCGTGCGAATAGTTTCGATTTCACCGGCAATGGCGCCAGGGGATAACCCTAACGAAAACCATATGGAAACGGTCGAACTGCGTTACGAGAAGATTACCTGGAAGCATAACGACGGGAACATTATCTTCAGCGATGCATGGAACGAACGCCAGTCAGCATAGAACGCACAAGGGGCGCTTAGCCCCTTAATCATACAACCAGCGCCCCGCTTTGGCAGACTCAATTATCATTTCGAGCGTTAGCGGCTTGTACTGACGATCTCGAAACTTCTTTCTTAGCCCAAACTGGAACCAAAAAAGCTCGGGCTCAAAGTAGTTATCCATGACAAAGTTGCTGTGCTCAATTTCATACCGGTTGAAAAGGTCGAGCAGCATCTCCTCCAGATCTTCAGGTACGAGGTTAAAATGCTCCTGGAAGGTCCATTCCTTCAGGGCAGGACGCTTGCGCTCACTGTAGTTCTCAGTAATGTAATCTAAAAATTCCTGCTCATCCGGCAACAACATTAGAAATAGGTCCAGGCAATCCGATCTTTCGGTCGGGCAATGAGGTTGTACTTGTTTCTGGTTTCTCTGGCAACTAGGGCAAAGATAATTACCGCCTGGGCATAGCCAACAAAGGGAACTGCTCTTCCCACGACGGCCCCAACCTTATTTGTCTGTCTGGTTTTACCCATACCGATGATAGTCTCCACTCTCATGCCTTCAGGAAAGTGGACCCCCTTTAAAATGCGACGCGCTACCTTGGACGCGATACTTGTACGCGAACCGGACGCACCCAACACCTTACGCTTGGGTAATATAGGCTGCCCCGCCAGGATTGTTGCAGCAGTCTCCACAGTTACGCCCAGATGGTTCGCCAGACCCTCAGCGAATATCAGCAAAAATAGCTCCTGTGGGGTTACGTTCGCATTCCCGTGATAGAAATACGTCCCGCCAGATTCCTCTACTGTGTCCATAGCATAATCCATTAATCAAAGAGATAAAGGTTAAACCCTTATATTTGTTAAGGATAACAAGGCAATACCACTTTGATTAAATTCAGAAAAGTGCCTGCATAAATGCTTCAAAATGAAATCGGGTCAATCGATAAACCGCTTGCGTACCCTTTCCAGCGGCGCAATCAGCAGATTGATAAGCGGTTTACGATCGATAACGATATCGGCGTTCACCGTCATCCCGCCCATCAGCATGCGCTTTTTCTTGTCCGGGTCGGTAAACCAGGAGGGGACGCGCACTTTAGCCAGGTAGTAGTTCTGCCCTTCCTGGAGCGGGATCAGCGCCGAATGGGCATCAATGTTTACCTCATAGAAATCGGACAGCGTCGCCTCCACGGAACCGTATTTGTCCACGGGCCAGGAGTCGAAGCGCAGCTTGACCTTATCGCCTTTCGCCACGCGCCCCACCCCTGTTGCAACGTATCTCAGGGCTGCGATTCCAGCCGCTTGTCGATCTTCATTCGGGCCAGATGTTCGCGCATGAAGTTCTCGTGGAGATCCATAACGTCAATCTGGAGATATTGTTTGCTTCTCTGCCTTCGCGCAGCGCGCTGCAAATCTTCTTCTGGCAGGCCAACACCCTGTTACAGATACCCGCCCGGGACGCTTACTGGCTAAACCTTCCGGCAGAGCACCTTCTCGACGAACGCGCTATCCGGTTGTTGCTGGCGTTACGCCATCAGCAGCGGTTAACGATTGAAATTCAGGATCCTCTCACCATCACACGGCTGAGTAAGGCTGAGCAACATCGTCTTCATGCCACGCTTGTTCGGTTAAAAGAGGCGGGATGGCAAATCTGGCTGGACGATTTAACCCGGGAGTTGGCTGAGGCGTTCGCGCGGCTTGCGCTGCCGCTGGATGGGGTAAAAATTGACCGTTCAGCGCTGCGCGAGCGCGCGCCGCTTGCCCCGTTTGTGCAGGAGGTCAGGGCAGGTATCGCGCAATCAATTCTTATCGAAGGCATCGAGAATTCGCGGGATCTGGCGCGCGCCCGCGCGTCTGGCGCACAGTCTGGCCAGGGTTTTCTGTGGCCCGAAAGCCGCACCGATGCCCGCGTAAAGCTGTGAGGGCCAGCTTACCGTGGCTTACCAGCCCGGCACCGCACCGCCGTTAAAAATGGTCTCTGCCGCTTTCGCCACTTCCGGCGACTGATAGGACTGGATAAATTCCTTCACGTTTTCGGCGTCTTTGTTGTCCTCACGCGTGACCACAATATTCACGTAGGGTGAGTTTTTGTCTTCGATAAAGACGCTGTCGTGTACCGGAGAAAGCCCCGTTTGCTGGAGATAGGTGGTACTGATAATGGCCACATCCACTTTCGGATCGTCCAGCACGCGCGGCAGCTGCGCCCCTTCCAGCTCCATAATCTGTAAGTTTTTCGGGTTCGCGGTAATATCCAGCGCCGTTGGCAGCAGGCCAACATCCGGTTTAAGGGTAATCATCTTCTCTTTTTGCAGCAGCAACAGCGCGCGACCAAGGTTGGTGGGATCGTTTGGAATCGCAATGGTTGCGCCGTCCTTCAGCTCAGACACCGATTTAATCTTTCGGGAGTAACCCGCCATCGGGAAGACGAAGGTATTGGCCACGGCGACCAGCTTGTAATTGTGCGCCTTGTTATCTTCTGCGAGGAACGGGCGATGCTGGAAGACGTTGGCGTCCAGTTCGCCCTGGCTGGTGGCATCGTTGGGTAGCAGCGAGCCGCTAAAGCCCACCAGCTCAACATCCAGACCGTATTTCTCTTTTGCCACCTTTTTGGCGACTTCCGCCACGTCCTGCTCAGCGCCATTAATCACGCCGACTTTAATGTGTTTGGCATCATTGCCGCCCTGATCACAGCCCGCGAGCAGCAGGCCAGTCAGGAGAAGCGCACCCAATCGAAGTTTCACGAGACAGTTCCTTTTGATAGACGTTTTGAAGACTATATCGACAACGAGACGGCAGGCTAAAAAACGAAAAGGAATCAGTAAGACGGTTAAGTTATATGCGGCCTGTTGCCGGGTGGCGCTGCGCTTACCCGGCCTACGTAACGGGCGAAGTGTAGGCCCGGTAAGCGTAGCGCCACCGGGCGATGGGCATCAGGCTACGGTAGTCCAGGCGCAAGCAGAACCGCTAACCTCACGCCTGCCGACGCAGCGGCGCTTCGCGCAAAAACCACGACAGCACAAACGCCAGCACCATAATCCCCGCCACCAGCATAAACACTGCATGGATAGCCGAGCCGAACGCATCCAGATAGTCCAGACGCAGGGCATCAGGCAGATGGTGAATGGCAACGGGATTAAGTTCGCGCGGCAGTTCCGCCCCTTCCGGCAGCCTGTCGATCAGCCCTGATTGCAGAATATGGGTGAACACCGCGCCAAACAGCGCAACGCCAATCGCCCCGCCAATGGAACGGAACAGCGTCACCCCAGAGGTCGCTACGCCATATTGATCGGCTGACACGCTGTTCTGCACCGCCAGCACCAGCACCTGCATCACCAGTCCCAGCCCCATGCCCAGCACGCCGGTAAACAGGTACAGCTGCCAGGTTGGGGAGGTGATTGAAATGCGCGTCAGTAACGCCATCCCCACCACGCCGAGCAGCGTGCCGAGGATCGGGAACAGACGGTATTTCCCGGTGCGGCTGATGATGCGCCCGCTGATGATGGAGGTGAGCAACAGCCCGCCCATCAGGGGGATCAGCTGCAAGCCGGCCTGCGTTGGCGTGGCGTCTTTCACCACCTGTAAATAGAGCGGCAGGAACGTTACCGAGCCAAACAGGGACATGCCGATGATAAAGCCAATCAGGCTACAGAGCAGGAAGCTGCGGTCGCGGAAGAGCGACAGCGGGATAATCGGCTCCCACGCCAGCCGCTCTTCGTAAATAAACCCGGCGATCCCCGTCAGGCCGAAGGCCAGAATGCACCACAGCTGCGGGTCGTTCCATTGGCGGATCGTACCGCCCTCGGTGGTAAACAGAATGATGCACAGCAGCGCCATGCTGAGGTAAATCGCCCCCAGGTAATCAATCTCATGCTTGCTGCGCCGCGCGCTGCCGTGGAATACCGCGCCAATCACCAGCAGCGCAAACAGCCCCAGCGGCAGGTTGATGTAGAAAATCCAGCGCCAGGATGCATGCTGAACGATAAACCCGCCGATCAGCGGGCCTATCACCGTCGCCAGGCCAAACACGCCGCCAAACAGCCCCTGATAGCGACCCCGATCGGCAGGCGGGATCACGTCCGCCACGGCGGCCATGCTGATCACCATCAGGCCGCCGCCCCCCAGCCCTTGTAGGGCGCGCATCAGCACCAGCTGGGTCATGTTCTGCGCCAGGCCACACAGCGCAGAGCCCACCAGGAAAAGCACTATTGCGATTTGCAGGACGATTTTACGGCCAAACAGATCGCCGAATTTGCCATACAGCGGCACCACGATGGTCGAACTGAGGATATAGGCTGTCACCACCCAGGAGAGCTTATCCAGCCCGCCCAGCTCGCCGACGATGGTCGGCAGCGCGGTGGAGACAATGGTCTGATCCAGCGCCGAGAGCAGCATCACCAGCAGGAGTGCGCTGAACAGCAGCTTAATCGACGGTGCGTTTTTCGCAGGTTGAGTCATTACGTCAGACTCCATAAGAGATCGCTTGAAATTAATTAATCGAATAATTAATATTCAGGTAAGTTATGGATAAGATCAAGAGACAGCGTGACCGTGCCAGCACTAAAAGACAATTCTGAACCCCGCCGTCCCGGACGTCCGCGCGGCGGCAAGCGCGTTACCGCCAGCCGCGAACAGCTGCTGGACATCGCCCTGAACCTCTTCTCCCGCCAGGGGATCGCCAATACGTCGTTGAACGCTATTGCCCGCGAAGCCGGCGTGACGCCCGCCATGCTGCACTACTACTTCAACTCCAGAGAACAGTTACTGGATGCGATGATTGAGGAGCGCTTCCTGCCGTTACGTGAGCGGATCGGGGCAATTTTCGCCGACAACCGGGATTCGCCGGTGGATGCCCTGACGGAAATGGTCAGGGTGCTGGCCGAACTGGCGGAAAAGTATCGCTGGTTTGCCCCGCTGTGGATGCAGGAGGTGATCGGCGAGATGCCGGTACTGCGTACGCATTTGCAGGAGCGCTTTGGCGATGAGAAATATCACACCACGCTGGCAACCATCAAAGGCTGGCAGCAGGAAGGAAAGCTGAATCCGGCGCTGGCCCCCGAACTGCTGTTCACGACGCTGCTGAGCCTGGTGCTGGTGCCGTTCTCTCGCATGCGCAATGACGAGAGGCTTAATGCCCTCTCGCCGGAGATCGTTGTGCGCCACGTGTTAGCCGTGATCGGCAACGGGATCGGCGGTTAAAGATCCCTGGTCAGATAGTGTCTCTGCATTCCCTGATAAGGGTAATCCTGTAAGGACATCTGCACCTGATAACCCTGTTTTTCATAGAACGGACGCGCCTGGAAGCTGACCGTATCCACCAGCGCGTGACGGCACCCTTTGCGACGGGCCTCCTCTTCAGCCGTTTTGATCAGCTGGCTGCCGACGCCCGTTCCCCGCACCCTGTCGCTGACCCACAGAAAGTCGATATTCAGCCAGTCGCCTTTACATACGCCGATTAACCCGCCCAGCATGACGCCGTTGTCGTCCCGCACATATACGCCAATATCGCCACTAAACGTCGCCAGATCTAAATACTGCGCGTTATAGGCTCTTAGCCCCGTTAATAATTCTTCTTTTTCTTCAGCCGTGACTTTATCTGTAATGCTCAGGTGCATAAATCTCTCCTTATTTTCAGCGCAATCTGAATATCTCACAGCTTAACCTTCATAAAAACTCCTTATTTCCTCCATTGTTTAAACAAGGAAATATTCATTCAATATGTAAATAAAAAAAACCTTTCCAATAGGCTCCGAAAACGTATAATGAGAACGATCATTCTCACTTTTTACGGTAGCCGACGATGAGCACAAAGCTGGAAGAACGACAAAAACTACGGCAGGACGAAATCATCACCGCCGCGCGCCGCTGCTTTCGCGCCAGTGGATTTCACGCTGCCAGCATGTCGCAGATCGCCAGCGAAGCCAGGCTCAGCGTCGGACAAATCTATCGCTATTTCAGTAACAAAGACGCGATCATTGAAGAGATGATCCGGCGCATTATCGACTCACGTATTGAGGAGATGCAGGGCAAAACCCTGGTTGAAGGGATGCCGCAGGCGCTTGCCTGGCGCCAGACGCTTAACGAAGATGATGACGCGCTAATGCTCGAAATGTCCGCAGAGGCCACGCGCAATCCGCTGGTGGCAAACATGCTGATCGAAGCCGAAGCCCGCATGTTCGCTAACGCCTGTGAGCACCTGAAAAAGCAGTTCCCCCACCTGAGCGATGAGCATATTCGCTGCTGCGTGGAGATTACCGCCGTGATGATCGAAGGCACGATTTACCGTCGACTCACGCCTTTAAAAGTACCGTCAGAACAATTAGAGCCCATTTACCAGAATATTTTAAATATGCTTTTCTCTGCGAAGTAATCGCATGTGAATAATTAGCGGAAATAAGTAATTTCCCTTTTTTCATTTCTGGCTCTGCCAGAGATGCGGGATCGCTGTGCTTTTAATTAGCCCTCCTCCCTGTTAAGCGATTAACAGGGCAGGCTTCGTTCACCCTGGAAAAAGATTATGAAAACCATAACAACCTCCATCGCAGCATTACTCCTCCTGACAGGGTGCGATAATGCGCAAACATCTGCTCCCCAGCGTCCTCTTCCGGAAGTGGGGATTGTCACACTCATGAGCCAGCCGGTGTCCGTGGTCAGCGAGCTGACCGGCCGCACCGCCGCCGCGATGAGCGCCGAAGTGCGCCCTCAGGTGGGCGGCATTATTCAGAAACGGCTCTTCACCGAAGGCGATACGGTCAAGGCCGGGCAGGCGCTGTATCAGATCGATCCTTCCAGCTACCGCGCCGCTTATGATGAAGCTGCCGCCGCACTGAAACAGGCGCAGGCGCTGGTGCAGGCCGACTGCCAGAAAGCCCGGCGCTATGCGCAGCTGGTTAAGGATGACGGCGTATCACGTCAGGATGCGGAAGACGCGAAGTCCACCTGCGCGCAGGACAAGGCCAGCGTCGAGTCAAAGAAAGCCGCGCTGGAAAGCGCCCGCATTAACCTCAACTGGACCACCGTCACCGCGCCGATTGCCGGACGTATCGGCATCTCCTCTGTGACCCCCGGCGCGCTGGTGACCGCCCAGCAGGATACCGCGCTGGCCACCATTCGCGGGCTGGACAGTATGTACGTCGATTTAACCCGTTCCAGCGCCGATCTGCTGCGTTTACGCAAGCAAACCCTCGCCAGCAACAGCGATACGCTGAACGTGTCGTTGATTCTCGAAGACGGCAGCAGCTACAGCGAAAAAGGCCGCCTGGCGCTGACCGAAGTGGCGGTGGATGAGTCTACCGGCTCAGTTACCCTGCGCGCCGTCTTCCCGAACCCGCAGCATCAGCTTCTGCCGGGCATGTTCGTCCGCGCCAGAGTGGATGAAGGCATCATGAATGACGCGATCCTCGCCCCGCAGCAGGGCATCACTCGCGACGCCAAAGGCACCGCCACCGCGCTGGTGGTGAACGCCAGCAACAAGGTCGAACAGCGTCAGCTGGAGACGGGTGACACCTACGGCGACAAATGGCTGGTGCTGAGCGGTTTGAAGGCTGGCGATAAGCTGATTGTGGAAGGCACCGATAAAGTCACCGCCGGGCAGGAAGTGAAAGCTGAAGAGATGAAAACCAACGGAGGAAACGCCTGATGTTTTCCCGTTTCTTCGTGCGTCGCCCGGTCTTTGCCTGGGTTATCGCCATTCTCATCATGCTCGCCGGAATGCTGGCGATCCGCACGCTGCCCGTTGCGCAGTACCCGGACGTGGCTCCGCCGTCGATCAAAATCTCCGCCACCTACACTGGCGCCTCCGCACAAACGCTGGAGAACAGCGTGACGCAGGTGATCGAGCAGCAGCTCACCGGGCTGGATAACCTGCTCTACTTCACCTCCACCAGCAGCTCGGACGGGTCGGTGAGCATTAACGTCACGTTTGAACAGGGAACCGATCCGGACACCGCTCAGGTACAGGTGCAGAACAAAGTCCAGCAGGCGGAATCACGCCTGCCGACCGAGGTGCAGCAGTCCGGGATCACCGTCGAAAAATCCCAGAGCAACTTCCTGCTGATCATGGGCGTATATGATAAAACCGACACCGCCAGCAGCTCGGATATCGCCGACTGGCTGGTGAGTAATATGCAGGATCCGCTGGCGCGCGTGGATGGCGTCGGCAGCCTGCAGGTGTTCGGTGCAGAATACGCGATGCGCATCTGGCTCGACCCGGCTAAGCTGGCGTCGTACTCGCTGATGCCCTCCGACGTGCAGAGCGCGATTGAAGCGCAGAACGTGCAGGTCTCCGCCGGTAAAATCGGCGCGCTGCCCTCGTCGAACGCCCAACAGCTGACCGCCACCGTTCGCGCTCAGTCGCGTCTGCAAACGGTCGATGAGTTCAAAAAAATCATCGTCAAGAGCCAGTCCAACGGTGCGGTGGTGCGCATCAGCGACGTCGCGCGCGTGGAGATGGGCAGCGAAGATTACACCGCCACCGCGAAGCTGAACGGCCACCCGGCGGCGGGTATGGCGGTGATGCTCTCGCCGGGCGCCAACGCGCTTAACACCGCCACGGCGGTAAAAGACAAGATCGCCGAGTTCAAAAAGTCGATGCCGGAAGGCTACGACGTGGCCTACCCGAAAGACAGCACCGAGTTCATCAAGATCTCCGTTGAGGACGTGATTCAGACCCTGTTCGAAGCCATTATCCTCGTGGTGGTGGTGATGTACCTGTTTCTGCAAAACATCCGCGCAACGCTGATCCCGGCGCTGGCGGTGCCGGTGGTGCTGCTGGGCACCTTCGGCGTACTGGCGCTGTTCGGTTACTCCATCAACACCCTGACGCTGTTTGCCATGGTGCTGGCGATAGGACTGTTGGTGGATGACGCCATCGTGGTGGTGGAAAACGTCGAGCGTATTATGCGAGACGAAGGGCTGCCCGCCCGGGAAGCGACCGAAAAATCGATGGGCGAAATTTCCGGCGCGCTGATCGCCATTGCACTGGTGCTCTCTGCGGTATTCCTGCCGATGGCCTTCTTCGGCGGCTCTACCGGGGTCATTTACCGTCAGTTCTCGGTCACCATTATTTCGGCGATGTTCCTCTCCGTAGTGGTGGCGCTGACCCTGACGCCCGCGCTGTGCGGCTCGATCCTGAATCACACCGCTCCGCACAAAAAGGGCTTCTTCGGCGCGTTTAACCGCTTCTACAGTAAGACCGAGCACGGCTATCAGAATAAGGTTCTGCGCGCCCTGCGCCGTTCCGGCGGCATGCTGGTGATCTTCGCCCTGCTCTGCGGCGCGATGGGGTTCGCCATGCTGAAACTGCCGGGCAGCTTCCTGCCAACCGAAGACCAGGGAGAAATCATGGTGCAGTACACCCTCCCTGCCGGCGCAACCGCGGTGCGTACCGCAGAGGTAAGCCGCCAGGTACGCGAGTGGTTCCTCACCAAAGAGAAAGCTAATACCGACGTGATCTTTACCGTTGAAGGCTTCAGCTTCAGCGGCAGCGGCCAGAACGCCGGGATGGCGTTCGTCTCCCTGAAAAACTGGTCAGAGCGTAAAGGCGAGGAAAACACCGCGCAGGCCATTGCCCTGCGCGCCACGCAGGAGCTGAGCGCCATCCGCGATGCCACCATCTTTGCGATGACACCGCCGGCAGTGGACGGTCTGGGCCAGAGCAACGGCTTTACCTTTGAGCTGATGGCGAGCGGAGGCACCGACCGCGACGCGCTGCTGAAACTGCGTAACCAGCTGATTGGCGAAGCGAATCAGGACAGCTCGCTGCACGCCGTGCGCGCCAACGATCTGCCGCAGATGCCGCAGCTTCAGGTGGATATCGATAACAACAAAGCCGTGTCGCTGGGGCTCTCCCTGAGCGACGTCACCGACACCCTGTCCAGCGCCTGGGGCGGCACCTACGTGAACGACTTCATTGACCGTGGCCGCGTGAAAAAGGTCTACATCCAGGGCGACAGCGACTATCGTGCGGTGCCGTCGGATCTCAACAAATGGTATGTGCGCGGCAGCGACAGCACTATGACCCCATTCTCCGCCTTCGCCACTACCCGCTGGGAGTATGGCCCGGAAAGCCTGGTGCGCTACAACGGCTCGGCGGCGTATGAAATTCAGGGCGAGAACGCCAGCGGCGCCAGCTCCGGTACGGCGATGAGCAAAATGGAGCAGTTGGCGAATAACCTGCCGTCCGGCAGCACCTGGGCGTGGAGCGGTTTGTCGTTGCAGGAAAAACTGGCGAGCGGTCAGGCGATGAGCCTTTATGCCCTCTCCATCCTCGTGGTGTTCCTGTGCCTGGCGGCACTGTATGAGAGCTGGTCGGTGCCCATTTCGGTGATCCTCGTGATCCCGCTTGGGGTGCTGGGCGCGGCCATTGCCGCCTCCCTGCGCGGCCTGAGCAACGATGTCTATTTCCAGGTGGCGCTGCTGACCACCATCGGTCTGTCGTCGAAGAACGCCATTCTGATTGTCGAGTTTGCCGAAGCCAAAGTGGCCGAAGGCTACTCACTGACGCGCGCCGCCCTGCGGGCCGCCCAGACGCGTCTGCGTCCGATCATCATGACCTCACTGGCGTTTATCGCAGGGGTTACGCCGCTGGCCGTGGCAACCGGGGCAGGTGCCAACAGCCGCGTGGCGATCGGTACCGGCATTATCGGTGGGACGCTGGCCGCGACGCTGCTGGCCATCTTCTTTGTTCCTTTATTCTTTGTACTGGTGAAACGTCTGTTCTCCGGTAAGCACGCAAACCGGAGGTCATAATGTTTCGTGTAACTGTTTTAGCGTTAGCACTGCTGAGCGCAGGCTGTGTGTCATTAGATCCCACGTATCAGCGCCCGGACGCACCCGTTCCGGCCACACTGCCCGGCGCGCACGGCGAAGCCAGCGCCGTGGTGAGCCAGTGGCAGCAGGTGATGAATGATGCGCGGCTGAAAAGCGTGGTGACGATGGCGCTCAACAGCAACCGCGACGTGCAAAAAGCGATTGCGGATATCGACGCCGCCCGTGCCCAGTATGGCGAAACGCGCTCGTCCCTGTTCCCGACGGTGGACGCGGAACTGAGCCACACCCGCAGCCGCACGCTGGCGAGCGGCGTCGCGACGAGCGACGAAGCCAACGGCACGGTCTCCAGCTTCGAACTGGATCTGTTTGGCCGCAACCAGAGCCTGTCGCGCGCCGCGCGTGAAACCTGGCTTGCCAGCGAGTTCACCGCGCAGAACACGCGCCTGACGATGGTCAGCGAGCTGACCACGGCCTGGGTGACGCTGGCGGCGGATAACAGCAATCTGGCGCTGGCGAAATCCACCCTGGAGAGCGCCGCGAACTCGCTCAAAATCGTTAAACGTCAGCAGGAAGTAGGTGTGGCAGCGGCCACGGACGTCAGTGAAGCGATGGCGGTTTACCAGCAGGCGCGCGCCAGCGTGGCGAGCTACCAGACGCTGGTGATGCAGGACAAAAACGCCCTTAACCTGCTGGCGGGCGATACGGTGCCCGAGAACCTGCTGCCCGGCACGCTGGAGAGCCTGAGCGATAACGCCATCACGCTGATCCCGGCGGGCGTCAGCTCCAGCGCGCTGCTGCGTCGCCCGGACATTCAGGAGGCGGAGCATAACCTGCTGAGCGCTAACGCCAACATCGGCGCGGCACGCGCCAACTTCTTCCCGACCATTTCACTGACCGCCAGCGCGGGCGTCGGCAGCGATTCGCTGTCATCCCTGTTCAGCCACGGCATGAAGGTCTGGTCGTTCGCGCCGTCCATCACCCTGCCGCTGTTTAGCGGGGGCAACAATATGGCGCAGCTGCGCTATGCGGAAGCGGAGAAGAAGGGGCTAATCGCCACCTATGAGAAGACCATCCAGAGCGCGTTTAAGGACGTGGCCGACGCGCTGGCGCGGCGCGAAACGTTGAGCGAACAGCTTGATGCCCAGCGTGAATACGTGGCGGCGGAGCAAAAAACGCTGGATGTGGCGACGCGCAGTTACAAGGCTGGCGCGGGCGATTATCTGACGGTGCTCACCGCGCAGCGATCGCTGTGGTCAGCACAGGAATCACTGATTGCCTTGCAGCAAACCGACCTGGAAAACCGCATCACGCTGTGGCAATCGCTGGGTGGAGGGGTTCAGTAACGGCCTGAGAGGGCGATTCTCATACCAGGTGAAAAGTAAATTCATACTTTCGGCTGGAATCGCCTGCCTGAATGTAACGATACATTTCAGGGAAAGCCTGTGACTTTACCGGAGGTCTCAATGAAATCTGCACACCTGGTTTGCCTGCTCGTTTGCCTGATTTTCGCTGCGTTTGTTCACGCGCTGGAGAAGAGCGCTCCGGAGAAAGAGGCCCAGATAAAACAGCAGGTCCTGAAAGATGTGAAGAAAACCTGTACCCCGCAGAAAAAGCAGAGCGATAAGGCCTGGCAGGCGATGATTTTGTCGTCTGAGGCCAATCAGCTGCTGATCAAAAATGCCATCACCGCCGTGAAGCGTGACAACCTGGACGCCTACTGGGATGCAGTAAGTGAGGTGGATTGTATGGAAGATTACTGAGGGTTGAGCGCCGGGTGGCGGCTGCGCCTTACCCGGCCTACATCACATGTTTAACGCTTCCGCACATCCGGAATAATCAAATCCCCGCGCAGCACGTACGACCCCAGCATCTGCGTTTTCGCCGTCAGCCAGCTCACAATCCGCGCCGCCATGGCGTCCATGGAATATTCAATCGCCGGGATCACCGGAATACCCGGGAGTTGCAGCGAACCGCCGAGGCTGAAGACCATGATGTCTTCCGGTACCGATTTATTAAACGCCTGTAACTGCGGGATCACCCGCTGGGCTTCCTGCTCGTCTGCCACCAGCAGCGCGTTGAAGTTCAGCGTGGACGCGTTGTTGAGTAATTCCTGAAGCGCAACGGACGATGAAGTCGCGTCCATAAACACGAGGTTGCGATTAAAGGGCAGGAAGTTTTTCTCCAGCGCATGTTTGTAACCCAGCAGCACCTGATCGGCAAAGCCGCTGCCGTGCGGGTGGATCAGTGCTATCTGGCGACGCCCCTGGCTGGTGAGATAGTTGCAGGCCGTTTCAGCCGCGAACGCGTGATCGAACTGAATGCTGTTGGCGTTATCGGCTTCCATACAGTCGACCAGAATGACGTTGTCCATGTCCACGTCTAGCGGGAAACGCGCGCCAATCACCAGAATGTCATCACATAAGCCGCAGGAGAGTTCTTCAAGGGCGTTCATCACTTCTGTTTTCGTGTGTGCGAAACGCAGCAGCAGATGTTTTTGATGCTGGCTGAGGTGTTTTTCCAGCGCGTACAGGTAACCGGTGGTCTGGTTAATGTTCTCCTGCGCGCAAATCACCCCAATGCAGCCCGTCGACTGGCTGAGCAGCGACTGGGCGATCACGTTCGGACGATAGTTCAGCTCATCCACCGCTCTCAGAACAGCCTGTCGGCTGGCTTCTTTAACGCCACGCGACCCGCTCAACACCCGTGATACCGTGGCTTTGGACACCCCGGCCAGACGCGATACATCGTTGATTGTAGACATCTCTCTCCCCTGTCAGACGCAACTGGCGTCTGTAATTTCCATCACCGCTACGGCTCACATTATAGCCAGAACGGAGTATATCCGTTTCCGTTTTCCATGGAAACCGATTTTCCGTTTCCACTCAATTTGATGTCAAAACAGCCAAATTATGTGACCCACATCCGGTTAATTAGCGTCATAAGTAGTGGATATTGATGGTTGTCACACTTCTGTCTTTTATGAATGGAAACCGGTTTCCGTATCATGTCCAATCATCATCGCAATAACTTTTTACATTTTGAGGATGGTCGTCGATGTTCAAGATTATGCTGTGCTGCTCTGCCGGGATGTCCACCAGCCTGCTGGTCAGCAAAATGATCGATGTTGCAAAAGAACGGGGCTTGCCCGTGAAGATAGATGCGTATGGCGTATCCGAATTTGATACGCAGTTTCCGCACTATCAGGTGGTGCTTCTCGGACCGCAAGTGAAATACATGTTAAAGACACTCTCAGACAAGGCAGCGACGCAAGGCATACCGGTGCAGCCCATCGACATGATGGATTACGGCATGCAGCGTGGCGATAAAGTACTGGACTATGCTCTGTCGCTCATCGAAGCGGCACACTAAAAGGTGTTCACATGAGTTCGTTATATCAATCCATGGTCGCGGTGATTGAACAGTCAATTACGCCGCTGGCCGCGAAGCTCGGTCAGCAAAAGTATGTGATTGCAATCCGCGACGGCTTTACCGCCGCGCTGCCGTTTATGATCATCGGCTCGTTTATGCTGGTGTTTATCTTCCCGCCGTTTTCGGCGGATACCACCAACAGCTTCGCCCGCGGCTGGCTGGATTTCTCCGAGACCTACCGCGAACAGCTGATGCTGCCCTTTAACCTCAGCATGGGCGTGATGACCTTCTTCATCTCGGTGGGGATTGGGGCGAGCCTGGGACGTCAGTTTAACCTCGATCCGGTGATGTCCGGTCTGCTGGCCTTTATGGCCTTCCTGCTGGTCGCCGCGCCGTATGCCGACGGCAAAATTTCGACGCAGTATCTGTCGGGTCAGGGCATCTTCACTGCGCTTATCACCGCGATCTACTCCACCCGTGTATACGCGTGGCTAAAGCAGAACAACGTCACCATCCGCCTGCCGAAAGAGGTGCCGACCGGCGTGGCGCGTTCGTTTGAGATCCTGATCCCGGTGATGGTGGTGATTGGTACCCTACATCCGCTGAACCTGTTCATTGAAGCGCAGACCGGGATGATCATCCCGCAGGCGATTATGCACCTGCTGGAGCCGCTGGTGTCCGCGTCTGACTCGCTGCCCGCGATTCTGCTCTCCGTTCTGCTGTGCCAGATCTTCTGGTTTGCCGGTATCCACGGGTCGCTGATTGTCACCGGCATCATGAACCCGTTCTGGATGGCGAACCTCTCTGCAAACCAGGCGGCGCTGGCGGCGGGCGCGGCGCTGCCGCACGTTTATCTGCAAGGTTTCTGGGATCACTACCTGCTGATTGGCGGCGTAGGCTCGACCCTGCCGCTGGCGTTCCTGCTGCTGCGCAGCCGCGCCACTCACCTGCGCACCATCGGCAAAATGGGCGTTGTGCCAAGCTTCTTTAACATCAACGAACCGATTCTGTTCGGCGCGCCGATCATCATGAACCCGATGCTGTTTATCCCGTTCGTGTTTGTTCCGCTGGTCAATGCCTGCCTGGCGTACGGCGCAACCAAACTCGGCTGGCTGGCCCAGGTGGTTTCGTTAACCCCGTGGACCACGCCCGCGCCGATTGGCGCCTCGTGGGCGGCGAACTGGGCGCTGAGCCCGGTGGTGATGTGCCTGGTCTGCATGGTGATGTCGGCGCTGATGTACCTGCCGTTCCTGCGCGCCTATGAGCGTACGCTCATCAAAAATGAAGAGCAGAAAGCCTAGGCAACCGTCGGCACCGCTGAAACAGTTAGCAATTAAGTCAAAGAGGAAGGGTCATGAAATACGCATTTCCCGATAACTTCTGGTGGGGCAGCGCAAGCTCCGCTCTCCAGACGGAAGGGACACGAGAGGGTGAAACCACGTGGGACTACTGGTTTTCCCGCGAGCCGAACCGTTTTCACAACGGCGTGGGACCGCAGCATACCTCCACGTTTTATCAGCACTGGAAAACGGACATTCAGCTGTTGAAGCAGCTGAACCACAACAGCTTTCGCACCTCGATTAGCTGGGCGCGCCTGATCCCCGACGGTATCGGTGAAGTGAACCCGGACGCGGTCGATTTTTATAATCAGGTCATTGATGAGCTGAATGAACAGGGCATCACGCCGTTTATCACCCTGTTCCATTTCGACATGCCGATGGCGATGCAGGAGATCGGCGGCTTGGAAAACCGTGACGTAGTGGACGCCTACGCCCGCTATGCGCAGATCTGCTTCGAGCTGTTTGGCGACCGCGTGCTGCACTGGTTTACCTTCAACGAGCCGATCGTGCCGGTGGAAGGCGGTTATCTGTACGATTTCCATTACCCGAACGTGGTGGATTTTCGTCGGGCGGCGACCGTGGCATATCACACGGTGCTGGCCCATGCGAAGGCCGTTCAGGCTTACCGCGCCGGGCATTACGCGGGGGAGATCGGCATCGTGCTGAACCTGACGCCGTCATACCCGCGTTCGCAGAACCCGGCGGACGTGAAGGCGGCGCATATCGCGGATCTGATATTTAACCGCAGCTTCCTCGACCCGGTGCTGCGCGGGGAGTATCCGGCCGACCTGGTGGCATTGCTGAAATCTTACGATCAGCTACCCGCCTGCAAGCCGGAAGACGGTTTCCTGATTGCGGAAGGGAAAATCGACCTGCTCGGCGTTAACTACTATCAACCGCGCCGCGTGAAGTGTCGCGACAGCGCGGTGAACCCGCAGGCGCCGTTTATGCCGGAGTGGTTCTTTGATAGCTACGAGATGCCGGGCCGTAAGATGAACCCGTACCGCGGCTGGGAAATCTACGAGCCGGGTATTTACGATATTCTGGTTAACCTGCGCGACAATTACGGTAACCCCCGCTGTTTTATTTCTGAAAACGGGATGGGTGTCGAAAACGAGCAGCGCTTTATTGAAAACGGCCAGATAAACGATCGGTACCGCATCGAATTTATTTCTGAGCATTTAGCGTGGCTGCATAAAGGTATTAGCGAAGGCTGCAATTGTCTGGGCTACCATATGTGGACGTTTATTGATAACTGGTCGTGGTGCAATGCCTACAAAAACCGCTACGGTTTTATTCAGCTCGATTTGGAGACGCAGCAGCGCACCATTAAAAAAAGCGGAGAGTGGTTTGCCGCTACCGCCTTAAATAATTGCTTTGATAAAGAGTAAAAATGATGATCGCATTAGAAGAAGCCGTAATGGAAATTATCGTCAACGCCGGTCAGTCCCGCAGCCTGTGCTTCGAAGCGCTGCATGCGGCGCGCCAGGGCAACCTTGACGAAGCCAAAAGCCTGCTGCGTGAAGCCGATGGCTACGCGCGCCAGGCACACAAGATGCAGACCAAACTGATCGAGCAGGACGCGGGCGAAGCCCGCCAGCCGATGACCTTAATTATGGTGCACGCGCAGGATCATTTAATGAATTCGCTATTAGCGCGTGAATTATCTGAAGAGATTATTCATTTATATCAGAGATAGTCTATGGCGAAATAATTTAATGTAATACCTCTGTACCTAAAACTAGAAATCCACTTGTTCTGATGATAGCGACATATTCTGTCAGATCGGAGCGGGATGGTTATTGTCTGAATAAAATTAAACTATATTGAGATAACCATGAATACGATTAAAAAACTTCCATTAACCATGGCGGTTATCGCCGCGCTTTGTCCAATTTCCGTGCTCGCGCAAGAATTTACGCAGGAGCAAATTGACGCCATTGTGGCGAAAGCGGTGGATAAAGCCCTGGCCGAGCGTCAGGCGAAAATGGATGCGGCGGTCGCGAAAAAAGCGGACGTCATCACCGAGCCGCAGAGCGCAGCGCAATCCCCGGACATGGCGATTCCGTTTGGCATCAAATTTACCGGCTACGCCCGCTACGGCGCGCACTTCCAGGCCGCTGACCAGAAGTATGTGGCGGTGGACGGCTCCTACAACGGCGCGTCCGCGATTGGTCGTCTGGGTAACGAAGGCAACGGCGGGGAATTCCAGCTCTCCAAGGCCTTCAAGGGTGATAACGGCGCCATCTGGGACATCAACGTGATGATCGACCACTGGGGCGACGAAGTTAACCTCAAAAAAGCTTACGCCGGGGTGACCAACATTATGGCCTCCAACCCGAACGCCTACTTCTGGGCCGGTCGTGACTTCCACCAGCGTCCGCAGCAGGGCATCAACGATTACTTCTGGATGAACCACGATGGCCAGGGCGCCGGGGTGAAGAACTTCGACATCGGCGGTGTGCAGTTCGACGTGGCTGCCGTGGCGGCGGTGGAATCATGTAGCCCGGAAGTGATGGAAGATGAAGCCAACCCGTCGCGCATCACCTGTACCGGCGGCTCCGGCACGGGTGACAAGGGCAACTACGCTGCCACCTCAAAAATCCACGGCATGAAGCTCGGCCCGATCGACCTGGAGCTGTACGCCAACTACGGTTTTGACTCCAAAGCCGTTGAGAGCGACGAGCGTCTGAACGCCTGGCAGGGCGGCGTGGTGCTGAGCCACACCAACGACAGCGGTGTGAACAAGGTGATCGCCCGCTACTCCGATAATTCGGACAACAGCGTGTTCAACAAAACCGAAGATCTGACCACGGTCTACGCCAGCTTCGAAGGGCTGTATAAATTCACCCAGGCCACGCAGGTGGAGTACATCCTCGCCTTCCACGACTATGACAACAGCCGTGATGACACCGACAACCGTAAGAACTACAACGCCATCGTGCGCCCGATGCACTGGTGGAACGACGTTCACTCCACCTGGCTGGAAGCGGGCTGGCAGCACGTAGATTACGACAACGGCGGCGACAACAAGGGCTGGAAGCTGACCCTGTCGCAGAACATGTCTATCGCCATGGGGCCGGAGTTCCGTCCGATGCTGCGCTTCTACGTGACCGGCGGCAAAGTGGACAACGAACGCACCGCGCGCGTGAACAACACCAAAGATGAGACGCTGGACGACTTCAACGTCGGCGCGATGTGGGAGGCGTGGTTCTAAGGTCAACAACATGCCGGGTGGCGCTACGCTTACCCGGCCTACGGTTTTCCCCCTCTCCCCGTGGGAGAGGGCCGGGGTGAGGGCATCAGGCCGCACACAACCATGCTATGCTGTTGGCCAATTAACGACAACATAACAGGGGAGAACATGGGTTCCACACGCAAAGGGATGCTCAACGTCCTGATCGCCGCCGTTTTATGGGGCAGTTCCGGGGTTTGCGCGCAGTACATCATGGAGAAAAGCCACATTTCTTCGCCTTACCTGACCATGGTTCGTCTGCTGTTTACCGGCGTGATCCTGCTGACGCTCTCCTTCGTTCACGGCGACAAGATTTTCTCGGTCATCAAAAACCGCAAGGACGCCCTCAGCCTGCTGTTTTTCTCGCTGGTTGGCGCGCTCACCGTGCAGCTCACCTTCCTGCTGACGATTGAAAAATCCAACGCCGCTACGGCCACCGTGCTTCAGTTCCTGTCGCCAACCATCATCGTGGCGTGGTTCGCCCTGGCGCGGAAAACGCGTCCCGGCATATTTGTCTTATCCGCGATTTTGACATCGCTTGTGGGTACCTTCCTGCTGGTGACCCACGGCGACCCGACGTCGCTCTCCATCTCGCCTGCCGCACTGTTCTTCGGTATCGCCTCGGCGTTTGCTGCGGCGTTTTACACCACCTATCCATCAACGCTTATCGCCCGCTACGGCACGCTGCCGATTGTCGGCTGGAGTATGTTGATTGCGGGACTAATGCTGACGCCGTTCTACGCCGGACGCGGCACCACCTTCGCCATTGACGGCGGCCTGCTGCTGGCGTTTTTCTACCTGGTGGTGATTGGCACCGCGCTGACGTTCAGCCTGTATCTGAAGGGCGCGCAGATGATCGGCGGGCCGAAGGCAAGCATTTTGAGCTGCGCCGAACCCCTGAGCAGCGCGCTGCTGTCGGTGGTTTTGCTGGGGGTGGCATTCACCCTGCCGGACTGGCTGGGAACGCTGCTGATTGTGTCGTCGGTGGTGCTGATTTCGATGGATTCACGCAGAAGGGTTAAGGCATCGGCTTAAGCGAATGTCCCCTCACCCCGGCCCTCTCCCCAAAGGGGCGAGGGTGAAAAGACAGCACCGAGCAGTCCCCTCTCCCCGGCCCTCTCCCCAAAGGGGCGAGAGTGAAAAGACAGCACCGAGCAGTCCCCTCTCCCCTATGGGGAGAGGGTTAGGGTGAGGAGGAAAATTGACTTACTTCGCCTTCACCTTCCCCGCCACCAGCAGCGCGGTCAGCAGCATCAGCGTACCGGAGATCACCAGCGGTGACGTCAGCCCAAGATGGTCGAGCGCTACGCCGCCCACCGCCGCGCCGCAGGTGTTCGCCAGCTGGATCACCGCCACCTGAATCGACCCGGCTTTTTCCGCCTGATCGGCAAGCGAGCGGGTGATCCACGTCGACCAGCCCACCGGCACCAGTGCAAAGGCAAAGCCCCAGACAATCGCAATCGCCGATGCGACCCACTTGTCGCTGCCCCACAGCACCAGCACCGCGGCACTGATCGCCAGCACCAGCGGCGCACCCGCCAGCGCCACCTTCAGGGAGCGCTTCAGGAACTGAGACGACAGTGAGGTGCCGACGAAGCTGGCGATACCGAAGCTCAGCAGCACCAGCGTCAGGCCATCCACGTCAAAGCCCGCCATGGTCATATACACCGGGCGAATATAGGTAAAGAAGGCAAACTGCCCGGCAAAGGCCATGAAGATGGCGGTCATCCCCGCCAGCACGCCCGGACGCTTGAGCAGCGCGAACATGTTCTGTTTGTGGTGCGCCGCTTCACCCGGCAGAGACGGTAGCGCTTTCCACACCCAGATAATGCACAGCACGCCCATCACTGCCGCCGCGTTAAAGACGTTACGCCAGCCGATAATCCCACCAAGGAAGCTGCCCAGCGGCGCGGCAATCACCAGCGCAATAGAGACCGCGCCGAAGATAACGGACAGCGCTTTTGGCACGGTGCGCGCGGGCACCAGGCGCATGGTCAGCGAGGCCGACATCGCCCAGAAGCCGCCTAACCCCAGCCCCAGGCAGGCGCGACCCAGCAGCAGCAGGGTGAAGCTTTCAGCGAAAGAGACCAGCAGGCAGGAGAGCGTCAGCAGCACGCTGAACAGGATGACCACTTTACGACGGTCAATGGTGCCAATCGCCTGGGTGATAAACAGGCTGGCGAACATCGCCACAAAGGCGGTGACGGTAACGGACTGCCCCGCCACGCCTTCGGAAATGCCCAGATCCTGCGCCATCGGCGTCAGCAGGCTGACCGGCAGAAACTCAACGGTGATCAGGCAGGCGACGCAAAATGCCACGGAGAAAACCGCCGACCAGTTGGGGCGAGACACCTCTTTGGCCTGCGGCGGAGTCGTGGGCTGGATATGTTCTGTCATGGCATCACCTGAGATAAAAACGTGCGGAAAAGTCGCGCAGTTTATCATCAAAAGTGTGACGGATTTAACGATTTGACAACTTTTGTGGTTTTAGAGGGGATCAGTGCAGATAAAACACACCTTCTTCCGGCAGAAATAGCTGGTTATAGCGCAGCTGGAAGGCGTTCAGCTCCTGCGGATCGGGCTCCATTTCGCGCATAAAGCCAAGTGCCAGTCGAATTTGCGCATCGGTAATGGGGGCGGCAAGGCGGGCTTTACGCAGCATACGGTGCCAGGTATGCAGATTCTCTTCACTGCCGTCGACAATGCAGACCTGCCAGATGAGCAGCACCTGCGCCGCATTTTGCAGATGTGCCTCGTCGGGGCGCTCAAGGTAGCGGATAAACTCATTGCCCGGCGTTTTACCGAACTGATCGATCATCGACTCGACTGGCATCGGGGTGATGCCCAGCCGCTCGCTTAAACGTTTGATGGCGCGGCGGGAGTCTGAGGTCAGGACACGAAATCCAACCACAAATACCACGGCAAGCGTTGCCAGCATTATCCAGACCATGCGTTCTCCTTAGACTAGCCGCCCATCATAGCGGGAAACGCAGCGCGTCAACAGCGGGAACGGCCAGAATAGTGAACCGAAAAAAGCTGGATAATTGCGATGAAAGCAATCCCGCGCAGGCGTGGCTGCGCGGGCTGTTGCTGGAGACCCGTCAGCGCGCCTGAAGCCCTTTCAGCAGCGCGTCGTGGAAACGTTCAGGATCCTGCATCTGCGGCGCGTGGCCCATGTCGTTAAACTCGACCAGCGTCGCGTGCGGAATGCGCTCCGCCGTCTCTTTGCCCAGCACCGCGTAATTGCCGAGCGTCTTGCGGATCTCCGGTGGGGCGAGATCTTTCCCGATGGCAGTGTTGTCCTTCGTGCCGATCATCAATAATACCGGCATCTTCAGCTCGCTAAATTCATAGACAACCGGCTGGGTATAAATCATGTCGTAGAGCAGCGCCGAGTTCCACGCCACGCGCGCTTTACCCGGCCCGTTGTTCAGCCCGGCGAGCATGGTGACCCAGCGCTCGTACTCCGGCTTCCAGTCCCCGGCGTAGTAGGTGTTTTTCTCGTACTGACGAATACCGTCGGCGCTGACTTTCAGCTCGCGCTGGTACCACTGGTCGACCGTAATATGCGGCACGCCGCGCGCTTTCCAGTCTTCCAGACCAATCGGGTTCACCATCACCAGCTGCTCCACCTGCTGCGGCCACATCAACGCATAGCGGGTTGCCAGCATGCCGCCGGTCGAATGTCCTATAACCGTCACGCGCTCGACGCCCAGCGTTTTCAGCAGCGCGTGGGTGTTATCCGCCAGCTGCTGGAAGGTGTACTGGTAATGCTCCGGCTTGGTGGATTTACAAAAACCAATCTGGTCAGGGGCGATCACGCGATACCCACCGGCCGACAGCGCGCGGATAGTGCCGTCCCAGGTGCCAGCACAGAAGTTTTTGCCGTGCATCAGCACCACGGTGCGGCCGTTGGGTTTTTCCGGTTTCACGTCCAGGTAAGCCATATCCAGAGGCTGGTTCTGCGAGGTAAAGGTAAAGTGTTTTACCGGCCAGCCGTAGTCAAAACCTTCCAGCTTCTCGCCGTAGGTGGGGGCATCCGCGGCCATTGCGGGGGACGCCAGCGCCATCAGCAGCGCCAGGCAGGATAATCGTCGGGTTAACATGCAAGCTCTCCGTTAGCAAAAGGGCTAAGGCTGCACGAAAGGCGGCAGCAAAAACACTGTAGAGCATAGAGAGGAGCGAATGTGTAAAGCGGAGTAAAGGTAGGCCGTGCAAAATAAAAAAGCCCGGCATCACACACCGGGCAAAGAAGTTACCTGCACACTCAGGCTACTTTTAATTTCTGCGCACGATTCTCACGGCGGATCTTACGCTCTTCCAGCACCGCAACCATCGCCATCAGGACGATACAGCCAATCGCGGCGGCATCCAGCGCGGCGAAGGTGCCCGCCCAGCCGGTAAGGCCGAAAATCGGCGTGCCGTCGGCGATCATCCCCAGACCCAGCTTGGCGAAGCTGTCGCCGATCAGGTAGGCGAAGGTACCCTTAATCCCATCGGCGGCGCCGATCGCTTTTTTCGGGACGAAGCCCACTGCCGCCACACCGATCAGTAATTGCGGACCAAACACCAGGAAGCCGAGCGCGAACAGGGACGCCAGGTAAATGTACTGGTTGCTGGCGTGCTGGTAGACGCCAAGGGTGGCGATAATCAGCGCCAGCGCGACGCAGGCCACCAGCGCGCGGCGGCCATTGGCGAGGTCGGAGAGCCATCCCCACAGCAGCGTGCCGACCAGCGCGCCCACTTCAAACAGGGTGAAGCCCTGAATCGCCACTTCTTTAGAAAGCTTCAGCTCCTGGAAGGCATACACGGTGGACCACTGGTCGATACCAATGCGCACCACGTACAGGAAGATGTTCGAGAAACAGAGCAGCCAAATCACTTTGTTTTTCAGCACGTACTCAACAAAGATCTGCCATTTGGACATCTCGTTTTCTTCGGTCTCTTTGTCCTCTTCGCTGATCTCTTCCCCGAACAGCTCTTCGGCTTTGCCGAGGCCGTACGATTCCGGGGAATCGCTGCCGTAGCGCAGGCCGATAAAGCCAACAATCAGGGCAATAATCGACGGGAAGATAAACATGCCGATGACGTGACCGTCGAACAGGTAGTTCGCGCCGAACAGCGCCACGCCTGCCGCACCCGCTCCGCCGAGGTTGTGGGAGATGTTCCACATGCCGAGGTACGACCCCCGCTTGCGGCGCGGCGTCCATTTGGTGATGGTGGAGTAGCTGCACGACCCGCCGGTGCTCTGGAAGAAACCGCTCAGGGCGTAAAAGGCGATCATCAGGAACAGGCTGACGGAGCCCGCGCCCATGCTGGCGCTGAAGCCGAGCATACAGATGGCAGAGAGGATCAGCATAAACGGCAGGAACTGCTTGGTGTTTTTGCCGTCCGCATAGTAGGAAACAACGGTTTTCCCCACGCCATAGGTGATGGAGAAGCCCAGGCCAATCATACCCAACTGCGTCATGCTCAGCCCGTAGGTGGAGATCATGTCGTTCTGCGCGATGTTAAAGTTTTTGCGGATCAGGTACATAGTCAGGTAGCCGATGAAGACCACCAGATAGGACTGCATGAACGGTTTGAACCACATTTTGCGCCGCACGTCGAGCGGCAGATCCAGGGTCGGCTTGCGCACCTGATTTAAGAAGGCCAGCATGACTGAGTTACTCCTGAGCTGATTTTTGCAGCATTGTAAAAACCAGCCAGGAGAGATGCCTGAGACAGCGTCCAGGTGAAACCGGGAAAATTTCTTAGTTTTGCGCGACTCGGCAGCAAAAGGTGAGGCGCGTCACGCTTCGCGTGGTGCCTGCGCGTGCAAAAACGGCAGCAACAGCAGGGCGGAGATGCCCGCCGCGATAGCGATCACCGCGAAGAACCCGCTCCAGTGCCAGATGTCGATCACCCGCGCCAGCGGCCAGCCGGAGAGCGATGCGCCGAGGTAGGCAAACAGCCCGACAAAGCCCGTCGCCGCGCCTGCCGCCTCTTTGTGGGAGCACTCTGCCGCCGCCATGCCGATCAGCATCTGCGGGCCAAAGACGAAAAAACCGATGGTGAAGAAGCACGCCGCCTGCATCACGTAGCTGGCGAACGGCATCAGCCACAGCGAGCCGACGGAGAGCAAAATTCCGGCGGCGAAAATCAGGTTCATCGGCCCGCGGTTGCCGTTGAAGAGCTTGTCCGAGCCCCAGCCCGCCACCAGCGCGCCGATAAACCCGCCCAGTTCAAACATGGTCACCGCCGAGTTGGCGGTCACCAGATCCACACCGAGCGTCTCGGACATGTACAGGTTGCCCCAGTCGTTGATGGCCGCGCGCACCACGTAGACCAGCACGTAGCAGAGCGACAGCAGCCAGATGTAGGGGTTTTTCAGTACGTATTTGGTGAGGATCTGCTGGCGGGACAGCCCGGCCCCCTCCTGCTGCTGGGCGATCTCCATCTCGTCGTGCCGCCAGTCGCCCACCGGTGGAAGGCCGACGGTTTGCGGCCTGTCGCGCAGGCGCCAGCAGAGGAACAGCCCGGCGACAATCGCGAGGCCACCGGCAATCATCATCCCCGCACGCCAGCCGTAGTGCAGCGCGGCAGCCCCCACCACCATCGGGATCAGCGCCCCGCCGACGTTATGCGCGGTATTCCATATCGCCCACCAGCCGCCGCGCTCGTTGCGTGAGTACCAGGCGGTGAGCAGGCGGGCGCAGACCGGCGCGCCCCAGCCCTGGAAGAAGGCGTTCAGCGCCCACAGCAGGGCGAAGGCCCAGAGCGAGGTGGAGAAGCCAAACAGGATGTTCACCACGCCGGTGGCGATCAGCCCAACGCCCATGAAATAGCGCGCATTGGAGCGGTCGCTGACGATGCCGGAGAAGAACTTCGACAGACCGTAGGTGATGTAAAACAGCGTCGCCAGCAGGCCGATGTCGGTGCGCGCCATCACGCCGCTGGCGAGGATCTCCGGCGCGGCGGCGTTGAAGCTTTTGCGGGTGAAGTAGAACAGCGCGTAGCCGAGCCAGATAGTGACCAGGATATGACGTCGCCAGTAGCGGTAGCGGGCGTCGATTTCCGCTTTGTTGCCTAGCGGGGCGGCGCTGGCCGGGGTTTTAAACATGGTGCGTCCTTAACGGCAAACTGACGCTGACGCGCGTCCCGTGGGTGCAGGAGATTGTCAGCGTGCCGCCGAGCGCCTTCACGCGCTCGCGCATGCCCGCCAGGCCAAAGCCCTGTTGGCCGGATCCCGGCGGCAGGCCGCAGCCGTCGTCTTCAATCACCAGCATCAGGCGCTCGTCCTGCTGCCAGCCCTGGATCGTGACCGCGCTGGCACTGGCGTGTTTGACGATGTTGTTCAGCCCCTCCTGACAGACGCGGAACAGCGTCACGCGCTGACCTTCGCTCAGGGTAGCTTCATTGATGCGCCAGTCGAGATGGCTGACTATCCCGCGGCTTTCCAGCTCCATCTCGCGCATCAGGGAACGCACCGCCTGCTCCAGGGACAGATCGTCAAGCTGGCGCGGGCGCAGCCGCCCTAACAGGCGGCGAACGGAGTCATAGACACCCAGCGAAAGCTGTTCGATATGCGCCCCGCCCTGCTTCACACCCGCGTTTTCTGCCGCCAGGCGCTGGACAATGCCCGCCTGGGTGCGGATGGCAGTGATGGTCTGGCCGATGTCATCGTGCAGCTCGCGGGCAACCTCCTGGCGCACGCTCTCTTCCGTCTCCAGCAGACGCTCCGCCAGACGGCGATTGCGCGCCAGCTCGGCTTGCAGAGACTGGTTCAGCTCGCGCAGGCGCTGGATGCCCGCCCCCAGCAGCAGCCCGGTCAGGCTCTGGGCCAGCAGCGAGAGCAGCAGATCTACCGGATGATCGTGCCAGGTCTGGCTGGCGATCAGCGCGATGGCATTCATTAGGGTCGCGATCAGCGCCCCCTGCCAGCCGTAGTGCCAGGCGAGGGCGATGATCGGCAGCGCCAGACAAAACGGCGTGAAGCGTGATAATTCAGCGGGCAGACCAAGCTGCAACCACAGGCTCACCACAAACAGCAGCAGATACCAGATCAGGTGCCGGGCGCGCCAGTTCACCGGCTGGGAGACCAGCGCCGGGCCGAGCGGCTGCCAGACGGTGCTGGTAAGGTAATGCCAGAAAACCAGGCAGGTCGGTGCCAGCGTCAGGCCGCCGGTGAGGGTCAGCAGCAGGGCGTTGAGCACCTCCTTTTCGCCCACCCACGGCAGGGACTGCAACAGCGCGGCGGCAATCAGCGCCGCCCCCTGACGCAGCAGCGTGCGCCAGTCGCGCTGGTGACGGTAGCGGGAAATCAGGGCGACCGGGATAAGCGTGAGCAGGCTTCCGGTCATCAATAAAGGCAGATGCGCCAGCGCCACTTCCTGCGCCAGCCAGATCAGCATCAGCCACTCTGCGCCCAGCAAAACGGGCCAGTATCCGCGCGGGCACTGAAGCATCAGTCCCAGACGCAGGCCAAAGGGGAACAGCAGCACCGCCAGCTCCGGGCGTTCCACCAGATGCAGGCTGATGCTCCACAGGCAGAACCATGCGGCGGAGAAGATAAAAAAGCTGGCGACGACGGCGATCAGCCGTGAAAAAACGGGACTCATTGCCAGCTGTCAAACATACGGCGCGCCAGCTCGACATCGTTACTGACGTTGAGTTTTTCCATCAGGTTGGCGCGATGAACGTGCACGGTTTTCGGGGACAGATCCAGCTCCGCGGCAATCTCTTTCACCGACATGCCCTGGGCAAGTTTCTCTGCCACCTGACGCTCGCGTCTGGTGAGCGGATCCTGCCGTCCCGCCGCCAGCTTGATGGCGATATCCGGCGTCAGGTAGCAGCCGCCGGTGGAGACGGTGCGCACGGCGGCAATCAGCTCGTCGGGGCTACAGCGTTTAGAGAGGAAGCCGCGCGCGCCCGCGTTGAGCGCCTGCTCGACCAGCGCCGGGCTGTCGTGGACCGAGAGCATAATGGTCGCCATCCCTTTCGGCAGCTGGCTTAACAGCTCCAGCCCGGAGAGATCCGGCATTGAGATGTCGCAGATACAGACCTGCACCCCGCGTCCCGGCAGGCCCGCCAGCGCCTCGCGACCGGAGCCAAACTCGGCCACGACCTGAAAATCCGGTTCGAGGTTTAAAAGCTGGGCAAAGCCGGAGCGGACGATAAGGTGGTCGTCGATAAGGGCGATGGTGGTCATGGTTTGATCCTGATGCGTGAACACGCCGGATGGCGGCGTAAACGCCTTATCCGGCCTACGTGTAACGTCCTTGCAGGCTGGATAAGCGCAGCGCCATCCGGCAAAAGCCTTTTACCTTAAGTGATTTACTCGAAAAACACCGCAATTTTGTTAAACATGGTGGGATCGGACTGGTTGCGTGCCACTTTGGTGACATCTTCCAGCTTGTCGATCTGCGCCATCATCTGCTCCAGACGCTGATCGTCGTTCACCAGTAGCCAAATGCGGCTGTGCTCGCTGCCCTGAATCGGCAGGCACAGAATGCCTTCCACGTTAAACGCCCGTCGGGCAAACAGCCCGCAGACGTGGGTCATGACGCCAGGGTGGTTGCGGACGGTGAGTTCCAGAATGACATTATCACATTGTTTCTGCATGGCTTATTCCCCCACCATCTCAGTATTGGCCGCACCCGGCGGCACCATCGGATACACTTTTTGTTGCGCGTCGATACGCACGTGGATCAGCGCCGGGCCAGGGCGAGAAATCGCATCCTGCAACGCCGCGTGGGCATCTTCTTCGGCGTTCAGATCGCAGGTGTGCAGGCCAAAACCAGCGGCAATCTGCATGAAGTTGATCATCCCCGGATAGGTCGCCGCAAACACGCCCTGCTTATAGAACAGGCTCTGCTGCTGGTGTACCAGGCCCAGCGCCTCGTTGTTCATCAGAATGATTTTGACGTCTAACTGGTTTTCGGCTGCCGTCGCCATCTCCTGAATGTTCATCATCAGGCTGCCGTCACCGGAGAAGCAGATCACCTTACGGTCCGGGTTGGCGAGCGCCGCGCCAACCGCTGCTGGCAGGCCGAAGCCCATGGTGCCAAGGCCGCCGGAGGTCAGCCACTGGCGCGGGCGGTTAAGCGGATACGCTTGTGCGGTCCACATCTGATGCTGGCCGACGTCGGTAGTGATAATCGCGCTGTCATCCACGCAGGCCGCAACGGCGTTGATAAGGCCATAGTGGCTCAGCGGGTCGCCCTCGGTTGGGATAGCGCCCGGGAACTCGCGTTGCAGATCGGCTACCAGCTGGCGCCAGTCGGCGCGGTCGTTTGCCTCCGTCTGTGGGATCAGCTGTGCCAGCACCTCGGCCACATCGCCCTGAATCGCCACGTGCGGCTGCTTGATTTTACCCAGCTCGGCGCGGTCGATATCCACGTGAATGATTTTGGCGTTCGGGCAGAACTCCTCGGTTTTGCCGATCGCACGGTCATCAAAACGCGCCCCCATAACAATCAGCAAATCCGCCTCTTGCAGGATGTAGTTGGTGCTGCGCGCGCCGTGCATGCCCAGCATGCCGAGAGAGAGCGGGTGCGCTTTTGGCAGCATGCCGAGCGCCATCAGGGTCATGGTGGTAGGCAAATTAGCTTTTTCAGCGAACTGACGAATTTCATCCGCGGCGTTGATCGCCCCGCCGCCCAGATAGAGCACCGGGCGTTTCGCCGCGTTAATCATGGCGGCGGCGTCGCGCACGCTCTCAGCGCTGAATTCCGGCGCCGGGGCACGCTCGCCCGGCTCCGGCAGCACGTCGATCTCAATTTCTGCGGTCTGGACATCCTTAGGAATGTCTATCCACACCGGACCCGGGCGGCCAGACTGGGCAATGCGAAACGCATCGCTGATCACCTGAGGCAGCTCGCTGATATCGCGAACTAAATAGTTATGTTTGGTGATGGGGATAGAGATACCGTAGGTATCCACTTCCTGGAACGCATCGGTACCGATCATCGAGGACGGCACCTGGCCGGTAATGCAGATCAGCGGAATGGAGTCGAGGCGCGCATCGGCGATGGCGGTCACCAGGTTAGTGGCGCCCGGCCCGCTGCAGGCCATACAGACCGCTGGTTTACCCTGGGTACGCGCCATGCCCTGAGCGATAAAGCCTGCGCCCTGCTCGTGGCGCGCCAGCACGTGGCGGATCTGTGTGCTTTGGCTTAACGCATCATACAGCGGCAGCACGGTCCCACCCGGGATGCCCGCAACGGTGGTGATGCCCTGTCGTTCCAGTAAATGAACAATCAGCTGCGCGCCTGTAAAACGCGTTTTTGTGGATGTTGTGCCCGAACTTGCCATGCTCCAGTCCTTTTCTTCTGGGCCGACTTTCCGGGGAGGCTCTTAAACGAAAAACCCCGCCCGGTTTGCGCCGGCGGGGTTTTGGATTCGTGTGTTGATCCAGTCCCTACGGCGCATTGCCGACGACCACCACCACACGCACGACGACCACTGCGGCAGGTTGCGCAGTTTTTAGTAGGGTCGAAGTGAAGATGGATGAAGTCATTGGGGACCTGTGTTTGGAATCATTGATAGAATTTATACAAACACAGGTTTTCGGATGTGACAATGGAAATATTTTCAACTGCGCAAAAATGCGTCAGGGATCACGTTTCGTTTGTTGGGCGATGACACTCAATAAAGGGTTTTTACTCACTCAATAAATAGCGCAGGTGATACCCCAAATCTGGCCGCCAGCTTTTTAATATGGTTCAGAGTAAGCTGTCTCTGACCATTCAGAACTCGTGAAACCATCGATTTACTACCAATTTCATCCTTAAAATCCGATATCGTCAGATTGTATTGATCCATCAAGGTTCTCAAAACTGCAATTCCGACGGGAACGGACTCCATCTCCTTGCGTAATGCGACTATCTCTGGCCGATTAGCTTCGTAATGGCTAATTCTGGCGCAAACAATATCCAGCAAGGGGCTATTGGGCTCGTTCATAAGGAGATACTCAACCAGCTCAAGCGCATCCTTATAATCTTTCTCGCTCGGCTGTTCACCCAGTAAAGGAACGGCCGCAACAAGGGCGTGCGTAGCTTTCATTGCATCAGCGACGATCATCATTTCTTCCCCTTAGTGCGATGTTTCTCCGTAAAACGGTCATATTCCTTATGAGTAAAAACATGGCGCACATAAAACTTTTGGCTTTCAAAGAATATGAGAGCCACTACTCTGAGATTGTTATTTGCAATATCAATAACATAATGCTTATCAAGATACTTGAAGTTATCCAGCGTTGGGAAAAGTTTTCTCAGTGCAGCGGGCGTCGGGCAGTGGCTCTTTTCAATAACTCGTCCTAAAAAGAGAAGCTCTTCTCTGTATTGCGGGAACTGGCTTACCGCATCCAAAATTGCCTTCATTGAGATTAAATGCATCCTGCTTGTCTGCCGCGTCCGTTGCCATTATGGCAACGATAACACCTATTGCCAATAAGTCAACGGAGGATACTATTTTCACTTCGTCAGAAAACAAAAAACCCCGCCTAAGCGAGGTTTTTATCAGGGTTTTGCGGTTGGTTGCCGCAGAACACACTGTGTTACGTCAACGCGAAAAGTATACGCGATCGAAGACGAACGCGCAATTCCGGCACGGATTTTGACGTTTTGGAGTATGGAGCGCCTTCCAAAATTTGTCCATAAAATACTGTTCATACATACAGTATTTATCTATACTGAGGGTGTTCGCAGTGAGCGAGGGGGCCGCAGTTTACCGGCGCAACGAAGTCCTGGCTGAAACGGGTGGTGCCGTCAGTGCCTTAACCCCTGAAGTGAGCACACTGTGTTACGTCAATCCAGGTGCTGGCCACAGGCGGCGGAAAGGTACGCCAGCATCGTGCTCCTTTTAACCAAAAGGAGACGCGTATGAGCGTCGTGGATATGGTCATACTTGTCCTCAAACTCATTGTTGCTGTATTGCAACTGCTTGATGCTGTCCTGAAATACGTTAAGTGATTCAGGTTCAAGTCGCACCTGAGAGGGGCGGGCAACCGCCCCTCTTTAATAACGAGGGAATGCTATGTCGCGTCTGTTAATTGAGCCTGTTACGCCTGATGAACCGGGCTATATCGCCCTGAAGGCCGAGAGTATCGCGTTAAATTTCAATATGCTGCGCAGGCTGGAAGAGAACTGGCAGCGCGGTGAGAATCGCTTTAACGCGCCGGGTGAAAAGCTGCTGGGGGCGTTTCTTAACGGCAGGCTGGTGGGCGTGTGCGGTCTAAATCGCGATCCATTCAGCCAGCAGCCGCGCGCCGGACGTATTCGTCATCTCTACGTCAGCGAAAAGTGCCGTGGGCTGGGGATTGGAAAACAACTTTTGACCGTGGTGATGGCGGATGCCAGCATCTGGTTTGATTTTCTTAATACCCATGCGCCGGAAACCGCGTACGGATTTTATCATCGGGCGGGCTTCAGGCTTGTGTCAGACGAGCCCCGGGTGACGCACCGCCTTTTTTGCGCAGTGTAAGCGGCTGGCAGCCTCGACGGGGGAATGTTACAGTTGGATGACATTTCACCAACCGATCCGCCATGTCCATCACCGTTTTCTGCATTTTACTGTTCGCCGCACTGCTGCATGCCAGCTGGAACGCCATCGTTAAAGCCGGAACGGACAAGCTCTACTCGGCGATCGGGGTCAGCGGTTCAGCCGCGCTTATTGCGCTGATTTTACTCCCCTTCTCGCCCCAGCCGACTGCCGCATGCTGGCCATATTTGTTCGTCTCCTGTGCGTTACACTGCTCGGCGGCGCTGGGTATTGCAGCCGGTGCGGTCCTGCTGCGCCTGGCGTAATTCGCTGGCAACATTAGTTGCCGATCTTGTTTACAAATCCTGCCTTCACGCCTTCTGTCATTCATCACAGTAATGCTTAAATTGTCATATCTCTGTGGTAGATTCCTCTCGCATTTATGGGAATGCGTAGTCACTTATTCTTTATTTATCTCTTTTGGCAAAAGTATTCAGCGACATGAAAAAGCAACGGAACGTGAACTTATTGTTGATGCTGGTGTTACTGGTGGCCGTCGGGCAGATGGCGCAAACCATCTACATTCCGGCGATTGCCGATATGGCAAAAGATCTGAGCGTCCGCGAAGGTGCGGTACAGAGCGTGATGGCAGCCTACCTGCTGACCTATGGCGTTTCACAGCTGGTTTATGGTCCCCTGTCCGATCGCGTCGGGCGTCGTCCGGTCATTCTGGTGGGCATGAGCATTTTCATGGTGGCGACGGTGATTGCCATTACTACGCACAGCCTGACCATCCTGATTGCCGCCAGCGCCCTCCAGGGCGTGGGCACCGGCGTCGGCGGGGTCATGGCGCGTACCCTGCCGCGTGATATGTACCAGGGCACCCAACTTCGCCACGCCAACAGTCTGTTAAATATGGGCATTCTGGTTAGCCCGCTGCTCGCCCCGCTGATTGGGGGTCTGCTGGACACCGTCTGGTCCTGGCGCGCCTGTTACGCCTTCCTGCTGGTGCTGTGCATTATTGTCACCTTCAGCATGGCGCGCTGGATGCCGGAAACACGTCCGCAGGACGCGCCGCGCACGAAGCTCATCGCCAGCTACAAAACGCTGTTCGGTAATGGGTCGTTTACCTGTTATCTGTTGATGCTAATCGGCGGCCTGGCGGGCATTGCGGTGTTTGAAGCCTGTTCCGGCGTGCTGCTGGGCGCAGGTCTTGGCCTGAGCAGCATGGTGGTGAGCATTTTGTTTATTCTGCCGATCCCGGCGGCGTTCTTCGGCGCATGGTTCGCCGGACGTCCGAACAAGCGCTTCTCTACGCTGATGTGGCAGTCGGTGATCAGCTGTCTGCTGGCCGGGCTGATGATGTGGATCCCGGGGCTGTTTGACGTGATGTCGGTCTGGACGTTGCTCATCCCGGCGGCGCTGTTCTTCTTCGGCGCGGGCATGCTGTTCCCGCTCGCCACCAGCGGCGCAATGGAGCCGTTCCCGTTCCTCGCGGGCACCGCTGGTGCCCTGGTCGGCGGTTTACAGAATATCGGTTCCGGCGCGCTGGCCTGGCTTTCGGCTATGATGCCGCAGACCGGGCAGGCGAGTTTGGGCCTGCTGATGACCCTGATGGGGCTGCTGATTTTGCTGTGCTGGCTGCCGCTGGCGTCGCGCGTCCCGCATCACGAACAGCCGGTTTAACCGCATGATGGCCCGGCTTCTCGCCGGGCTTTTCACACACGGGCGCAATCATCGCCTGTAATAACGGCTCTGGCGCAGGCCGCCAGGCGCCCTCTTCCCCGTCGTAAAACTGGTAGTCCGCGTTAAGCGCATACGGGATTTTCGCCTTTTGCAGCTCGCAGGCCATAAAGTTGGCGAAGGCCATTTGCGAAGCGGTTGGCGTGAGGTGGTTTGACTCCCCCACGCCCCAGCCCCCGACCCAGCTAACGTGCCCGGTTTTTTGCTGCCAGTGCAGCGCGGCATTGATTCGGTTACGGATAGCCGCTTTCTCAGCCGCGGTTCGGGACGTCCACGGGTATCTGCCGTTCGTTTTCAGCGGACCCCAGGGGAAAATATGCCATTCCGCCAGCAGGTAATTCTGGCTGTGTGCGGGCAGCTTCAGGCTGGATAAATCCTCCGGCGCGGCGCGCAGACGAGGGGCGATAAAAATCATGCGGCTGGCATCAATGGCGTGAATGTCTTTGATCGCTTTCTCATACACCCGGTTGAGCGAAGCAACGTTGTGGTTGAGCTTGTCCGCCGGTTCGTAGATCAGGTCAAACCCCAGCAACGGCGAGCGCTGACCAAAATAGTGCGCCACGGCAATCCACCAGTTGATCACCGCTTTTTCGGTATCCGCTTTCGGGTCGTTTTTATATTCATCGGCCTGATAGGCGATGATGGGGATGACGCCGTATTGCTCGCAGGCCTCCACCAGCTTACGCAGGTGAATCAGCCGCGCTTCCGTCGGTTCGCCCGCCACCCGAATACGGACATGATGTATGCCTTTCGCCTGGAAATCACGGACCACCAACGGGTCGAATTCGCGTATACCGCGCTCGGTGCGGGCCCAGTCGACATCCATTCCGACGCCCAGCATCTGCGCGTAACGGGCAGCCGTCAGGGGTGGCTCAGCGGCACAGGCCCAGCCGGAAGCGAGCGCTAACACGGTGACAATTAACGGCTTTAACACGACGCCCCTTGCAAATAATCAAATGCTTTACTCTGTATTTAGCATGCTTTTTCACAATTGGTGTAGAGTCAAAACGAACTAAATTCTGAGACAGATTATGAAAACGACTGACCTGACCGGCCTCATTGACCGGTTTCCGCTGCTGGCGGATTTGATTGCCCTGAAAGAGATCACCTGGCTTAATCCGAACACCACGACGCTGGCGGAAGGGTTGCCATATGTCGGGCTGACCAAAGCCGACGTGGACGACGCGCATGCGCGCCTGAAACGCTTCGCGCCGTATCTGGCGAAAGCCTTCCCGGAAACGGCGGCAACGGGCGGGATTATCGAATCCGAACTGGTCGCGATCCCGGCGATGCAAAAGCGGCTGGAGAAAGAGTCCGGCAAGGCCATTCCAGGCACGCTGCTGCTGAAAAAAGACAGCCATCTGCCGATTTCCGGCTCCATTAAAGCGCGCGGCGGTATCTATGAGGTGCTGGCCCATGCGGAAAAACTGGCGCTGGAAGCCGGGTTGCTGAGCGTTGAAGATGATTACAGTATCCTGCTGGAGCCACGCTTTAAAGCCTTCTTCAGCCAGTACAGCATCGCGGTGGGTTCAACCGGCAACCTGGGGATGTCCATTGGCATTATGAGCGCGCGCATCGGCTTTAAGGTCACGGTGCATATGTCCGCAGACGCTCGCGAGTGGAAGAAAGCCAAACTGCGCAGCCACGGCGTGATCGTCGTGGAATATGAGCAGGATTATGGCGTGGTCGTGGAGCAAGGGCGCAAAGCGGCGGAAAGCGATCCAAACTGTTTCTTTATTGACGATGAGAACTCACGCACGCTGTTCCTGGGCTATGCGGTTGCAGGTGAGCGCCTGAAAGCGCAGTTTGCCGCGCAGGGGCACGTGGTGGACGCTGCACATCCTCTGAACGTTTATCTGCCGTGCGGCGTCGGCGGCGGGCCTGGCGGCGTAGCGTTTGGCCTGAAGCTGGCCTTTGGCGATAACGTCCACTGTTTCTTCGCCGAGCCCACGCACTCCCCGTGCATGCTGCTGGGCGTTTACACCGGGCTGCACGATGAAATCGCCGTGCAGGATCTGGGTATTGATAACGTGACGGCGGCGGACGGTCTGGCGGTAGGTCGCGCGTCTGGCTTCGTGGGCCGCGCGATGGAGCGTCTGCTTGACGGGTTCTATACCCTCTCCGATCAAAGCATGTACGACCTGCTCGGCTGGCTGGCGCAGGAAGAAGGCATTTGTCTGGAGCCGTCGGCGCTGGCGGGGATGGCCGGGCCGGTACGCATAACGGCGAATGCTAACACTACACACCTGGTCTGGGCGACCGGCGGCGGCATGGTGCCGGAAGACGAGATGGCGAAATATTTAGCGAAAGGGAAGTAAATATGCCGGGTGGCGGCTGCGCCTTACCCGGCCTACAGGTGCAAAATTTGTTGAATGTGGGTGACCGCAAACAGCAGTGACAGCGACAGCACGGCCAGGGCGATAAGGAACTTATCCTGCACCGCCTTCGGCTGTACAAAGTCGCTCTGCGCCACGTCCATCAGGTTACGGCTGCGGGTGTAGCGCCATAAAATGATGGCTACCAGCGCCAGCACAACAATGGAGATCCAGAATGGCGCCCCCGTGCGGTGCCAGTTGTGCTTAATGGCAAGCGCGATCAACGCACCATACCCAAGCAGCGTGCGCAGCCAGGCCAGCGAGGTTCGCTCCGGCTGAAGCCCGGGGTCCGCTTCCCGCCGCGCTTTGCGGCTATCCGGCATACAGCACCAGTAACATCACTACGCCCGCAACCATCAGCAAAATCGTACTGATGATGATCAAACCGCGCGTATAGGGGAGATCCTGCTTCAGACGCATCGCTTTTTCATTTCTCAGCCAGCGCAGATAGCCATAAATCGCCAGCACGCCGGCAATCAGGCACAGCAGCAGGGCCAGCACTTCGCGAATCAACGGAGTGGCAAAATCGGGGGCGAGCTGATCAAGGCCGACGCCTGCGGCCAGAAAGCCCAGGGCGGTGCGGATCCACGCTAAGAACGTGCGTTCGTTAGCCAGTGAGAAGCGGTAGTCCGGCGCTTCACCGAGGCGGGAAATGTTCATGAAGGTTCCTTGTCGTGCAGCATGCAGGCTTCAGCATAGCGTAATTCAGCCAGGACAAGGAGACCGGCATCTGGCGATGCCGGTCAGAAAGATTAGTGCAGCTCTGGCCAGTAATCCTTATTAGCTTCAATCAGATCGTCCAGAATCGCCTTCGCCACCGATGCGCTCGGTACGGTTTTCGACAGGGTAATCGCCTGCCAGAGTTTCTGATACGAGCGCTGCTCCCAGGCGTCCACCACCAGTTTTTCCACCGCCACCTGCTGGCTCATGAGCCCTTTCTGGAAGTGCGGAATATCACCCACGGTCAGCGGCTCCGGTCCGTTGTGGCCGACCAGACACGGAATTTCTACCATCGCGTCGGCGTCAAAATTATGGATAGCCCCATTGTTAGGCACAATCAGCAACATGCGTTCCTGGGTGTTAAAGGCAATCGCGGTCGCCAGATCGACGATGTACGACGCATGTTCGTCGATTTCCAGTTCACCGGCAGAAGAATGACCGGCTTCGATAATCGCCCGGCATGAACTGAATACATGCTTCTCACGGTGATCCATCACTTCATTGGCGCGGGTACGCTCCGGGTTGGAATGGGCGACCACATAGTCCGGGAACAGGTAATACTTCAGGTAGGTGTTCGGCATGGTGTCCGGATCCAGCGCCTGTACGTCTTTGGCCTTGGCGAAGGTATCGTTCCAGCTCGCTTCAGTATGCACATCTTCCGAAGGCGGAACATAACCGTTTTTCGCCACGTATTCGCGCAGCTTCGGCATCAGATCGTTTCCGTTCAGATCTTCAATCGACGTCCACCAGCCGAAGTGGTTCAGACCGTAGTAGCGCACGCGCATCTCTTTGCGGTCTTTCAGGCCGACGATTTGCGCCATACGGCCTTCAATGCCGATCGGCATGTCGCAGATGTTGAGGATTTTCGCGTTCGGACGCAGGCGGCGCGTGGCTTCCGCGACAATCGCCGCCGGGTTGGAGTAGTTCAGCATCCACGCGTTCGGGGAGTACTGCTCCATATAATCTACCAGCTCAAGCACGCCGCCGATGGAGCGCATGCCGTAGGAGATGCCACCCGGCCCGCACGTTTCCTGGCCCAGCACGCCGTGGCGCAGCGGGATTTTTTCATCTTTTTCACGCATCGGGTATTTGCCCACGCGAATATGCGCCATCACGAAATCCACATCGGTAAAGGCTGCTTTCGGATCGGTGGTGTAACTAAATTCAATCTCAGGCGCCTGCTCCCTGAGGATGATTTTGCACGCCTCGGCGATAACCTCCTGACGTGCTCCGTCATTGTCATAGAACTTCAGCGCACGCAGCGGGAAACGGTCACGGTTGGCTAACAGCATCAGGACGATACCAGGCGTGAATGTACTGCCGCCGCCTGCAATAACAACTGAGAATTTTTTCATGATATAGCCTCTGTCAGAGTGGTTTGTTCGTTTGTTAAAGGGGTTTTCATCAGCGATTCCAGCTGGTCGCGCACCTGAGGAACGTGCAGACCGACAATCACCTGAATGCCGTTGCCGCGTCGCACCACACCGTGTGCGCCCAGGGCTTTGAAGACGTCGTCGCTTTGGGTTTTCGTCATATCCACCAGGGCGATACGCAGGCGGGTGGCGCAGTTATTGATACTTTCGATATTTGCTGCGCCGCCGAGCGCCTGTAAGAACCCAGCGGCCTGTCCGACCTGCTGGCTGGCTGCTGCCGGGGCGGTGGTTTGCCCACGCGCCGCCTTATAGTCGGCCTTGCTGTAGAGCTTGATTTCGCTCTCTTCCCGGCCCGGCGTTTTCAGATTCAGACGTTCGATAAGCGTCCTGAAGACCACGAAATAGAGAGCGGTGAAGCAGAGGCCGATGCCAATCTGGGTGAATACCGTCGAGGCGTGGTTATGGAACATCGGGATCCAGTTTTGCGGCAGGAACTGGTCCAGCAGACCGCCCCCCATGTTCCCCACCACCCCGAAGGTATACATCACCGTCGCCATCGTTGCGGCCAGCACGGCGTGGATGGCAAACAGCAACGGCGAGATAAACAGGAAGGTGAACTCCAGCGGTTCGGTAATACCCACCAGCACGGCGGTAAGCGTGGCCGGAACCAGCAGCCCCGCAACCTTGACGCGGTTCTCCGGCGACGCGGTGTACCAGATCGCCAGCGCAATCCCGACCGAGCCAAACACTTTCGAATTGCCGTGCAGGGCGAAGCCGCCTTCAGGGAACAGTGTTTTCAGCGGCACAGTGCTCTGGCTGAATTCCTGCAGGTGCTGCGCCCAGTAGACCTGAATGCCGCCCTCTACCGCCGCCGGGCCGAAAATAAACGGACCGTAGACGAAGTGGTGCAATCCGGTTGGGATCAGAATGCGTTCCAGGAAGGTATAGACCCATACGCCGAGCGCACCGGCAGAGCGCAGGAACGCCTGCAGGGACTCAATGCCCATCTGCACTTTCGGCCAGCCCAGCAGCGTCAGCCAGGCGCAGGGGATCATCACGAAGAACGCGAGGATAACGACAAACGAGGTACCCTGGAAAATCCCCAGGAAGACTGGCAACGGCTTGTCGAAAAATCGGTTGTGGATGGCGGTGACGAGCCCGGAAATGATAATCGCCCCTATGATGCTGGTATCAAGCGTTTTGATTCCGGCAATCATCGCCAGCCCGCTGCCAGCAGTGGGTTCAGCAGAGAAGTCGACGCCAAAGAAGTGACCCCAGGTCATCCCCATTGCGTTGATAAAGTAGTTCCAGGTCAGAAAGCTAATCAGCACTGCCAGACAAGCGCGGCCCTGCGCCTGCTTTGCCAGGCCAATCGGTAAGCCGACAGCAAAAATCAGCGGCATATTGCGGAACACCGCCCAGCCGCCCTCTTCGATGATGTGAACAATCTGTGCGAACAGATGATCGGGGGCCGTTAAAGCTTCGCCGACAAACAGCGGGTTGCGAAGCATGATGGCGATCCCGACCACGATCCCGGCAAAGGGAAACAGTAAAACCGGGGTGAACATGGCGCCGCCAAAACGTTGTATTTGACTGAGCATTTTTAAATCCTCATGAAACAACCTGTAGGGGTAGAGGCCTTTATGATTTTTTACTGGCCTGAGGTGAGCATAAGAAGTTACTGATGCGGGAACATGGCGTGCCGCTGCGATTCGTGATCGCATTCATGGTTTTAATTTGACCAATCAGGTCTACTTTTGATAGCAAATATGGACAAGTTAAGACGTAACCCACGCCATAACGAGCGAGCAGAGGTCTACAGGTGATCTACAAATCTATTGCCGACAGATTGCGGCTACGGCTCAATTCGTCGGACTACAACATTGGCAGCCCGTTACCCGGCGAAAAAGCGCTGGCAAAGGAGTTTGGCGTAGCCCGGATGACCATCCGCAAGGCGCTGGATCTGCTGGTAAGCTGGGGGCTGGTTGAACGTCGACACGGCAGCGGGACGTTCGTGGCGCGCAAAGACGTTCATCATGAAACGACTAACCTGACCGGGCTGGTGGAGGTACTGCGCCAGCAGGGGAAAGAAGTGCAGAGCAAGGTGTTGCAGTTTGAAGTGATGCCCGCGCCGCCCGCCATCGCCAGCCAGCTGCGGATTCAGGTTGATGAGCGGATCTATTTTTCAAGGCGGGTGCGTTACGTGGACGGAAAACCGCTGATGCTGGAGGACAGCTTTATGCCGGTGAAGCTGTTCCGCAATCTTTCCCTGGCGCATCTCGAAGGGTCTAAGTTTGATTACATCGAGAAGGAGTGCGGGATCACCATTAGCGGCAACTACGAGAGCCTGACGCCAGTGCTGGCAGATAAACAGCTGGCCGGTTATATGAATCTGCCGGAACAGACGCCGCTGCTGCGCATCACCTCTCTTTCCTACAGCGACAGCGGCGAGTTCCTCAATTATTCCGTGATGTTCCGGAACACCAGCGATTACCAGGTGGACTACCATCTGCGGCGTATCCACCCGGAAGACTTATTAGCCCATCCCCCAGAACAGCACCGCCAGTAGTTGCGGGGTGATAATGCGCAAAAACATCACCAGCGGATAGACCGTGGCGTAGGACAACGCCGCCGCGCCGCTGGTGGCGTGCAGGTTATTGGCGAACGCCAGCGCGGGCGGATCGGTCATGGAACCGGCCAGCATGCCGCACAGCGTGAGATAGTTCATTTTAGCGAACATACGCGCCAGTAATCCGACCGTTATCAGCGGGATGGCGGTAATGAATATGCCATAGCCTACCCAGCTCATCCCTTCGCCGTTAACCAGGGTATCGACAAAATCGCCGCCGGATTTCAGTCCCACCACCGCCAGAAACAGCACGATGCCCAACTCCCGCAGCGCCAGGTTAGCGCTCGGCGGCATAAACCAGTAGAGCTTACCGATGGAGCCGATACGCCCGAGGATCAGCGCCATAATGAGCGGCCCGCCTGCCAGCCCCAGCTTCAGTGCTACCGGGAAGCCGGGCACGTACAGGGGGATGGAGCCAAGCATGACGCCAAGCCCGACGCCGATAAAGACCGGCAGCATCTGCACCTGCTGGAGTTTTTGCTGGGCGTTGCCCACCATGTTCGCTACGGCATCAATAGATGAAGGACGCCCGACGAGGTTGAGAATATCACCGAATTGCAGGCTGGCATCCTGGCTGGCCACCAGCTCGACACCGGCGCGGTTAAGCCGGGAGATCACCACGTCATAACGCTCTTTAACCTGCAAATCGCGTATTTTCTTGCCCAGGACCTTCTCATTGGTCACTACCACGCGCTCCACGCGCATGTCCGTTCCACGGGTTGAGAGCGAGGTATCCACCTCCTGACCAATCACCAGCCGGGCATTGTTTAAATCCGCCGGTTGCCCTACCAGATGCAGGAGATCGCCGTGCTGAATGAGTGTGTCAGGTGAAGGCACCATCAGCGTGTCGTCACGTTTCAGGCGTGAACAGATAATGGTCGCGCTGTTCAGAATGGGAACATCCTGGATCGCCATATTATTCAGGTTGGGGTTTTCGACGCGAATGTTGATGGTTTTAATAAGCGCATGGCCGTTGGTCAGCGTGCTTTCATGCTCTTTCGCCTCCTGCTCGACGTTAATGCGGAACAGCACGCGCACCAGCCACATGGAGAGCAAAATACCGCAAATGCCAAACGGATAGGCCATGGCGTAGCTCATCCCCATCTGATCGACGACATCAGCAGGGATACCCAGATCGCGCAGAATTTGCTGGCCCGCCCCGAGCGCGGGCGTATTGGTTACGGCGCCGGAGAAGATGCCCAGCACGACGGGCAGCGGAATAGCGAAGAGTTTGTGCAGAATGGCGGTGACCAGCCCACCCATTACGACGATGCCGAAGGCAAAGAGATTAAGGCGTAAACCGGAGACGCGCAGGGAAGCGAAGAAGCCCGGCCCCACCTGAATACCGATGGTATACACAAAGAGGATCAGGCCGAACTCCTGGATGAAATGCAGCATATCGGCGCTGAGCACCCACCCAAGCTGGTCGGCAAAATGGCCGACAAAAATCCCGCCGAAAAGCACCCCGCCAATCCCAAACCCGACGCCGCGGATTTTGATATTCCCCAGCCATAGCCCCACTACCGCGACAAGGGCCAACACGCTGACGGTTAACGCGATATCACTCATGTTCCACATCCTGTGCATAACCTTAGTTATATCAAGGATTCTCTCAGAGCTGGCGGCGGTTGTATGGGCGATGGCGCACAAAAAAGCCCTGCCGGGGCAGGGCCTTGTGCGGTCTGTGAGCGTTGTCGGGTGGCGGCTGCGCCTAACCCGACCTACAGTTTCGGCGGGTTTGTTAACTGTTTAACGCCGGCCTGTCGCTAATGGCGATGCGCTGCGGCGCGATAGCTTCCGGCACGTTACGGGTGAGGTCAATATTCAGCAGCCCGTTAGTGAACGTCGCGCCAGAAACTTCCATATGGTCTGCCAGGGTAAAGCTCAGGCTAAACGGCTGAGTGACAAGCCCCTGATGCAACCATTTGGTCTCGGTGTCTGGTTTTTCCGGTGACCCTTTAACGGTCAGGCGCGTACCCTCAAGCTGGATGTCGAGATCTTCCTGACGGAACCCGGCCAGCGCAAGCGTGATGCGGTAGTGGTTATCATCGCTTTTTTCGATGTTGTACGGCGGAAACGTCTGCTGTTCGGTTGCGCTTTGCAGCGCGTTAGCCAGTTTGTCAAAACCGATCCACTGACGCAGCAGGGGGGAAAAATCATAGTTACGCATACTAAATCTCCTTCTGAGAAGCGAGTTCGGCACAGTTTATTTTTGTGCGCAGTTGTACCTGCAAACCCTTACGGATTCGCATATGCTCCCTTTACGGCAAGCAATTTCAGGTGGGCCGCAGCCGCGACCCGCTTAATTAATTGATTTCGATACGACGCGGTTTTTTCTCTTCCGGAATCACACGTTCCAGCTCGATAAACAGCAGGCCGTTCACCAGGTTCGCGCCCTTGACGTGGATGTTTTCAGCCAGCTGGAACTTGCGTTCAAAGTTGCGCTCTGCGATGCCCTGGTAGAGGTAGGTTCGTTCTTTCTGCTCGCCCGCATGGGAGCCTTTCACCACCAGCAGATTGTCCTGCGCGGTGATCTCCAGTTCGCTCTCTGCGAAACCGGCGACAGCAATCGCAATGCGATAGTGGTTTTCGTCAACCAATTCAACGTTGTAAGGAGGATAGCCGTTGCTCTGGCTCTGGTTGTTTTCTAAGTGGTTGAACAGACGATCAAAACCAATGGCAGAACGGTATAGCGGAGAGAGATCGAAATTACGCATAGATAAAAACTCCTGGAATCAGCGAGAAAATGTAGCCTTCCACCATGGACAGGCTTCTGCTTCCCCGAACACCCATCAGGCGTGTCCGTTATCGGGTTACATTCTTAAAATGGGTCTGGATACGGCCTTTTCAAGCCTGTTGATGTGAGATTTTTTTGCACTTTGCTGGTTGTCGCATAGACTCAGGGGCACAGCACAAAGGGTTAAATTGCGATGGCGACCACAGTGCGGGAGTTTTGAGCTATCCATTTTGGACGCGCCTCGCTATAACCCTGAGTTGCAGGTCAATGCCGTGCTACTAATGATGACTGAGTGATGATGAGAAATGTTCTGATTAAGCTGGCGACGTTCAGCGGGGTTGTTTTACTTTGCGGGTGTTCGAGCGTGATGTCGCACACCGGCGGTAAAGAAGGAACATATCCGGGGACGCGCGCCAGTGCCGCCATGATCTCTGATGATGAGACAAACTGGGGTACCAAATCTCTGGCGATTCTTGATATGCCGTTTACGGCGGTTGCCGATACGCTTCTGCTGCCGTGGGATATGTTCCGCACCGACAGCTCAGTGCGTTCGCGCGTTGAGAAAAGCGAGCAGGAGACGCTGGCGACTAACTCCGTCATCCCGCCCGCAGAGATGACCCCGCGCTAATTCTGTGCGGTTTCCGTTAGCCACAGCTGGCGGAAACCGTCCTTCTCTTCCATCCACGCAACAAAACGTCCGTCCGGGGAAAACACCACAGCGTCAGCAAACGGCGGGTTGCCATGATCGGACGTCAAAAACGTCACCTCTCCGGTCTGCGCATCGCAGCAGGCAATGCGGCCTGCAAGCACAAATCCCAGCCCGTTGCCGGAAGGATGCCAGTTAAAGGCCGACTGAATATCGCTCTCAGCGTGGGTCAACTGACGCGGCTCACCGCCTTCAGGGGAGATAAGCCACAGCTGCACAATGCCGTTATCGTCCCGCATTAAAAACGCAATCTGCGTCCCCTGTGGATTGCTGCGCACCCAGTGGCGCGGCACGTTCACCAGCCCCGGATACGCCTTCTGATGGGTGAAGGTAAGGCGGCGTTGCATGACGCCCGCAGGCGGCGCGGGCATTGTATCCGGCGTCCCCTGCAACGGCGCATCGCCCGCCCGTTTCCAGCCCTGCTCGTCCTTGGGAAGGTCCACAATAAACAGTTCGGACACTTTCTCGCCTTTCGCAGACACCGTATCGCCGATAAACGCCAGCCTGTCGTTGTCCACCCAGCCCTCTTCATAGGCGCGGTTAATCTCATCGCTGCCCGGTTGCGGGTTCGGCGTTGTCCGGCTTACCAGCACGCTCCAGAAGGTGCCAGCATATTCCCGCGGATGGTTCCCCTGTGGATTTACCGGACCAAAAGGCGCCGCCACCCCGACGTTACGCAAATCCAGCTTCGGATCGCGCGCGTGCAGCACATGGTCGTTGTAGGTAAAGCTGACGAACTGCCCGTTCGGGCTAAAAACGTGAACGTGGCTGCCGCCACGCAGCGCCCCCGCCGTGTAAGGCGCGGTGATATCCATCGCATCAAGATTGCTCACCTGGCCGTTGTGCGCAATCACTCCCTGACGATGGTGAAAATCATACTGCCAGTCTGCATCCGGGTTTTTCGGGCCGTGGATAAAAACATATTTCTCCCCGGCAGGATGAACGGTCACCACGCCGACATGCGCGCCGTCAGTCGCACGGTAGATCACCTCAACCTCGCCCGTAATGACATTGACCCGCTCAATGGTATTACCGGTAAACGACGCGCCGGACGGGCGGACATCATAGACAAGCCACTGGCTGTCTGGCGTCCAGATGTTGATGTTGGTGAGCTGGTGGTTGCGGGAAGCGAAGGTGATTTGTTTCATGAAAATACCCTGATGCGCGGTTATCGCATCAGGGTAAAACATCCGAAGGGATTAGCCTACTCGTTTCACGTCACCTACCAGCAGGATGTAGGAGAGCGCGCCGATCAGCGCCACGGCAGAGATATACACCAGAGCCGGACCAAAGCCGTAGTCCTGCGCCAGGTAACCGATGACCAGCGGCACGGTGATCCCGCCCAGGCCGCCAACGAAGTTAAACACGCCACCGGTCAGGCCAATCAGCCGCATCGGTGCCAGGGACGACACCAGCGACCAGGTGATGGAGGCAAAACCGTTCCCGAAGAACGCTACCGCCATCAGGGTCATGATCCACACTGGATCGTTGGTGTAGTTCGCTCCCATGATGCAGGTAGAGATCAGCAGTCCGCAGATAATCGGCGTTTTACGCGCAACGCCCAGTGAGAAGCCTTTTTTCACCAGCTTATCCGCCAGCCAGCCCGAGAGCAGGACGCCGAAAAACGCCGCAAGGAAGGGTACGGTGGTCATAAAGCCCGCCTTCAGCGCGGTTATCCCTTTTTCCTGGGTCAGATAGTTCGGGAACCAGGTGAGGAAGAACCACAGCGTGGAGGTCACCGCGAACTGGCCCAGATATACGCCCACCAGCTTACGGTGGAAGACCAGCTTCCAGTCCGCTCTGGTCAGCGGCTGGCGCGCCTCTTTTTTCACTGGCGCATCGCCATCCACCAGACCGCCGCCGTCGCGGATGTAGTCCAGTTCGGCTTTGGTGATGCTTTTGGTCAGACGCGGCGGCTGATAGACCTTAAACCAGATTAACGACCAGATAATGCCGATCCCGCCGGTGACGATGAACACCCAGTGCCAGCTCAGCAGCTCCTGGATCCAGATTAACAGCGGCGTCAGAAACGCCAGACCAACAAACTGCCCGGAGGTGTAAAAACCAACAGCGGAAGCGCGTTCGTGTTCAGGGAACCAGCTGGTCACCATGCGGTTGTTGGTCGGGAACGCGGGCGCTTCAAACACCCCGGTGATGGCGCGCAGGCCTATCAGCGACATCAGCCCGGTGGCGAAGCCCTGGAACAGGGTCGCCACGGACCAGCCCAAAATAGCGATAAAGTAGGTCAGACGTGACCCCACGCGGTCAAGGAACCAGCCGCCGGGGATCTGGCAGAGCGTATACAGCCAGGCAAACGCCGAGAAGACGTAGCCCATTTCCGCTTTGGTGATGCCAAACTCTTCCTGAATATGGGCCGAGGCCACAGCAAGGTTGGCGCGGTCGACATAGCAAATGACCACGGTAATAAAAATCATAATTAGCGTCAGGTAGCGGCGACGCCCGGTTTTTGTAGCAGTAACTGGAATATCCATCGCAATCTGTCTCCAGATTTTGGGCATAGCGAAGCCGCTCACCATGCCCTGTAATTTACAGAGGGTTATAATTTTTCTATGTACGTTTTTTTTGCCCGGTGGCGCTTCGCTTACCGGGCCTACGAGAGAGTAGGCCGGATAAGCGTAGCGCCATCCGGCGATTTACCACTCGGCTACGGAACCGTCTTCAAGACGCCACAGTGGGTTACGCCAGTCCGGCGCACTTTTACTCAGCTCAATGACTTTGGCTTCGTCGATCTCCACGCCAAGGCCCGGCTTCGTTAACGGTTTAAAGAAACCGCCTTCCATGCTGAAGTCTTCCTTGTTTTTCACAAAGTCGAGCAGCTCCGCGCCCTTGTTATAGTGAATGCCCATGCTTTGTTCCTGGAACACCGCATTGCGGGAGACGAAGTCCACATGCAGACAGGCTGCCAGCGCAATCGGCCCAAGCGGACAGTGCGGTGCCAGCGCCACATCGTAGGCTTCTGCCATGCCGGCAATTTTGTAGCATTCGGTGATGCCACCCGCGTGGGAGAGGTCCGGTTGCAGGATCGCAATGCCGCCCGCTTCCAGCACGCGCTTAAACTCGAAGCGCGAGAACATACGCTCCCCCGCCGCGATGGGAATGTGCGTCTGTTCAGCCAGTTTTGGATAGTATTCCGCCTGCTCGGCCAGAACAGGCTCTTCAATAAACAGCGGGCGATACGGCTCCAGCTCTTTAATCAGCACTTTGGCCATTGGCGCGCTGACGCGGCCGTGGAAATCCAGGCCAAACTCAATCTCGTTGCCGAAAGCCTCGCGGATTTGCGCCACGGTGTTCACCGCCCGGTCTACCGCGCGCGAGTTGTCGATAACGCCCATCTCTTCGCAGCCGTTGAGTTTGAAGGTGTCAAAACCGATGTTGCGCAGCTGCCGGATACCGTCGATCACTTCCGCAGGGCGGTCACCGCCCACCCAGCTGTAGGCTTTGATTTTGTCTCGCACCAGGCCGCCCATTAATTGCCAGACCGGGGCATTCAGCACTTTGCCTTTGATATCCCACAGCGCCTGATCGATACCGGCGATGGCGCTCATCAGGATCGGACCGCCACGGTAAAATCCCGCCCGGTACATGACCTGCCACAGGTCGTTGATGCGCGCCGGATCCTGGCCAATCAGGTATTCACCCAGCTCGTGAACCGCGGCTTCAACGGTGCGCGCACGGCCTTCAATCACCGGCTCGCCCCAGCCAACCACGCCTTCGTCGGTTTCGATTTTCAGGAACATCCAACGCGGGGGTAAACGGTACGTGGTAAGTTTGGTTATTTTCATTGCACTGCCTCTCGATACGCTTTCACAAATGCTGCCGCCTGATGTGCGGTACGCTCAACGGGCTGTCCGGCACGATAGAGATCGCTGCCCAGCCCCGCGCCCGCACAACCTGCTTTTATCCACTGCACCAGGTTTTCCGGCGTGACGCCGCCCACGGCAAAGACCGGCACGCTGGCGGGTAAGACCGCTTTCAGCGCTTTGATGTAATCCGGACCAAAGGCCGACGACGGGAAAATTTTGAGAGACTGTGCGCCCGCATCGAGGGCGGCAAAGGCTTCTGTGGCCGTGGCGCAACCCGGGCATACGGTCATGCCGTAATCCACCGCCCGGCGGATCACCTTGGGGTTGATATTCGGTGTGACGATAAGCTTGCAGCCCATCTTCGCCAGTTCATCCACCTGCTCCGGCTGTAATACGGTACCAGCACCAATCAGCGCCTTATCACCGAACGCCTTAACAACTGCCGGAATGCTTTTTTCCCATTCCGGGGAGTTGAGCGGGATTTCCACCGCGTCGAACCCGGCGTCGATCACCGCGCCAACGTGCGCTAAGGCCTCACCGGGCGTGATACCGCGCAAAATCGCGATCAGGGGAAGTTCAGTTTGCCACTGCATGAGCGATGCTCCTTATACCTGCCTGAAATGCCGTGTCGCCTTCCACCGCAGCAACATCCCGTCCGATAGCGTGGAACGCCTGGCGGTAACGAGACGTCAGCGATGAACCCGCGACGAGCGTGATGGCCTGCTGCCCGGCGAATGCGTCGCTCAGGGTGGCGACTTCGGCGCCAATCAGCAGGCCGGACAGAAATTCGCTGACCTGCTCGCGCGGAAGATTTCCCAGCACGTGCGAGGCGCGAACCTCAAAAAGTTGCGGCAAAACGGCAGGGGATGCGATCCCGCGCTCAAGCCCGGCGGCAAACGCTTCCGGCGAAGGGGTTTGCTCCGGCAAACCGGCCCCCACCAGCGAATGCTTAAGCAGCAAGTGGTGCAGTTCGCCGGTCATCACCGTGCGGAAATCATGAATTTGCTCAGCATCCGCCTGGACCCATTTGCAGTGCGTCCCGGGCATGACGTAGACAGAAGAAGGAGAAAGGGTGCGCGCCCCGAGCAGCTGCGTCTCTTCGCCGCGCATCACGTTATGGTTATCGTCGCGAGAGACGTATAAACCGGGAATAATCCAGACATTGTCGCCAACGGACGTTAACTGCTCGCCAACGGCGGTGAAATGCACCGGAACCGACAGGTAAGGCGCAACCTTCCAGCCCACGTTACTGCCGACCATTCCGGCCATCACCACTGGCGTAGTACCGTCGCGCCAGTTTTGTGTCACCTCTGCTAACACCGCTTCGGGGGATTTACCGTTCAGGCGCGTCACACCTGCTTCTGATTGCCTGCTTTCCAGACACTGCTCCCCCTGGTAGAGCCAGGCGCGCAGATTGGTCGATCCCCAGTCAATTGCGATGTAGCGTGATGTCATGTGATTTCCTTCAACCTTCGTGTCGAGCTGGCGATCATGGTCAGCGCCGCCTGCTCTGCCGCATCGCCGTCCTGATGCCGTATCGCATCGAACAGCGCTTTATGTTCCTGAAGCGTTTTCGGCATGTTGGCCTCATCGCCCATCCAGGTACGTTCAAATACTGCTCGCTGTAGCGAGCTGATCGCCACGCTAAGCTGCTGTAACACCGGGTTATGCACCGACTGCAGTACCGCCTCGTGGTAGCGAATGTCCGCCTCGTTGAACGCCTCCCGATTCTGGTTATTGGCGATCATGTCGTTTAACGCCGACTCAATCTGTGCCAGGTCACCTGACGTTGCGCGCTCTGCCGCCCAGCGGGCGATGGCCGGTTCCACCAGATTTCGGACTTCGCTCATCGCGCCGATAAGCCGTGGGTCGTAGTCGTTTTCCAGTACCCATTGCAGAACATCGGTATCGAGGTAGTTCCACTGGTTACGCGGCGCAACAAACGCGCCGCGATAGCGCTTCATTTCAATCAGCCGCTTCGCCATCAGCGAGCGGAACACTTCCCGGATGATGTTGCGCGAGGTTTCAAACTCCTCGCACAGTTCCGCCTCTGCTGGCAGCGGCGAACCGGGAACGTATTTGCCACCCACAATCTGAGTGCCCAGCGTGATGACAATGCGATCGGTTTTATTGAGTGTCATGGAGAGTCCTTGTGCTCTGTAAGTCCATCACTACTTTACCGCGACCGCTGAATTTCGCCTCACTTTTGCAGTACAAACGTGAGTCCTTTCGCCTTTGCCGTGGTGACAATGTAGTACAATCAGTTAATGTTGCACTACAATCCAGATCACAAAAAGAACAATTCGATAAATTCAGCGCTAAAAAAAGCCCCGGTTGATAACCGAGGCTGATGATTACAGACAGCTGTTAGGACAGGACAAATTTCTCAATCGCATAAGCCACGCCGTCTTCCAGGTTAGATTTGGTGACGAAGTTCGCCACTTCTTTCACCGACGGGATGGCGTTATCCATCGCCACGCCCATGCCTGCATATTCGATCATCGCAATATCGTTTTCCTGGTCGCCCAGCGCCATAATCTCCTCAGGCTTGATGCCCAGCGCATCGGCAAGCGATTTGACACCCGTGCCTTTATTGACGCGTTTATCGAGGATTTCGAGGAAGTACGGCGCACTTTTCAGCACGGTGTATTTCTCTTTTACCTCAGCCGGAATGCGTGAGATGGCTTTGTCGAGAACCGCAGGTTCATCAATCATCATCACTTTCAGGAACTGGGTTGCCGGGTCCATGTTTTCCGCTTCGCAGAACACCAGTGGAATGGTTGCAACGTAGGACTCGTGCACCGTGTAGTAGCTGATATCGCGGTTGGCGGTGTAAAGCGTATTGCGATCGAGCGCGTGGAAGTGAGAGCCCACTTCGCGGGAGAGTTTTTCAAGGAACAGGTAGTCATCATAGCTCAGTGCAGTTTGCGCCACCGTGCTGCCATCTGCTGCCTTTTGCACCAGAGCGCCGTTATAGGTGATGCAGTAATCGCCAGGCTGATTCATGTGCAGCTCTTTCAGGTAGCTGTGCACCCCGGCATACGGGCGTCCGGTGGTGAGCACCACGTTCACGCCTTTTTCGCGTGCGGCGGCGATCGCATTTTTAACGGCAGGAGAGATAGTGTGGTCTGGCAGCAGCAGCGTGCCGTCCATATCGATTGCAATGAGTTTGATAGCCATGAGGTCCCCGGGATAAATGAGTGCTATTTCATGCTAACGCGATTAAGCACACAAAAATAGAGCTACCTTGCGTAACAAAAAGCCCCTTTTATATTTATCCCGGGAACAAGAACTCACTCGTGGGTGAGAACGATTTTGCCAAACGCACCGCGATCCAGATGCTCAAGCGCCTGTTCCAGTTCGTCAAAACGATAGCGATGTTCAATCACCGGTTTTAACTCCGTGACATCAACAGCACGGACGAAATCTTCCAGCGCCCGGCGGTGTCCAACCCCAATCCCCTGAATGACGGGGGATTTCAGCAGCAGCTCGCCAGCAGGCAGGGAAATGTCCGTTCCGGCCAGCACGCCAATAACGGAGATACGCCCGTGAACGGCTACCGCGCGAAGGGAATGTCTCAGGTTCTCCCCACCCACGGTTTCGATAATATGGTCGATGCCGCGATCCTGCGTCAGTGCCAGCGTATTTTCAGCCCAGTCGCCTTTCAGTCGGTTGATGCCCTGGCTGGCCCCCAGCTTTTTGGCCAGTGCCAGTTTTTCATCACTCCCCGACGTAACAATAACTTCTGCGCCGTGCGCTTTTGCTATCTGCAAAGCGAATAGCGCCACACCGCCCGTGCCTTGTACCAGCACCGATTGCCCGGCGCGTAAATGACCGCGCTCCACCAGCGCGAACCATGCGGTAAGCCCCGCGCAAGGAAGCGTGCTGGCCTCAGCGTCATCCAGGCTTTCCGGGGACGCCACCAGCGCGTTTTCACTCACAATCACATATTCGGCCAGCATGCCCTGGAAGTATCCACCGGACGTTTTATAGGGCAAATCGCGCGCGTCTGCCTGCGGCTTGCCGTCGATCCATTCCGGGAAGAAGGTTGAGATGACGCGTGCGCCGGGTTTGAAACGCGTAACGCCTTCGCCAATGCTGTCCACCACGCCTGCCATGTCAGATGCTGGGGTAAACGGGAAGGAAAGCGGAATCGGCATCGTGCCTTCAATCACCATTTTATCCCGGTAGTTGAGCGCAACGGCATTAACCCTTACGCGAACCTCCCCCGGGCCTGGCTGTGACACAGGCACCTGAACAAGCTGAAGGCTCTCGCGCCCAAGGGCGTTCATTGACCAGCGCTGCATTGTTTCTGTCATTTTTTCTCTCCTGCCATCAAATAAGCTTTAGGACTGACAGTCTACCGTTGACGTTTGGTCGCCAGTGGCGATAAGTTTTCCCATAATTGATGACGCAGTGGATACAATTCATGACCGATACGCTGAAGGATATACCTGTATTTGTGGCCGCCGTTGAGGCGGGAAGTTTTGCGCAGGCCGCCGTCCGTCTGCATTTGTCGCGCTCGGCGGTAGGAAAAAGCATTGCTCGTCTTGAAGAGCGGTTGGGGGTTCGTCTTTTCCAGCGTACCACCCGCAGCCAGAGGCTGACCGACAACGGCGCGCTTTTTTATGAACGCTGCCTGCGCGCGCTGGAGGAGATTCGGGGCGCGGAGTCGCTGCTTGAAACAGGGAAGCAGCAGGTCAGCGGCCGCCTGCGCGTCGCCATGCCGGTTCTGTTTGGTCGCCAGTGCGTCGCGCCACTGCTGATAGAACTGACGCAGGAACATCCTGGGCTTGAGCTTGAAATGTCATTCAGCGACCGCGTGGTGGATCTGGTAGAGGAAGGCTTTGATATGGCGGTACGTAACGGCACGCTGCAGGACAGCAGCGTGCTGGTCGCCAGAAGGCTGGGCGAGCATCGCATGGTGCTGTGTGCCGCCCCGGATTACCTGATGAAGTACGGCCAGCCAGAAAACGTTGCTGATTTACCCCACCACACTGCCATTAACTATCTGCGATCAGGCAGAGTGCTGCCCTGGCAGCTAATGGATAGCGAAGGGAGATCGCACACCTTTACTCCCCGCTCATCACTCAATATGGATGATTTACAGGCAATCTGCGACGCTGCGCTGGCCGGACACGGCATTGCATGGCTGCCCTGCTGGATGGTCGTCAAAGATATTCACCAGGGCAAACTCGTCCCGCTCTTAAAGCAGGCACCGGATGTGCATTTCAACGTTCATGCGGTCTGGCAGCAGACGCCGCATCTGCCGCTGAGGGTTAGAATAGCGATAGATACGCTGGCGAGCCGTTTACCGTCCGTGATGTCGCTGGATATGCCTGCGCCCATAAAAAAGCCGCGCTAAAAGCGCGGCCTGTTATCGTGCGGTATTACGACGATTAAATATCGATGTTCGCCGCTTTCAGGGCGTTCTCTTCGATGAAGGCGCGACGTGGTTCAACCGCATCACCCATCAGGGTCGTGAACAGCTGATCCGCTGCGATTGCGTCTTTAACGGTGACGCGCAGCATGCGACGGCTTTCCGGATCCATGGTGGTTTCCCACAGCTGATCCGGGTTCATTTCGCCCAGGCCTTTATAACGCTGAATAGAGAGGCCACGACGGGACTCTTTCACCAGCCACTCAAGCGCCTGTTCGAAGCTGGCTACCGGCTGACGACGCTCGCCACGTTCGATAAACGCGTCGTCTTCGATCAGACCACGCAGCTTCTCGCCGAGGGTGCAGATACGGCGGTATTCCGGACCGGTAACAAACTCGTGCTCCAGCGGGTAGTCGGTATCGACGCCGTGGGTACGCACGCGTACGATCGGCTCGAACTGCTGCTCAGCGTTCTGCTGAACGTCGAACTTCCACTGGCTGCCGTGCTGCTCTTTCTCGTTCAGCTCGCTCACCAGGGTGTTCACCCAGCGGGTGACGGTCTGCTCGTTGCTCAGATCGGCTTCGGTCAGGGTCGGCTGATAAATCAGCTCTTTCAGCAGCGCTTTCGGATAGCGACGCTCCATACGGCCAATCATTTTCTGCGTCGCGTTGAACTCGGAGACCAGACGCTCCAGCGGTTCACCGGCCAGCGCTGGCGCGCTGGAGTTTGCGTGCAGGGTCGCACCATCAAGGGCGATCGCGATTTGGTACTGATCCATCGCCTCGTCATCTTTAATGTACTGTTCCTGCTTGCCTTTCTTCACTTTATACAGCGGCGGCTGGGCAATGTAGACGTGGCCGCGCTCAACGATTTCCGGCATCTGACGATAGAAGAAGGTCAACAGCAGCGTACGAATGTGCGAGCCGTCGACGTCCGCATCGGTCATGATGATGATGCTGTGATAGCGCAGTTTGTCCGGGTTGTACTCGTCGCGACCGATGCCGCAGCCGAGCGCGGTGATGAGCGTCGCCACTTCCTGAGAAGAGAGCATCTTGTCGAAGCGCGCTTTCTCAACGTTAAGGATTTTACCCTTCAGCGGCAGAATCGCCTGGTTCTTGCGGTTACGGCCCTGCTTCGCAGAACCGCCCGCGGAGTCCCCTTCCACGAGGTACAGTTCGGACAGCGCCGGATCGCGTTCCTGGCAGTCAGCCAGTTTGCCCGGCAGGCCTGCCAGGTCCAGTGCGCCTTTACGGCGGGTCATTTCACGGGCTTTACGCGCCGCTTCACGGGCACGCGCCGCATCGATAATTTTACCCACCACGATTTTCGCGTCGGACGGGTTTTCCAGCAGGTATTCGCTCAGCAGTTCGTTCATCTGCTGTTCAACCGCCGATTTCACCTCAGAAGAGACCAGCTTGTCTTTGGTCTGTGAGGAGAATTTCGGATCCGGCACCTTCACGGAGACCACGGCAATCAGGCCTTCACGGGCATCGTCACCGGTGGCGCTGACTTTCGCTTTTTTGCTGTAGCCTTCTTTGTCCATGTAGGCGTTCAGGGTACGGGTCATCGCCGCGCGGAAGCCCGCAAGGTGAGTACCGCCGTCGCGCTGTGGAATGTTGTTGGTAAAGCAGTAGATGTTTTCCTGGAAACCATCGTTCCACTGCAGTGCCACTTCCACGCCGATACCGTCTTTTTCAGTAGAGAAGTAGAAGATATTCGGGTGAATTGGCGTTTTGTTCTTGTTCAGATACTCAACGAACGCCTTGATACCGCCTTCGTAGTGGAAGTGGTCTTCTTTGTTGTCGCGTTTGTCGCGCAGTCGAATCGACACGCCGGAGTTCAGGAACGACAGTTCACGCAGGCGTTTCGCCAGGATCTCGTACTCGAATTCGGTGACGTTGGTGAAGGTTTCAAGGCTCGGCCAGAAACGCACCATGGTACCGGTTTTGTCGGTATCACCGGTAACGGCCAGCGGTGCCTGCGGCACACCATGGGTGTAAATCTGGCGGTGAATTTTGCCTTCGCGCTGGATAACCAGCTCCAGCTTCTGCGACAGGGCGTTTACTACGGATACGCCTACGCCGTGCAGACCGCCGGAAACTTTATAGGAGTTATCATCGAACTTACCGCCTGCGTGCAGAACGGTCATGATAACTTCCGCAGCAGATACGCCCTCTTCCGGGTGAATACCGGTTGGGATGCCACGACCATCATCGGTAACGGACACGGAGTTGTCCGCATGGATCGTGACCACGATGTCTTTACAGTGACCCGCGAGCGCTTCGTCGATAGCGTTATCTACCACCTCGAATACCATGTGGTGCAGACCGGTGCCGTCATCCGTGTCGCCGATATACATACCCGGGCGCTTACGCACCGCATCCAGTCCTTTCAGGACTTTGATACTGGAGGAGTCATAAGAATTCGACATCAACGTTTCTCGCTCATTTCAACTTGGGTTAATCCGTTATTTTACCCTTTTCCACGGTAAACATCTTCGAATTTTCGTCCGACATGTCCATAACGTGTTCAGCGCTAATGGCGCTGACGAAAACCTGCGACTGCGTGGCTTTTAAGCGGCTGGCAAGTAGCCCGCGCCGCGCGTCGTCAAGTTCCGAGGCAAAATCATCTATCAGGTACAGGCAGCGTCGCCCACTTTCGCGGGTGAGGAATTCCCCCTGCGCCAGGCGCAGCGCGCACATCAGGAGCTTCAGCTGCCCGCGCGACAGCGTGTCTTCCACCGGCGCACCGTCGGCACGAATGCGGAAATCCGCCTTGTGCGGGCCGTGCGCGGTGTAGGTCAACATGCGATCGCGCTCGAAGCTTCTCTCTAACACCTCGGCATAATCCGTCTCTTTTTCCCAGCCACGCTGGAAAGAGAAGGTGAGAGAGAACTCGGGTAAAAACTGTTTGCAGGTATCGGCCATGTCTTCGGCGATACCTGCGCTGTATTCGGCACGCCAGCGGCTGATTTGTTCCGCAAGAGGAATTAATTCCATGTCCCACGGACGCAGCTGGGCGTAGCGCGTGACCTGGCGCAATGCGGCGTTACGCTGTTTAAGCAGACGCTTCAGATTGCTCCAGGCGTTAAAGAAACCGGCTTCATTGTGAAAGCATCCCCAGTCGAGGAACGCTCTTCTGTATTTGGGGCCGCCGTTGAGTAAAGTAAACCCCTCCGGCGTAATCAGCTGCATCGGCATCAGCAGTGCCAGCTCCGCCACCTTGTGGCCGTCGGTGCCGTCGATGCGCACCTTGCTGTCGCCCTGCTTGTCTTTGGTCAGGCCGATGGCGGTTTCCCGCTCGGCACCCTGCAAGCGCCCATGCAGCACAAACGCATCCTGCTCGTGGCGAATCACGCGACCAATCTGCAAACTGCGAAACGCCCGGCCATGACCGAGCGTATAGATGGCTTCCAGCACGCTGGTTTTGCCGCTGCCGTTCGCGCCAACCAGGAAATTAAAGCCAGGGGATAAAGCGAGATCCGCGCTCTCGATGTTGCGAAAGTCGCGGATCAACAGACGGGTGAGCGACATTACAGTCTCATTGGCATAACAACATAAGCAGCCGACTGTGATGCGGCATCTTCAATCTGTACGCTCGAAACGGAGTCAGTCAGCAGGATGCGAACGTTCTCGCATTTCAGTGCATTCAGCACATCCAGCACATAGCTGACGTTGAAGCCGATTTCCATCTCAGCCCCGGCGTAGGTGACGTCCAGAATCTCTTCTGCCTCTTCCTGCTCCGGGTTGTTGGCGGTGATTTTGATCTGGTTTTCACTCACGTACAGACGTACGCCGCGGAATTTCTCGTTGGAGAGAATAGCGGCGCGCGCGAACGCCTGCTTGAGGATGTCGCAACCCGCCTCCAGCGTTTTGTCCGGGTTCTTCGGCAATACGCGGCGATAATCCGGGAAACGTCCGTCTACCAGCTTCGATGTGAAGACAAAATCGCCCACGTGGGCACGAATATTGTTGCTACCGATCTGCACGCGCAGCGGGGTGTCGCCGCCGTCGAGCATACGCATCAGTTCAATTACGCCTTTACGCGGTACGATCACCGAATGGTTTGGCAGTGAATCGCCAATCGGCATGGAACAGACCGCCAGACGGTGACCGTCTGTAGCCACGGTACGCAGCTCTTCACCTTCGGTTTCGAACAGCATGCCGTTTAAGTAGTAACGAACGTCCTGATGCGCCATGGAGAACTGCGTGGCTTCAATCAGACGCTTCATCGTCGCCTGCGGCAGGGTAAATTCAACTTCGCTCTGCCAGTCATCCAGGTTCGGGAAGTCCGCAGCGGGCAACGTGGAGAGGGAGAAACGGCTGCGGCCAGAGCGCACCAGCATGCGGTCGCCCTCCAGCTGCACGGCGATTTCAGCGCCTTCCGGCAGCCCACGGCAAATATCAAAGAATTTACGTGCCGGAACCGTGGTCGCGCCCGCGTCGTGCGGCTGAGTCAGCGTAACGCGCGCGATCATTTCCATTTCCAGATCTGTGCCGGTCAGCGACAGCGTACCGTCAGCGACCTGAAGCAGCAGGTTTCCAAGAATAGGCAGCGTAGGGCGGCCGCCTAATGGGCCACTCACCTGTTGCAGCGGTTTTAATAAATGTTCACGTTCAACGGTAAATTTCATAGCGTCACGATGATAATGTTCTGATTAAATTGGAAAAATCTTCTTTTATGTCGTGGCTTTCTTCGCGTAACTGCTCAATCTTGCGACAGGCGTGCAGCACGGTCGTATGGTCACGTCCACCAAACGCATCACCGATTTCCGGCAGGCTGTGGTTGGTGAGCTCTTTTGCCAGCGCCATCGCCATCTGACGCGGACGCGCCACCGAGCGGGAACGACGTTTAGACAGTAAATCTGCCACTTTGATCTTGTAGTACTCAGCCACCGTCTTCTGAATATTGTCGATGGTGACCAGTTTTTCCTGCAATGCCAACAAATCGCGCAGCGCTTCACGCACAAAATCGATGGTGATCGCACGACCGGTAAAATTGGCGTTGGCGATAACGCGGTTCAGTGCCCCTTCCAGCTCACGAACGTTGGAACGCAGGCGCTTGGCAATAAAGAACGCCACTTCACCCGGCAGGCGAATGTCGTTCTCGTCGGCTTTTTTCATCAGGATCGCGACGCGGGTTTCCAGCTCCGGCGGCTCGATCGCCACGGTCAGGCCCCAGCCGAAGCGGGATTTGAGACGATCTTCAACGCCGTTGATCTCTTTTGGATAACGATCCGAGGTCAAAATGATCTGCTGATTGCCTTCCAGCAGGGCGTTAAAGGTGTGGAAAAACTCTTCCTGCGATCGTTCTTTATTGGCAAAGAACTGGATGTCATCGATCAGCAGCGCATCAACGGAACGGTAGTAGCGTTTAAACTCTTCGATCGCATTGTTTTGCAGGGCTTTTACCATGTCCTGAACGAAGCGTTCGGAGTGCATATACACTACTTTGGCATTGGGCTTACGCGCCATAATGCCGTTGCCCACCGCATGCAGCAGGTGCGTTTTACCGAGACCCGTGCCGCCATAAAGGAACAGCGGGTTGTAAGCACCACCGGGATTATCGGCAACCTGGCGGGCCGCCGCGCGCGCCAACTGGTTCGACTTACCTTCAACGAAGTTATCGAACGTGTGTTTCACGTTAACATTAGAGCGGTAGGTAGGCTCAGCGGGGGCCGGAACGTTATCCCAGCCCTGACGAGCCGGTGCAACGCGAGGCGCTGGAGCGGGCGCCGCCTGTGCAGGGGCTGCCACATTGACAACTTCACGAACGGTTTGGGTGACCGGCTTTGTGCCCACTTCAAAACGCAGCTGTGGGGCATCTGACCCGCAGAAATCGTTAAGCAGTCCATTGATGTTATTAAGGTATTTATCCCTTACCCAATCGAGCACGAAACGGTTTGGCGCGTATAAAGCCAGCGTGTTATCGCTCAGTTCCGCCTGCAATGGGCGGATCCACATACTGAATTCTGTGGCTGGTAACTCATCCTGCAATCGGGCAAGACACTGCTGCCAAAGCGAAAGTGACACGGCGGACTCCACTCGAACAATAAAAGAAAACTATTGAATATTCATGATTGTTGGCGCACATCGACATGACCCCATCAGGGTGATGTGCGAACCGCTATCTGCGGTTATACACGCTATCGTTGATAGAGCCTGAACGATGTTGTGTTTATGTCCGGCCAGGATCGCTGGATCCCGATCAGGACCGCGGATCATAGCCTAAACTGAGCCAGAGATCTTCTGTTTCTCACAGATTCTTCCCGATTTATCCACAGGAAGATCCGGAATCGGGTAAGTGTAAACGATCCTGACGCGAGTGCCTCGCGATTTAGGCCGCATATTGGAAAATTTAATGAGCACAGACAATTTTGGGCTTAAATGATCTAACGAAGATCCAGGAGGATCCTTGCGCTTTGTTGGCGAGCCCGTATAATCCTCGACCCGGCGCGTGATGCTCATCTTCCTGCGTCGTTCGTTGCTCATTTTCCACGCGAAATCGTGCGGAAATACGCAGGGATTTAAGGAAAGAGAATTGACTCCGGAGTGTACAATTATTACAATCCGGCCTCTTTAATCACCCACGCTGAGGCGTTAGTCGTTCGAATCTCGTTCGGGTATACGCAAAAGTCAGTGAATTTATTCAAGTTTAGGTAGAAATCGCCATGAAACGCACTTTTCAACCGTCTGTACTGAAGCGCAACCGTTCTCACGGCTTCCGTGCTCGTATGGCTACTAAAAATGGTCGTCAGGTTCTGGCACGTCGTCGTGCTAAAGGCCGCGCTCGTCTGACCGTTTCCAAGTAATAAAGCTAACCCCTGAGTGGTTAAGCTCGCATTTCCCAGGGAGTTACGTTTGTTAACTCCCACTCATTTCACTTTCGTCTTCCAGCAGCCACTACGGGCTGGCACGCCGCAAATCACCATCCTCGGCCGCCAAAATTCGCTGGGGCATCCCCGCATCGGTCTCACAGTCGCCAAGAAAAACGTTAAGCGTGCGCATGAACGCAACCGGATTAAACGTCTGACGCGTGAAAGCTTCCGTTTACGTCAGCACGAACTGCCTTCAATGGATTTCGTGGTGGTGGCTAAAAAAGGGGTTGCCGACCTCGATAACCGTGCTCTCTCGGAAGCGTTGGAAAAATTATGGCGCCGCCACTGTCGCCTGGCTCGCGGGTCCTGATAGCCCTCATTCGGGTCTATCAACGCCTGATTAGTCCGCTACTCGGGCCACATTGCCGTTTCACGCCAACATGCTCAAGCTACGGAATTGAGGCATTGCGCAGGTTTGGAGTGATAAAAGGCAGTTGGTTGACGGTGAAACGCGTATTAAAATGCCACCCTTTACACCCAGGTGGAGACGACCCCGTCCCTCCAGGACCTTTTGATACCAGAGAACACTAACGATGGATTCGCAACGCAATCTTCTTATCATCGCTTTGTTGTTCGTGTCTTTCATGATCTGGCAGGCATGGGAGCAGGATAAAAATCCTCAACCCCAGCAGCAGACCACGCAGACCACGACCACCGCAGCGGGTAGCGCCGCCGACCAGGGCGTACCGGCCAGTGGCCAGGGGAAACAGATTACGGTTAAGACCGATGTGCTTGAGCTGACTATCAACACCCGTGGTGGTGATGTTGAGCAGGCGCTGCTGTTGACCTACCCGAAAGAGCTGAAGTCTACCGAACCGTTCCAGTTACTGGAAACCACGCCTGAGTTTATCTACCAGGCACAGAGCGGCCTGACCGGTCGTGATGGCCCGGATAACCCGGCGAACGGTGCGCGTCCACTGTATAACGTCGAGAATGACACCTTTGTGCTGGCTGATGGCCAGAACGAACTGGTTATTCCGATGACCTACACCGACGCGGCAGGCAACACCTTCACCAAAACCTTCACCCTGAAACGCGGTGAATATGCGGTGAACGTGGGCTACAGCGTACAGAACACCGGTGCGAAACCGCTGGAAATCTCTACCTTTGGTCAGCTGAAGCAGTCCATCAATCTGCCGTCTCACCGTGACACCGGAAGCAGCAACTTTGCGCTGCATACCTTCCGTGGCGCGGCTTACTCCACGCCAGATACCAAGTACGAGAAATACAAATTCGACACCATTGCCGATAACGAAAATCTGAACGTCAGCTCTAAAGGCGGTTGGGTCGCAATGCTGCAACAGTATTTCGCGACGGCGTGGGTACCGAATAACGACGGTACGAACAACTTCTACACCGCGAACCTCGGCAACGGTATTGCAGCCATCGGCTACAAATCTCAGCCGGTTCTGGTGCAGCCGGGTCAAACCGGTAAGCTGGCAAGCACCCTGTGGGTCGGCCCGGAAATCCAGGACAAAATGGCTGCCGTTGCGCCGCACCTGGATCTGACCGTTGATTACGGTTGGTTGTGGTTCATCTCTCAGCCGCTGTTTAAGCTGCTGAAGTTCATCCACAGCTTCCTGGGTAACTGGGGCTTCTCCATCATCGTTATCACCTTTATCGTTCGTGGCATCATGTACCCGCTGACTAAAGCGCAGTACACCTCCATGGCGAAGATGCGTATGCTACAGCCGAAGATTCAGGCTATGCGTGAGCGTCTGGGCGATGACAAACAGCGTCAGAGCCAGGAGATGATGGCCCTGTATAAAGCAGAAAAAGTGAACCCACTGGGTGGTTGCTTCCCGCTGCTGATTCAGATGCCAATCTTCCTTGCACTGTACTACATGCTGATGGGTTCCGTTGAGCTGCGCCACGCGCCGTTCGCCCTGTGGATCCATGACCTGTCCGCACAGGACCCGTACTACATCCTGCCGATCCTGATGGGCGTGACGATGTTCTTCATCCAGAAGATGTCTCCGACCACCGTGACTGACCCGATGCAGCAGAAGATCATGACCTTTATGCCGGTCATCTTCACCGTGTTCTTCCTGTGGTTCCCGTCAGGTCTGGTGCTGTACTATATCGTCAGCAACCTGGTGACCATCATCCAGCAGCAGCTGATTTACCGTGGTCTGGAAAAACGTGGCCTGCATAGCCGCGAAAAGAAAAAGTCCTGATTCGGTAACTTAACGCTAAAATAAGGGCGGTCGATTGACCGCCTTTTTTATTTGTATTGAACGAGAGCAACCATGAGCCATAACGACACTATCGTCGCCCAGGCAACCCCACCGGGACGCGGTGGTGTAGGCATTCTGCGCATCTCCGGCCTGAAGGCGCGTGAGGTGGCCGAAGCGGTGCTGGGTAAACTGCCAAAGCCGCGCTACGCTGATTATCTGCCATTTAAAGATGCCGACGGCACCTCGCTGGACCAGGGCATTGCGCTGTGGTTCCCCGGCCCAAACTCCTTTACTGGCGAAGACGTGCTGGAGCTTCAGGGTCACGGCGGCCCGGTGATCCTCGACCTGCTGTTAAAACGTATTCTGACCCTGCCTGGCCTGCGCATTGCGAAGCCGGGTGAGTTCTCCGAGCGTGCCTTCCTGAACGATAAGCTCGACCTGGCTCAGGCCGAAGCGATTGCCGACCTGATCGACGCCAGTTCCGAACAGGCAGCCCGCTCCGCGCTGAACTCGTTGCAGGGGGCATTTTCCGCACGCGTGAATCACCTTGTGGAAGCACTTACTCACCTGCGAATCTATGTTGAAGCGGCTATCGACTTCCCGGACGAGGAGATTGACTTCCTTTCTGACGGCAAAATCGAAGCCCAGCTCAACCAGGTGATGAACGATCTGGATGCCGTTCGCGCCGAAGCGCGCCAGGGCAGCCTGCTGCGTGAGGGCATGAAGGTGGTCATTGCTGGTCGCCCCAACGCCGGGAAATCAAGCCTGCTGAACGCCCTGGCGGGCCGTGAAGCGGCGATCGTGACCGACATAGCCGGTACCACCCGCGATGTTCTGCGCGAGCATATCCATATCGACGGCATGCCGCTGCACATCATCGATACCGCTGGCCTGCGCGATGCGAGCGATGAAGTCGAGCGTATCGGTATCGAACGCGCCTGGCAGGAGATCGAGCAGGCCGACCGCGTGCTGTTTATGGTGGACGGCACCACGACCGACGCCGTTGACCCGGCTGAAATCTGGCCAGACTTTATCGCCCGTCTCCCGGCCAAACTGCCGATCACCGTGGTGCGCAATAAGGCCGACGTTACCGGCGAAACGCTGGGCATCAGCGATGTGAATGGTCACTCACTTATTCGTCTGTCGGCCCGTACCGGGGAAGGCGTGGAAGCCCTGCGTAACCACCTCAAACAGAGCATGGGTTTTGACACCAGCATGGAAGGCGGCTTCCTGGCGCGTCGTCGTCACTTGCAGGCGCTGGAAGAGGCGGCTCGCCACCTTGAGCAGGGCAAAGCCCAGCTGATCGGCGCTTGGGCCGGCGAGCTGCTGGCGGAGGAACTGCGTCTGGCGCAGCAGAACCTGAGCGAGATCACCGGGGAGTTTACGTCGGACGATCTGCTTGGACGAATTTTCTCAAGCTTCTGTATTGGTAAGTAATTCCCGATAGAACATGGTGATTTCCTCCAGGGAAATCACCATTGTCCCAATGGCAACTCGCTTAATCCCCCCATGCCCCCTATCCTGCTTGCCTGCATCTATGGGGGATTTATGGCTCGTTTTCTGTTTTGTAGTTTCGCATTAGTTCTGCTGTATCCGTCCGGTATTGATATGTATCTCGTGGGGCTACCGCATATTGCCCGCGATCTGGGTGCCAGCGAGGCGCAACTGCACATCGCGTTTTCGGCCTACCTCGCGGGAATGGCGTCGTCGATGGTATTTGCCGGGAAAATCGCGGACAGAGCCGGCCGTCAACCCGTCGCCATTACGGGGGCGGTTATCTTTACGCTGGCATCGGTACTGTGTTCAATGGCTCAGGAAAGCACAATGTTCCTGTCAGGGCGCTTTATCCAGGGCATTGGCGCGGGCGGCTGTTACGTGGTGGCGTTTGCCATTCTGCGCGATACCTTGAGCGCCCAGCGCCGCGCCAGGGTGCTGTCGATGCTGAACGGCATTACCTGCATCATCCCGGTGCTGGCACCGGTTGTAGGCTACCTGATCATGCTGAAATTTCCATGGCAGAGCCTTTTCTGGACTATGGCCACAATGGGCGCCATCGTCTTTATACTGTCCGTGACGGTGTTGAAAGAGACCCATCCCGGTTCGCAGCAGACGCACCACGCTGCTACCATTCATCCGGCTGAAAAGCTTCTGAATCGCTTTTTCCTGAGCCGCCTGGCCATCATCACGCTCAGCGTGGCGGTGATCCTCACCTATGTAAACGTTTCCCCGGTGTTACTGATGGAGACGATAGGCTTCGATCGCGGTGAGTATTCGACGGTGATGGCGCTCAATGCGATGGTCAGCATGGCGGTTTCATTCTCGATGCCCTTTGCGCTCAATATCTTCCGCCAGCGCACGCTGATGCTCGCTTCACAGACGCTGTTTCTCGCCGCAGGCGTAATTCTGGCGACCGCCACCTCACATGCGCTGATGCTGGTGGGTATGACCCTGATCTGCGCCGGATTCTCCGGCGGCTTCGGCGTGGCGATGAGTCAGGCGCTTGGCCCGTTCTCACTGCGGGCAGGCGTGGCAAGCTCGGTGCTGGGCATTGCGCAGGTCTGCGGTTCGTCGCTGTGGATTTGGCTGGCGGCGGTGATCGGCCTTAACGCGCTGAATATGCTGATCGGGGTTCTGATTGGCTGTAGCATACTCTGCATTACCTTACTTATGGTCATCCAGCCCGCGGCGCACTATGAAGAAGCCCATCAGCAGTCTCGATCTTAATCTTTTACTTTGCCTGCAGTTGTTGTTGCAGGAGCGCAGCGTCACCAAAGCCGCGAAGCGAATGAACGTGACGCCGTCCGCGGTGAGTAAATCGCTGGCGAAGCTGCGCGACTGGTTCGACGATCCGCTGTTTGTGAAAACGCCTTTAGGGCTACTGCCCACGCCGCTAACGGTGAGTCTGGAACAGGATCTGGCCGACTGGATGCAGATTGGCAATCAAATCGTCGATAAATTCCACCATAGCTCTCCAGGCGGGCTCAAGTTTGTGCTCGCCGCCGAAACGCCGCTGATGCTGATTCGCTTCAACACCCTGCTGGAGCAGGTGAATGAGCGCTACCCACAGGCGACGGTGAAGTTGCGCCAGTGGGATTATGATTCGCTGGACGCCATTACACGCGGGGAGGTCGATCTCGGTTTTACCGGCCGCGAAACGCACCCGCGCTCCCGCGAGCTGCTAAAGCTGATGCCGTGGTTTATTGACTACGAAATCCTGTTCAGCGACCGTCCGTGCGTCTATCTGCGAGAAGATCATCCGGCACTTCACGAAGCGTGGAACCTTGAGACGTTTCTGCGCTACCCGCATATCAGCATCTTCTGGGAGCGCAGCGATACCTGGGCGCTTGATGAAGTGCTAAAAGAGATGGGCCGCGAGCGCAACGTCGCCATGAGCCTGCCCGGCTTTGAACAGTCGATGTTTATGGCGGCTCAGCCGGACCACAACTACATTGCCACTGCGCCCTACTACTGCCATCACTACAATCAACTCCACCAGCGTAATCTGGTCTGCCTTCCCATTCCCATCGATGAGGCGCAGGCAGAAAAGCTGACCGTACCCTTCACGCTAATCTGGCATAAGCGGAACAGCCATAATCCGAAAATTATCTGGCTGCGCGAAACTATAAAAGCCCTGTATACCGCGCCAGGTCAGGTTTTTGCCTAAGATAATGTAAAGTTCGGTCCTCAGGCTTCTCTTATTTCTATTTACTGATTAAAACAGAAGCTGAGTTAAGCGATAATCATGTAACCGTTTAACCGACTACGACCATTATCAGGGAGCGAAAAATGGCTACGCACTTTGCACGAGGAACATTAACGGAAGGGCATCTCGTATCGGCCAGAATTTCTTCAGCCTGTCACAGTGAGGCGCTCAAACTACCTGAACACCGCAGGACGCGGTTTTTAGCTTCCAGAGCGCTCCTCGCAGAACTGCTTTTTATGCTGTACGGCACCAGCGAATTACCGGACATACTCACCCAGCCAGAAGGTCGCCCGGTTTTTGCGGACCCGGCACTCCCCCATTTTTCCATTGCGTATACCGGCAACATTGTTGGCGTCGCGCTGACGACTGAAGGTGATTGCGGCCTGGATATGGAGCTGCAACGCGTCACGCGCAGCTTCCATGGTGCTAACGCGCTCGATGAATACCCGCTCTCCAGCAATGAAAAGCTGTGGATACGTAACCAGAACGATCCCGTTGAAGCCAGAGCGCAGCTCATCACCCTTCGCCAGAGCATCCGTAAACTGAGCGGCGCGGCATCAGACGACGCCAGCCTGTTGCAGCTGCTTCCCGGCTCCGGACGCCTGCGTGCCGCGAAAGCCTCGCTGGTAGAGGCGCTCAGCGACGCTGAGGACGTACTGATCTGGTCCGTTGCGGTGAGCCCCGCCATCGAACGGCTGAAAATCTGGGAGTTTGACAGTATTCGCGGTTGGCGTAGTCTTCCGGATGTACCTGAGCGCGCCAACGAGCCCGCCGCGCGCCTGATGCGATTAACCAGTTTACCGGCAGAAAAAGCATACACCCATAGCTGATCCGTCCAGGGTCATCATGATGAAACAGGAGTAATCATGTCTGATACGTTGAAAGTTGTTACGTTACTGGGAAGCCTGCGCAAAGGTTCGTTTAACGGGATGGTAGCGCGCACGCTGCCACAGCTGGCGCCTGCGGGAATGGAGATCAGCGCCCTGCCGTCTATTGGCGACATCCCGCTTTATGATGCTGACGTTCAGCAGGAAGAAGGGTTCCCGCACAGCGTGGAGGCGATAGCCGAGCAGATCCGTCAGGCTGATGGTGTAGTGATTGTAACGCCAGAATATAACTACTCGGTTCCGGGTGGTCTGAAGAACGCGATTGACTGGTTATCCCGTTTACCGGAGCAGCCGCTGTCAGGCAAACCGGTGCTGATCCAGACCAGCTCAATGGGCGCCATCGGCGGTGCGCGCTGCCAGTATCACCTGCGACAGATCCTGGTGTTCCTGGATGCGATGGTGATGAACAAGCCGGAATTTATGGGCGGCGTGATTCAGAACAAAGTCGACCCGCAGACGGGTGAAGTGGTGGATCAGAGTACGCGTGATCATCTCTCTGGTCAGTTGACTGCGTTTGGGGATTATATTAAGCGGGTTAAAAGCTGATAAAAAAGCCCGGTGGCGCTAGCGCTTACCGGGCCTACACTCATCAGTAGGTCAGGTAAGCGAAGCGCCACCTGACACCACAAACCGCACCTTAGTGCGCGTCAATAAACACAATCTTGAGCACAAACAGCAGCGCCACAATCATCACGCACGGGCTGAGTTCGCGGAAACGGCCGGTACCGATCTTCATCACACAGTACGAGATAAAGCCCAGCGCGATACCTTCGGTGATCGAGAAGCTGAACGGCATCATCACCGCGGTAATAAACGCCGGAACGGCTTCCGTCAGATCTTCCCACTTCACGCGCGCCAGGCTCGAGGTCATCAGCACGCCGACGTAGATCAGCGCGCCAGCTGCCGCGTACGGTGGCACCATCCCCGCCAGCGGAGAGAGGAAGATCACCAGCAGGAACAGCAGACCCACGACTACCGCCGTCAGGCCAGTACGGCCGCCCACGGACACGCCGGAAGAGGATTCAATGTAAGCGGTAACAGACGAGGTGCCGATGAAAGAACCCGCAACGGACGAGATGCTATCCACATACAGCGCCTGCTTCATGCGCGGGAATTTGCCTTTCTCGTCCGCCAGACCCGCTTTGTCCGTCACGCCAATCAGCGTACCGGAGGAGTCAAACAGGTTGACCAGCATGAAGGAGAAAATCACTCCGGCCAGACCCAGGTTCAGCGAGCCCGCCAGATCAACGTGACCAATCACGGTAGAAACGCTCGGTGGCGCAGAGACAATACCGCTGTAATGCACGTCACCCAGCATCCAGCCCAGCAGCGTGGTCACGATGATAGAGACCAGCACCGCAGCGTGGATGTTACGCGACGCCAGGATCGCGATAATAAAGAAGCCCAGCACGCCCAGCAGCACGCTGTGAGAGGTCAGGTTACCAATGCTCACCAGCGTTTCCGGGTTCGCCACGATTACGCCAGCGTTTTTCAGCCCCATCATGCCGATAAACAGACCGATACCGCTGGTGATGCCCACGCGCAGGCTCACGGGAATGTTCGCAATCATCCAGTAGCGCACACGGAAGATGGTCAGCAGCAGCAGGCCGACCGCGCCCCAGAAAATAGCCCCCATCCCAACCTGCCACGGCAGGCCCATCGCCTGAACCACCACGAACGCAAAGAACGCATTCAGACCCATTGCCGGGGCCAGCGCCACGGGCAGATTAGCGAAAACGCCCATCAGGATGCTGCCAAGGGCCGCGATCAGACAGGTGGTAACAAAGACGGCGCTGGTGTCCATGCCAGCCACGCCCAGAATTTGCGGGTTAACGAAAACGATATAGACCATCGTCAGGAAGGTAGTAAAACCGGCGATCACTTCGGTGCGTGCCGTTGTGCCGTGCTCGCGCAGTTTGAACACGCGCTCAAGCAGCCCCTGACCAGATGTCTGGGTAGTGTGTTGTTGACTCATCATCAATTTCCGAACAAGGAGGGAAAATTCGTCGCTATCCTATACCAAAATGCGACAATAGTGGCGGTTACGGGATACTTTTTTCATTGATTTTGCTTATACGGCAACGATTGCGTCTCGTTAAACTGTCGTACGTAAACGTTAAACTTGTTAAAAGGGAAAGGCATGTCCGGAATTGAAGCGGTATTTTTCGACTGTGACGGTACGCTGGTCGACAGTGAGGTCATTTGTTCCCGCGCGTATGTCGCCATGTTCCAGGAATTTGGCATTACGCTCGATCTCGAAGAGGTGTTTAAACGCTTTAAGGGCGTGAAGCTGTACGAGATCATCGACATCATTAACGAAGAGCACGGGGTGGATCTGGCGAAAGCGGATCTGGAACCGGTGTACCGCGCCGAGGTCGCACGCCTCTTCGACGCCGAGCTGGAAGTTATCGCCGGCGCTAACGCGCTGCTGGATGCGATGACGGTGCCGATCTGCGTGGTCTCTAACGGTCCGGTCAGCAAAATGCAGCACTCACTCGGCAAGCTGGACATGTTGCACCACTTCCCGGAAAAACTGTTCAGCGGCTACGATATCCAGCGCTGGAAGCCGGATCCGGCATTGATGTTCCACGCGGCGAAGGCGATGAACGTCAACGTGGAGAACTGCATCCTGGTGGATGACTCGTCTGCGGGCGCGCAGTCGGGGATTGATGCGGGGATGGAGGTGTTTTACTTCTGCGCCGATCCGCACAACAAGCCGATCGATCATCCAAAAGTGACGACCTTTACAGACCTGGCGCAGCTGCCGGAACTGTGGAAGGCGCGCGGGTGGGATATTACTCGCTGAAAAAACAAAGCCGGATGGCGCTAACGCTTATCCGGCCTACAAGGATTGTAGGGCGGGTAAGCGATAGCGCCACCCGCCACACACATCACTCTTTCGGATCTTTACCCGCCAGCAGCTTGTCCAGCTCGTCGCCGCCCACGTGACGGAAATCCTGTCCCTTCACGAAGTAGAAGATGTATTCGCAAATGTTCTGGCAGCGGTCGCCAATACGCTCAATTGAGCGCGCGCAGAACAGCGCGGTCAGCACGCTTGGAATGGTACGGGAATCTTCCATCATGTAGGTCATTAGCTGACGCACTATGCCTTCGTATTCCTGGTCAACTTTCTTATCTTCACGGTAGATACGGACCGCTTCGTCCAGATCCATGCGCGCGAAAGCGTCCAGCACATCGTGCAGCATCTGCACGGTGTGGCGACCGAGAGACTCCAGGCTCACCAGCAGCGGCTGGTGCTGCTGGGAGAATTTCTCCAGCGCTGTGCGGCAGATTTTATCCGCCACGTCACCAATACGCTCCAGCTCGGCGATAGTTTTGATGATCGCCATTACCAGACGCAGGTCGCTCGCGGTTGGCTGACGCTTGGCAATGATGCGCACGCACGCTTCGTCGATGGCGACTTCCATCATATTGACGTTGTGATCGCCTTCGATAACGCGCTTCGCCAGCTCGCTGTCCTGGTTGTGCATTGCCGTAATCGCATCAGAAAGCTGCTGCTCGACCATGCCGCCCATGGTCATCACCTGGGTGCGAATGCTTTCCAGCTCTGCGTTAAACTGGCCGGAAATGTGTTTATTAAGATTGAGGTTGTCCATGGTTTCTCCACATGCACTAAGGCAAATCAACCGTAGCGGCCAGTAATATAATCTTCGGTTTGTTTCTTCGCAGGACGGGTGAACAGCGCGTCCGTATCGCTGAACTCAATCAACTCGCCCAAGTACATAAACGCCGTGTGGTCAGAACAACGGGCAGCCTGCTGCATGTTGTGAGTGACGATCACCACGGTGTAATCCTGCTTCAGCTCGGTGATCAGCTCTTCGATACGCCCGGTTGAGATCGGGTCAAGGGCTGAGCACGGCTCATCCAGCAGCAAGACTTCCGGGCGAATGGCGATACCGCGCGCAATGCACAGACGCTGCTGCTGTCCACCGGAGAGAGAGTACCCGCTCTGGTGAAGTTTATCTTTGGTTTCGTTCCATAATGCGGCCTTGGTCAATGCCCACTGCACGCGCTCGTCCATATCCGCACGGGAGAGCTTCTCAAACAGACGCACACCAAAGGCGATGTTGTCATAGATCGACATCGGGAACGGCGTGGGTTTCTGGAACACCATCCCCACTTTCGCACGCAGCAGGGCGATATCCTGGGTATTGGTCAGGATGTTGTCACCGTCCAGCAGAATTTCACCTTCTGCGCGCTGCTCCGGATAGAGCGAATACATTTTGTTAAAGGTGCGCAGCAGCGTGGATTTACCACAGCCAGACGGACCGATAAATGCCGTGACCTGGTTCTTCGCGATATCCAGGTTGATATTCTTCAGGGCATGGAATTTGCCGTAGTAGAAGTTCAAATCACGAACCTGAATCTTACCCGGGGCAGTATCAACCATACTCATTGACTCATTTCCTCATTCGGCGCCGCGATGTGCCGCGCCGTAAAAATTTAACCGTGTTTCTGCTTCGCGAAAATGACGCGCGCCAGAATGTTCAGCAACAGTACGCAAAGGGTGATGATCAGCACCCCGGCCCAGGCCAGCTGCTGCCATTCCGCGAATGGGCTCATCGCAAATTTAAAGATCGTCACCGGCAGGTTGGCGATCGGCTGCATCATGTCCGTACTCCAGAACTGGTTGGAGAGGGCGGTAAACAGCAGCGGTGCGGTTTCACCAGCGATACGGGCGATAGCCAGCAGGATACCGGTCATGATCCCCGAGACGGACGCTTTCAGGGTGATCGCCGAAATCATTTTCCATTTCGGCGTGCCCAGCGCGTAAGCCGCTTCACGCAGGCTGTCCGGCACCAGTTTCAGCATGTTTTCAGTGGTACGAATAACGATAGGCACCTGCAACAGCGCCAGCGCAATCACACCCGCCCAGCCGGAGAAGTGTTCCATTTGCGCCACCACGATGGTGTAAACAAACAGACCTACCACAATCGACGGGGCAGAAAGCAGAATGTCGTTAATAAAGCGGATGACTTCAGCGATCCAGGACTTGCGGCCATACTCCGCCAGATAGATACCCGCCATGATGCCCAACGGCGTACCGAAAACGGTCGCCCACAGGATCAGCAGGCCGCTGCCCGCCAGGGCGTTTGCCAGACCACCACCCGCCGTGTTTGGCGGCGGCGTCATCTCGGTGAACAGCGCCAGGGACATTCCATCAATACCACGGGTGATGGTGGACATCAGGATCCAGATCAGCCAGAACAGGCCGAACGCCATCGTGGCCATGGAAAGCGTCAGCGCAATGCGGTTTTTAATCCGGCGCTTTGACTGCATTTTGCGACGAGATTCCGCAAGCTGAGCGGTGTTTTGCATGTCGAGAGTCGCCATTAGCGTGCCCCCTCGTTTTTAGCCAGACGCATAATCATCAGCTTGGAGATAGCCAGCACAATAAAGGTAATAACAAACAGGATCAGGCCTAGTTCCATCAGCGCTGCGACGTGCAGCCCGGATTCCGCTTCGGCAAATTCGTTCGCCAGCGCAGAGGTAATACTGTTCCCCGGCATGTAGAGCGACACGCTGTCGAGCTGGTAGGTGTTGCCGATGATAAAGGTCACAGCCATGGTTTCACCCAGCGCGCGGCCTAAGCCCAGCATGATGCCGCCGATCACCCCATTTTTGGTGAACGGAAGGACGATGCGCCAGATAACCTCCCAGGTGGTGCAGCCGATGCCGTAGGCCGACTCTTTCATCATCACCGGGGTTTGTTCGAAGACATCGCGCATGACCGCCGCAATGTACGGAATAATCATGATGGCGAGTATCACGCCAGCCGCCAGAATACCGATACCGAATGCCGGGCCAGAGAACAGGGCCCCCACAAACGGAACGGCGGAGAGAACATTACCCACCGGCTCCTGGAAGTACGTCGCAAACAGCGGAGCAAAGATAAACAGGCCCCACATGCCGTAAACGATACTTGGGATGGCCGCCAGCAGTTCAATGGCGATACCCAGCGGACGTCGCAGCCAGCCTGGTGCCAGCTCCGTCAGGAACAGGGCAATACCGAAGCTTACCGGCACCGCAATCAGCAGAGCGATAAAAGAGGTCACCAGCGTGCCGTAAATCGGCACCAGCGCACCGTAGATATCGTTCGGCGCATCCCACTCTTTGGTCCACAGGAAGGCGAAACCAAATTTTTGAATGCTCGGCCAGGAGGAGAAAATGAGGGACACGATAATGCCGCCCAGCAGCAATAGCACAATCAGCGCAGCCAGTTTCACCAGCGCGCTGAAAATCATGTCACCTTTTTTACCCGGAGGGTTAAATGCAGGCTTGGTTGCAGCCATAAATTACTCTTCTTTATGAGACGTCTTACGAATATGCCCGGTGGCGCTGACGCTTACCGGGCCTACAGGATGAACCGTAGGGCGGGATCGCTGCGCGCCACCCGCCATCTTCGTCAAAAATATCCTGTTAGTACAGCGCTTTACCGCTGCTGTCTTTCACGTTGGTTTTCCATGCAGCACGGATCTGCTCAACCACGCTGTCTGGCAGGCTGGCGTAATCCAGGTCATTCGCCTGTTTGCCGCCGTTTTTGTATGCCCAGTCAAAGAACTTCAGCACTTCAGCACCCTGCTCAGGCTTCTTCTGCTCTTTGTGGACCAGAATGAAGGTGGTAGACGTGATAGGCCATGCATCGTCGCCTTTCTGGTTGGTCAGGTCCTGCGCGAAGGATTTGCTCCAGTCAGCGCCTTTTGCGGCGTTAGCGAAGTTCTCTTCGGTCGGGCTAACCGGTTTGCCGTCAGCAGAAACCAGTTTGGTGTAAGCCAGGTTGTTCTGCTTCGCGTAAGCGTACTCTACGTAGCCGATAGAGCCAGGCAGACGCTGTACGAAGGCAGCGATACCGTCGTTGCCTTTACCGCCCAGACCGGTTGGCCAGTTAACGGTAGAGCCGGAACCGACTTTAGATTTCCACTCTTCGTTCACTTTCGCCAGGTAGCTGGTGAACACGAAAGAGGTACCAGAGCCGTCAGCACGACGAACCACAGCGATATTCTGCGAAGGCAGCTTAACGCCCGGGTTCAGTTTGGTGATGGCTTCGTCATCCCATTTTTTGATTTTGCCCAGGTAGATATCACCCAGGGTTTTGCCGTCCAGCACCAGCTCGCCTGATTTCAGGCCAGGGATGTTAACAGCCAGCACAACGCCGCCGATCACGGTCGGGAACTGGAACAGGCCTTCCTGATTCAGTTTCTCATCAGACAGCGGAGCGTCGGATGCGCCGAAATCAACGGTATTCGCGGTAATTTGTTTTACGCCACCGGAGGAGCCGATACCCTGATAGTTAACCTTGTTACCGGTTTCTTTCTGGTAGGTATCCGCCCATTTGGCATACACCGGCGCAGGGAAGGTTGCACCAGCGCCAGTCAGGCTTGCTGCTGCGAAAGCAGAGAAAGCGCTCAGAGATAAGGTCGCGGCGACAACAGTTGCGACAGTGGTACGCATAACTTTCATAATGTCTCCTGCAAGGATTTCGTAAATCATTGTTTAAGTGGCTACGATGAGCAAAATAGGACAAACAGGTGACAGATAAATGTACGAAATATGACAGTTTTATGACAAAGAAAATTTCACTTAAAATTAAGCAAAAATCCATAAATAAATCATAAACTTAATGATTATTATGACAGCTTGTTTTCAGTAATATTTTCTTTATGTGACACTGATAAAATAGCTGAAAATGACGGATTGTCATAAAAAAAGGCTCCACCGGATGGCGGAGCCTGGAAGGATTATTCTACGGTAACGGACTTCGCCAGATTTCGCGGCTGGTCAACGTCGGTGCCTTTGATCAGCGCGACGTGGTAAGCCAGCAGTTGCAGCGGTACGGTGTAGAAGATCGGCGCAATCACCTCTTCCACATGCGGCATCTCGATGATGTGCATGTTGTCGCTGCTGGCGAAACCGGCATCTTTATCCGCAAAGACGTACAGTACACCACCACGGGCGCGCACCTCTTCGATGTTAGATTTCAGTTTTTCCAGCAGTTCGTTGTTCGGTGCCACCACGATAACCGGCATATCCGCGTCGATCAGCGCCAGCGGACCGTGTTTCAGCTCGCCTGCCGCGTAGGCTTCCGCGTGGATGTAGGAGATCTCTTTCAGCTTCAGCGCGCCTTCCAGCGCGATAGGGTACTGATCGCCACGGCCCAGGAACAGAGCGTGGTGCTTATCAGAGAAATCTTCAGCCAGCGCCTCAATGCGCTTGTCCTGAGACAGCATCTGCTCGATACGGCTCGGCAGCGCCTGGAGACCGTGAACGATGTCATGCTCAACGGAAGCATCTTCGCCTTTCAGACGCGCCAGCTTCGCCACCAGCATCAGCAGAACGGTCAGCTGAGTGGTAAACGCTTTGGTGGAGGCGACGCCGATTTCGGTGCCCGCTTTAGTCATCAGCGCCAGATCGGATTCACGCACCAGCGAGGAGCCCGGTACGTTACAGATGGCCAGCGAACCCAGGTAACCCAACTCTTTAGACAGACGCAGCGCCGCCAGGGTATCGGCCGTTTCGCCAGACTGTGAAAGGGTGATCATCAGGCTGTTACGGCGCACAGCGGATTTACGATAGCGGAACTCAGATGCGATTTCGACGTCGCACGGCACGCCCGCCAGGGATTCAAACCAGTAGCGAGAGACCATACCGGAGTTGTAAGAGGTACCGCAGGCCACGATCTGAATGTGCTCGACTTTGCTCAGCATTTCGTTGGCATTGGCGCCCAGCTCGCTCAGATCCACTTCACCATGGCTGATGCGCCCGGTCAGAGTGTTTTTAATGGCGTTTGGCTGTTCGTAGATCTCTTTCTGCATGTAGTGACGGTAAGCGCCTTTGTCGCCCGCGTCGTATTGCAGGTTTGATTCGATTTCCTGTCGCTTAACCTGCTCGCCTTTCGTGTCGAATACGGTCACGCTGCGACGTGTCACCTCGGCAATGTCGCCCTCTTCCAGGAAGATAAAGCGACGGGTAACCGGCAGCAGCGCCAGCTGGTCGGAAGCGATAAAGTTTTCACCCATGCCCAGACCAATCACCATTGGGCTACCGGAACGCGCGGCCAGCAGCGTGGACGGGTCGCGGGAATCCATGATCACCGTACCGTAAGCACCACGTAGCTGAGGGATAGCGCGCAGCACCGCATCACGCAGTGTACCGCCCTTTGCCAGCTCCCAGTGCACCAGGTGAGCAATCACTTCGGTGTCGGTTTCAGAGACGAAGGTATAGCCGCGCGCTTTCAGTTCTTCACGCAGCGGTTCGTGGTTTTCGATAATGCCGTTATGCACCACCACAATGTGTTCAGACACATGCGGGTGTGCGTTGCCTTCAGATGGCTCACCGTGAGTCGCCCAGCGGGTATGCGCAATACCGGTGCCACCGTGCAGCGGATGTTCCTCCGCCGCCTGGGCCAGCATCTGCACTTTACCGAGACGACGCAGACGGGTCATATGACCTTCTGCATCGACGACAGCCAGACCGGCTGAGTCATAACCACGGTATTCCAGACGACGTAAACCTTCGAGAAGGATTTCAGCAATATCACGCTGCGCAACTGCGCCAACAATTCCACACATAGTTAGATTTCCTGATTATGGCGTTATGCCATGCGTTGTCGCTGACCTGTATTTGCCCTTTCCGGGCCCCCCGAGCCTTGTAGAGAGTGGGGTTATTTTTATGGGTACTGCTGGTGGGGGGAGGATTATGTTATCCCCTCACCCCGGCCCTCTCCCCATAGGGGAGAGGGTGAAAACCGCACCATTCAGTTCCCCTCTCCCCTATGGGGAGAGGGTCAGGGTGAGGGGTGTATATTGTCGTTACTTTTTCTTCACCGGGCGTTTCCAGCCCTGCTTACTGACCTGCGGAACGCGGCTTAACACCAGCTCGTTCTCGGCCACATCGCGCGTAACGGTTGTCCCGGCGGCAATGGTCACGCCTTTGCCCACGGTAACAGGCGCCACCAGCTGGGTATCGGAACCTACAAACACGTCATCACCGATGATGGTTTTAAACTTATTGGCACCGTCATAGTTACAGGTAATCGTCCCTGCACCGATGTTTACGTTGTCGCCAATTTCCGCATCGCCCAGATAGGTCAGATGACCGGCTTTCGAGCCTTTACCGAGACGTGCTTTTTTCATTTCCACGAAGTTACCTACATGAGCGCCTTCCAGCAGCTCAGCGCCCGGGCGCAGACGCGCAAACGGGCCGATGGTACAGGCGGGATCCAGACGCGCATCTTCTACCACGCTGTACGGGCTGATTTCGCAGTCGTCACCGATCACGCTGTTTTTAATCACACAGCCGGTGCCGATTTTGACGCGGTTGCCCAGCGTGACGTTACCTTCCAGGATAACGTTAGTATCTATTTCAACGTCGCGCCCGTGGGTCAGCGTGCCACGCAGATCGAAACGCGCCGGATCGCGCAGCATAACGCCCGCCAGCAACAGTTTTTCTGCCTGCTCGGACTGGTAAATACGCTCCAGGCGTGACAGCTGTAGACGGTTGTTTACCCCGTCCGTTTCGCTGATACGCGCCGGATGAACGGCGGCAATCTCACGCCCTTCCTGGTACGCCATCGCAATGATGTCGGTGATGTAGTATTCACCCTGCGCGTTGTTATTATTGAGTTTAGACAGCCAGCGCTTCATATCCGCACCGTTCGCAATCAGGATGCCGGTGTTGATCTCCTGAATCTGACGCTGTTCGTTAGTGGCATCTTTATGCTCAACAATCCCGGTTACCTTGCCGTTTTCACGTGTAATGCGGCCATAGCCGGTTGGATCGTCCAGCACGACGGTTAACAACCCAATGCCACCCTGCGGTTTGGCTTCACGCAGGCGAGTGAGGGTTTCAAAGGAGATCAGCGGGACGTCGCCGTAGAGCATCAGGATGTCTTCATCATCAGCGAAGAAGGGTGCAGCCTGCTGCATTGCATGACCCGTACCCAGCTGTTCTGCCTGTAGCACCCAGTTGAGATTGTCGTCACGCAGCGTTTTTTTCAGCAGATCGCCGCCATGTCCATAAACCAGATGCACCTGGCTGGCGCCTAATTCATTAGCTGCATCAATAACATGCTGCACCATTGGCTTTCCTGCCAGCGTGTGGAGCACTTTAGGCAGATCGGAATACATGCGGGTACCTTTGCCTGCAGCAAGGATCACCACGCTCATCGCACTGTTTAACATACGCATCCTGACGGTAGTTTGTGTGAGAAGTAAAAACGTTTGATGCTTAAAATTCTACATCTTTTTCATCATGAATTAAGGCCGAAAAAAAAAGCCAGCCTGGGATCCAGACTGGCTTTTGTGCTTTTCAAGCCGGTGTTACATCGCTTTTTTGGTCAACTCGATAACGCGCAGTTTCGCGATCGCTTTGGCCAGCTCCGCAGACGCCTGAGCGTAATCCACGTCACCATGAGAGCTGCTAATGTGCTCTTCAGCCTTACGCTTCGATTCCAGGGCTCGCGCTTCGTCGAGATCCTGGCCACGAATAGCGGTATCGGCCAGAACGGTCACACTGCCTGGCTGCACTTCAAGAATGCCGCCGGACAGATAGATAAACTCTTCATGACCGAACTGTTTAACGATGCGGATCATACCAGGCTTAATGGCGGTGAGCAGCGGTGCGTGACCCGGGAAAATACCCAGTTCACCTTCACTACCCGTTACCTGGATTTTCTCGACCAGACCAGAGAACATTTGTTGCTCTGCGCTGACGACGTCCAGGTGGTAAGTCATTGCCATATCACCCTCCGATTAAGGCGTTAAAGTTTTTTGGCTTTTTCCACGGCTTCTTCGATGGAACCAACCATGTAGAACGCCTGCTCTGGCAGGTGATCGTATTCGCCTTCCATGATGCCTTTAAAGCCACGGATGGTGTCTTTCAGGGAAACGTATTTACCTGGAGAACCGGTGAATACTTCCGCAACGAAGAACGGCTGGGACAGGAAGCGCTGGATCTTACGCGCACGTGCTACCACCAGTTTGTCTTCTTCAGACAGTTCATCCATACCCAGGATGGCGATGATGTCTTTCAGTTCCTGGTAACGTTGCAGCAGGGACTGTACGCCACGCGCGGTGTCGTAGTGTTCCTGGCCAACAACCAGTGGATCCAGCTGACGGCTGGTAGAGTCCAGCGGGTCAACGGCCGGGTAGATACCCAGAGACGCGATCTGACGGCTCAGTACCACGGTTGCATCTAAGTGAGCAAAGGTGGTGGCTGGAGATGGGTCAGTCAAGTCATCCGCAGGTACGTATACCGCCTGAACGGAGGTGATAGAACCAGTTTTGGTAGAGGTGATACGTTCCTGAAGAACACCCATCTCTTCCGCAAGCGTAGGCTGATAACCTACCGCTGAAGGCATACGACCCAGCAGTGCAGATACTTCAGTACCGGCCAGGGTGTAACGGTAGATGTTATCAACGAACAGCAGAACGTCACGGCCTTCGTCACGGAACTTCTCAGCCATCGTCAGGCCAGTCAGCGCAACGCGCAGACGGTTTCCTGGTGGCTCGTTCATCTGGCCGTAAACCAGGGATACTTTATCCAGAACGTTGGAGTCGGTCATTTCGTGGTAGAAGTCGTTACCCTCACGAGTACGTTCACCAACACCCGCAAACACGGAGTAACCGGAGTGCTCGATCGCGATGTTACGGATCAGCTCCATCATGTTTACGGTTTTACCTACACCCGCACCACCAAACAGACCAACTTTACCACCCTTCGCGAACGGGCACATCAGGTCGATAACTTTGATGCCGGTTTCCAGCAGTTCCTGAGAGCTGGACAGCTCTTCGTAGGAAGGTGCCGCGCGGTGGATAGCCCAACGCTCTTCTTCACCGATGTCGCCTTTCATGTCGATTGGTTGACCCAATACGTTCATGATACGACCCAGTGTTGCTTTACCTACCGGGACTTCGATCGGGTGCTCAAGGTCTTTCACTTCCAGACCACGACGCAGACCGTCGGAAGAACCCATGGCGATGGTACGCACGATACCGCCGCCGAGCTGCTGCTGAACTTCCAGCACCAGGCTCTCGTTACCATTTTGTACCTCAAGCGCGTCGTACACGCGTGGTACGGCGTCCTGAGGGAACTCGACGTCCACCACGGCGCCGATTACCTGGACAATCTTTCCAGTAGCCATCTTGAATCCTCTACGTAATTCGTAAACCTGGTTAAACCGCGGCGGCCCCCGAGACGATCTCGGTGAGTTCCTGAGTAATGCTGGCCTGACGAGCTTTGTTGTAAACCAACTGCAGCTCTTTAATCAGGCTGCCGCCATTATCGGTCGCGGCTTTCATCGCCACCATTCGTGCGGCCTGCTCGCTGGCCAGGTTTTCTACAACGCCCTGATAAACCTGAGATTCAACGTAACGACGCAGCAGGGTATCCAGCAGCGGTTTCGGATCGGGTTCATACAGGTAATCCCAGGCTTTCTGTTTCAGCTCGTCATCTTCTGATGCCGGTAACGGCAGCATCTGAGTGAGCGTAGGCACCTGAGACATGGTGTTAATAAATTTGTTGCTGACAACGTACAGTCTGTCCAGACGGCCTTCATCGTAGGCCTGCAACATCACTTTAACCGGGCCGATCAGTTCGGACAGGGACGGGTTATCACCCATACCGGTCACCTGAGCGACAATGTTGCCGCCAACGGAGTTAAAGAAAGAGACGCCTTTAGAGCCAATCAGTGCCAGATCGCACTGAACGCCTTTATCGGACCAGCCTTTCATATCCGCCAGCAGTTTTTTGAACAGGTTAATGTTCAAGCCGCCACACAGACCACGGTCAGTCGACACCACCAGGTAGCCCACGCGCTTAACGTCGCGTTCTTCCAGGTAAGGGTGCTTATATTCCAGATTACCGTTTGCAAGGTGACCAATCACTTTGCGCATGGTCTCTGCATAAGGACGGCTGGCCGCCATGCGATCCTGCGATTTACGCATTTTGGAAGCGGCGACCATCTCCATCGCTTTAGTGATCTTTTGCGTGTTCTGGACGCTTGCGATCTTACTACGTATCTCTTTTGCGCCGGCCATGAGCTTCTCCTCAATGCCAGACGGCTTGTCCTGAGACAAGCCGCCGGACGATTACCAGGATTGGGTTGCTTTGAAGGAATCGAGGATAGCTTTCAGCTTGCCTTCGATTTCGTCGTTATAGCCACCGGTCTGGTTGATCTCTTGCATCAGCGGAGCGTGATCACGGTCGACGTAAGCCAGCAGAGCGGCTTCGAAGCTACCGATTTTCGCCAGTTCCACATCTTCGAGGTAACCGCGTTCAGCCGCGAACAGTACCAGGCCCTGCTGAGCAACAGACATTGGCGCGTACTGTTTCTGCTTCAGCAGCTCGGTCACTTTCTGACCGTGGCTCAGCTGTTTACGGGTTGCTTCGTCCAGATCGGATGCGAACTGAGAGAACGCAGCCAGTTCACGATACTGTGCCAGCGCGGTACGGATACCACCGGACAGTTTCTTGATGATCTTAGTCTGAGCAGCACCACCCACACGGGATACGGAGATACCCGGGTTAACCGCCGGACGAATACCGGAGTTAAACAGGTTGGTTTCCAGGAAGATCTGACCATCGGTAATGGAGATTACGTTGGTCGGAACGAACGCAGAAACGTCACCCGCCTGGGTTTCAATGATCGGCAGAGCGGTCAGAGAACCTGTTTTACCCTTCACTTCACCTTTGGTGAAGTTCTCGACGTATTCCGCGTTAACGCGGGAAGCACGCTCCAGCAGACGAGAGTGGAGGTAGAATACGTCGCCCGGGAATGCTTCACGTCCTGGTGGACGACGGAGCAGCAGGGAAACCTGACGATAAGCAACAGCCTGTTTAGACAGGTCATCGTATACGATCAGCGCATCTTCACCGCGGTCACGGAAGTATTCGCCCATTGCGCAACCAGCGTATGGTGCCAGGTATTGCAGTGCAGCAGATTCAGACGCGGTAGCTACCACAACGATGGTATTAGACAGTGCGCCGTGCTCTTCCAGTTTACGAACCACGTTGGAAATGGTGGACGCTTTCTGGCCGATAGCCACGTACACACATTTGATGCCGGAATCACGCTGGTTGATGATGGCGTCGATTGCCATCGCGGTTTTACCGGTCTGACGGTCACCGATGATCAGTTCACGCTGACCACGACCGATTGGGATCATGGCATCAACGGACTTATAACCCGTCTGCACTGGCTGATCAACGGACTGACGGTCGATAACGCCTGGTGCGATAACTTCGATTGGAGAGAAGCCATCGTGCTCAACCGGACCTTTACCGTCGATTGGCGCACCCAGGGTGTTAACAACGCGACCCAGCAGGCCACGGCCAACCGGCACTTCCAGAATACGGCCAGTACACTTAACCTTCATGCCTTCGGCAAGGTCAGCGTATGGACCCATCACAACGGCACCAACGGAGTCGCGCTCCAGGTTCAGTGCGATAGCGTAACGGTTACCCGGCAGGGAAATCATCTCACCCTGCATACAATCGGCCAGGCCGTGGATGCGGATAACACCGTCACTTACAGAAACAATAGTACCTTCGTTGTGAGCTTCACTCACAACACTGAACTGAGCAATGCGCTGCTTGATCAGTTCGCTGATTTCGGTGGAATTCAGTTGCATGCTCCAGTCCCCTTAAGACTGCAAGACGTCTGCAAGGCGCTCAAGACGGCCGCGTACGCTGCCATCAATGACCATATCACCCGAACGGATGATTACGCCTGCCATTACAGACTTATCGATTTTGCAATTCAGCTTAACTTTGCGTGACAGACGTTTTTCCATCGCGGCGGTGATTTTCGCAAGCTGTTCATCACTCAGTTCAGTCGCGGAAGTTACTTCAACTTCAGCGGTAGCTTCACTAAGGGCACGTAAGTGCTCAAACTGCTCGAGAACATCCGGGAGCACACGGAGACGACCATTTTCCGCCATCACCTTAATCAGGTTCTGGCCGTTGGCATCCAGTTGCTCTCCGCACACGGCGATAAACGACGCGGCGAGGGTTTCAGGCGCTAACGCACCAGAAAGCAACTCGGCCATTTGTTCGTTTTTCGTCACCTCAGCGGCAAACGCCAGCATATTCTGCCAGCGATCGACATTTTGGTGTTCGACAGCAAAGTCAAAAGCTGCTTTGGCGTAGGGGCGAGCTACCGTAACAAATTCAGACATCAGCCCCTCCCTCCTTACAGTTCAGCGACAAGTTTGTCCACGATGTCGCTGTTAGCAGCTTCATCCACGGAACGTTCGATGATCTTCTCGGCGCCAGCAACAGCCAGAATCGCAACCTGCTTACGCAGTTCTTCACGAGCACGTTTACGCTCAGCTTCAATTTCAGCCTGAGCCTGTGTCACGATCTTAGTACGTTCCTGTTCTGCTTCAGCTTTGGCTTCGTCCAGGATCTGAGAACGGCGTTTGTTAGCCTGTTCAATGATTACCTGAGCTTCAGCTTTCGCTTTTTTCAGCTGGTCTGTCGCGTTGGCCTGTGCAAGGTCCAAATCTTTCTTAGCGCGTTCTGCGGAAGCCAGACCGTCAGCAATTTCTTTCTGACGTTTTTCGATGGCAGCCATTAAAGGCGGCCATACATACTTCATGCAGAACCAGACAAAGAGAATAAACGCGATGGCCTGGCCGAGGATTGTTGCGTTCATGTTCACAGCACAATACCTCTTAAATTTCTGTGGCTTGGGGTTTTAAAACAACTACTACGCGACAGCAAACATCACGTACAGACCCAGACCTACAGCGATCATTGGGATTGCATCCACCAGACCCATAACGATAAAGAACTGAGTACGCAGCAGAGGAATCAGATCAGGTTGACGCGCTGCGCCTTCCAGGAATTTGCCCCCGAGGATGCCGATACCGATCGCAGCACCGATAGCCGCCAGACCCATCATCACAGCGGCAGCCATGTACAGCAGATCCATATTCAGGTTTTCCATGACAGTCTCCAGTTTGTTTCAATTAAAACGTAGTAGTGTTGGTAAAAAATCAGTGCTCTTCAGACGCCATCGACAGATAGACGATCGTCAGAACCATGAAGATAAAGGCTTGCAGCGTAATGATCAGGATGTGGAAAATGGCCCATGGCACATTCAGAATCCACTGTGACCACCACGGCAGAAGACCCGCGATCAGAATGAAAATCAGCTCACCCGCATACATGTTGCCGAACAGTCGCAGACCCAGTGAAACAGGTTTGGACAGCAGGCTAACGCCTTCCAGGATCAGGTTGACCGGAATAAACGCCCAGTGGTTGAACGGCTGCAAGGTAAGCTCTTTCACAAAGCCGCTTACGCCTTTCATTTTGATGCTGTAGAAAAGAATCAGGATAAATACGCCCAGCGCCATCGACAGGGTGATGTTCACGTCGGCAGACGGAACCACGCGCAGTGCAGGCAGACCGAAGACATGCTCGCCGATCCACGGCAGGAAATCGATAGGCAGAAGGTCCATCAGGTTCATCAGGAAGACCCAAACGAACACGGTCAGGGCCAGCGGAGCAATCAGCTTGCTCTTACCATGGTACATGTCTTTGACGCTGCCATGGACGAAGCCGATGATCATCTCGATGAACGTCTGGAATTTCCCTGGAACACCGCTGGTCGCTCGTTTAGCAACACCGCGGAACATGGCCAGGAACAGAAGACCCAAAACCACCGAGAAGAACATGGAGTCGATGTTGATCGTCCAGAAGGTGGCCGGGGGGTTATGTGGATCCACCAGCGAGAATGTACGCAGGTCCAGCTGAAGGTTATTCAGATGGTGACCTATGTAATCCTGCGGCGTCATATTTTCTGAAGCCATGATGCCTTTTACCCTTTGTTATTGATTACAGCTGGAGCCAGAACTTGTACCACCAGCACCAAAACCCACGTTGCTATCAGCGGCATGAATACCACTTTCAAAACCGCCAGCGCCATCACCAGTAGAGCAAAGGTCAGCAACACCTTACACACTTCGCCGAGAGCGAAGGACCAGGCCACGCGGCCTTTGGCGGGTGTATGCGCCTGATGACGCCAGGCAAAAATCATAAACAACACGTTTGGCAGAACCACCGCCAAACCTCCGCACGCGGCGGAGATGCCCCAGAAGGGGTCTTTGAGGCTAAACAGCAGTCCACTTGCTATCACAGCCAGAAACTGAATGAACAGAAGCTTACGAGCAACGTTTCTACTCAAGAGCGACACAGACATCACGTTTTTACTCCTGCTCCCTTCGAGGTATGCCGCGTGTCGTATAAAACGTCCTTTAAGGCTCAGAGTCAAGCATCAAAAAGCGGTCAAATTATACGGTGCGTACCCGTGATTTCAAACATTAAGTAGCGAAAAGGTGAATAAATGTTTAAATATTTTTCCCCAGTCCTATTTTTCAACTTTTGAACTCAGTGCCAACCTTCAGGCAAAACTGCAAACAGCGCGGAAACGTTGGTGATAAAGCGTGCACGAGATCACAAAATACACATTTGCGATAAAGTGGTATTTATCAAAGACGTAAAACGATTTATTTCATCCGATTGAAATTAAAGCAAAAAAATCGCAACTATTTTTAAAACAGAGCCGTATACAACAAAAACCTTTTATTGACATTCTTAATAAATATTTAACATTTCATTCTTGTTGCCTTTACCCACTTTTAGCAGGCTGATATTTTCATGGTTGACTATCTTCAGGGTGAACGAATCACTTCAGGTTAACCATAAGAAAATCCATGGTGACAACAAGGTTAAATTAACTACGGCCAAATCAGACTGGATGTGCTGCTTTTTAACACCATCAGAACAGCACAAATTCCACATTTTTTATTAATTTTTTAAAATGTGTTTGGCTTAATTATCACCAGATGACGCTCACCTTCGAGCTGAGGGATCTGGAGTTTTTCAATGGATTCCACTGCAAAACCGTCCGGAAGCTGCTCTATTTCGTCCCCCGGAAGTTGCCCTTTCAGCGCATAAAAACGGCCCTTATCCGCCGGCAGGTGTTTGCACCAGCTCACCATGTCATTGAGTGAGGCAAACGCGCGGCTGATAACGCCGTCAAACGGTGGCTCTGCCGGGAACTCCTCTACCCTGCTCTGCACGGGCGTGATGTTTTCCAGCTTCAGCTCATGCTGAACCTGTCGTAAAAAGCGTACGCGCTTACCCAGACTGTCCAACAGCGTGAAATGACTCTCCGGTCGAACAATAGACAACGGAACGCCCGGCAAGCCCGGACCGGTGCCCACGTCGATAAAACGTTCACCGGTAAGATACGGCGCCACAACGATGCTATCGAGAATATGGCGAATCAGCATCTCGTTGGGATCGCGTACGGAGGTGAGGTTGTACGCTTTATTCCATTTGTTCAGCATATCGACATAGGCCACCAGCTGATTTTTCTGGTGATCGGTGAGCGAAATACCTGCCTGTTCCAGCAGACGAGAGAGTTTATTGAGCACGGTGGATACCTGTTAAGAGATTTTTCGCCCGGTGGCACTGCCGCTTACCGGGCCTACGATTAAGTAGGGCGGGTAAGCGAAGCCACCCGCCAAAAGCAATGTTAATTACGCGCTGCGGCGCAGCATACCCTGCTTTTTCAGCCACACCAGCAGAATCGAAATCGCGGCAGGTGTGACACCGGAGATACGTGAGGCCTGGCCAATCGACACAGGTTTGTGATCGTTCAGCTTAGCGATCACTTCGTTGGAAAGCCCCGTCACCTGACGATAGTCCAGCATTTCCGGCAGTGGCGTATTTTCGTTGCGCTGCTGTTTTTCGATCTCATCCTGCTGACGCGCGATGTAACCTTCGTATTTCACCTGAATCTCGACCTGTTCAGCCGCTTCAGCGTCTTCAAGGCCCGGTGCGAACGCGGTCAGTTTGACCAGATTCTCGTAGGTGACTTCAGGACGGCGCAACAGATCTTCACCACTGGCTTCGCGCGAAAGCGGCGCAGTTAAGTGAGCGTTCACTTCAGCAGCAGTTTCCGCCTGCGGATTCACCCAGGTGGTTTTCAGGCGCTGACGTTCCTGTTCGATACGCTCTAGCTTCTCGTTGAAGCGCGCCCAGCGTTCGTCATCCACCAGACCCAATTCGCGGCCCACCTCGGTCAGACGCAGATCGGCATTGTCTTCGCGCAGCATCAGGCGATATTCCGCACGAGAAGTAAACATGCGGTACGGTTCTTTGGTCCCCAGCGTGCAGAGATCGTCGACCAGAACACCCAGGTAAGCCTGAGAACGCGCTGGTGCCCAGCCCTCTTTCTCGGCAGAGAAGCGAGCGGCGTTCAGACCGGCCAGCAGCCCTTGTGCGGCAGCTTCTTCGTACCCGGTGGTGCCGTTAATCTGGCCTGCGAAGAACAGACCCTGGATGAATTTGCTTTCCAGCGTCGGCTTCAGGTCACGCGGATCGAAGAAATCGTACTCAATAGCGTAGCCAGGACGAACGATCTTCGCGTTTTCCATCCCCTGCATTGAACGCACAATCTGCATCTGCACATCGAACGGCAGGCTGGTGGAGATGCCGTTCGGGTAAATTTCGTTCGAGGTCAGCCCTTCAGGTTCGAGGAAGATCTGATGCTGGTTACGATCGGCAAAGCGCATCACTTTATCTTCGATCGACGGGCAATAACGTGGGCCGATCCCTTCGATCACGCCGGCGTACATTGGGCTGCGATCGAGGTTGCTGCGGATCACGTCATGGGTTTTTTCATTGGTGTGCGTGATGTAGCACGGCACCTGCTGCGGATGTTGCGCCGCATTGCCCATGAACGAGAACACCGGCATCGGGTTATCACCGTGCTGCTGTGCCAGAACGCTGAAATCAATGGTACGCGCATCAATACGCGGCGGCGTGCCGGTTTTCAGGCGGCTTACGCGCAGCGGCAGCTCACGCAGACGACGAGACAGCGGAATCGACGGCGGATCGCCCGCACGGCCACCGCTGTAGTTGTCCAGACCAATATGGATTTTACCGTCCAGGAATGTCCCGACCGTCAGCACCACCGCTTTTGCGCGGAACTTGAGACCCATCTGGGTCACGGCGCCAACAACACGATCGTTTTCCACGATAAGATCTTCTACAGCCTGCTGGAAGATCATCAGGTTCGGTTGGTTTTCCAGCGCGGTGCGCACAGCCTGACGGTAAAGCACGCGGTCTGCCTGTGCACGGGTGGCGCGAACAGCCGGACCTTTACTCGCGTTTAGTATCCTAAACTGGATGCCCGCATGATCGATCGCTTTCGCCATCAGGCCGCCAAGTGCATCCACTTCTTTTACCAGGTGTCCTTTCCCAATGCCGCCAATCGCCGGATTACAGGACATTTGTCCCAGCGTGTCGATATTGTGTGTCAAAAGCAGGGTCTGCTGACCCATTCGCGCTGCGGCCATTGCGGCCTCAGTGCCTGCGTGACCCCCGCCAATGATGATGACGTCAAAAGGATCCTGATAAAACATGGTGGTCTGCCTCGCGTAAAGCGGTATGAAAATGGATTGAAGCCCGGGCCGTGGATTCTACTCAACTTTAGTCTTTCGAGAAAGCATTGGGATCCTGGGCTATTAAAAAGAAGATCTTTTTATTTAGAGATCTGTTCTATTGTGATCTCTTATTAGAATCGCAGACCTTTGTGGATAAGTCCGATCCCATAAATAAGATCATGCAGTTAGGAAGGATCGTTTGCTGTGAATGATCGGTGATCCTGGACCGTATAAGCTGGGATCAGATCGCCACTTTATACACAGGTCAAAAACTAAACTAACGTTGTTCTTTGGATAACTACGGGTTAATACGAGCTTTTAACCAGAGTTATCCACATCTGATCGCACGATCTTTAATCGTTTTTGAGTAAATTTTTCCATTCCGCGAGCCAGATCTCGGCTGGATCTTCGGGAATATCATGATCGAGGATGTTGATCTTCAGCGTTTCACCCAGCTGTTTTGCTCCGCAGGCGGTCACCGCAGCTTCTACTTTCTCTATGGCGCCACAGAAAGTGTCATATTCACGGCTGCCGATCCCCACAGCGCCAAACCGGACGTTTGCCAGATCGGGCTGTTGTTCCAGCAGTTCGTCATATAAAGGTTGCAGGTTATCTGGCAGATCGCCCGCGCCGTGCGTGGAGGTGATCAGCAGCCAGACCCCGTCAGTCGGGAGATCTTCCAGCAGCGGTCCGTGCAGCGTTTGTGTAGAAAAGCCCGCGTCTTCCAGCTTCTCAGCCAGATGTTCCGCTACATATTCCGCACCGCCCAGGGTGCTGCCGCTGATAAGAGTAATGTCCGCCATTGATCGCTCGCTCAGATAAAGAGGCGGCCATTGTACGCTGTGAACGAGCTGGGATCTACCTGTGGAAAATGTGGGAATGAAATTGCCCGATCACGGGCGGATAGTACGCATGATCGGGTTTTGCAGGGAGATCAGGGTTTCGGTGGACTGAATTTCATCGATTGTTTGGATCTTGTTGATAAGTACCTGCTGGAGGGCGTCGATGGATCGGCACATGACCTTTATAAAGATGCTGTAGTGCCCGGTGGTGTAGTACGCCTCAGTGACTTCATCCAGCGCGTTCAGCTTCTCCAGCGCGGAGGGGTAATCTTTGGCGCTTTTCAGAATAATGCCAATGAAGCAGCAGACGTCGTAGCCGAGTTGCTTCGGGCTGACATCAATGCGTGCGCCGGTGATGATCCCGGCCTGCTTCATTTTCTCTACGCGAACGTGAATGGTCCCCGGGCTGACGCCAAATTGTTTCGCCAGTTCGGCATACGCGGTGCGTGCGTTGGCCATGAGCGCTTCCAGAATGCCGCGGTCCAGATTGTCGATCTGATAATTTTCCATAGGTTTTTCTTATGAAGATTAATGATTCCTTCTATTCTAGCGTCTTATTTTAACGAATCAAAAGTGAAGGTGGCTTTTTGTTGATGGGTTATTGAATTAAGCGCCTGTTCTGTTGCTTAATCAGTATCAACAGGACGCAGGAGTATAAATAATGAAAACCGCTTACATCGCAAAACAACGCCAGATCAGTTTCGTTAAATCCCATTTTTCTCGCCAGCTGGAAGAGAAGCTTGGCCTTATTGAAGTGCAGGCGCCGATTCTGAGCCGCGTGGGTGACGGGACGCAGGATAACTTGTCTGGTTGCGAAAAAGCGGTACAGGTAAAAGTGAAAACACTGCCAGACGCCCAGTTCGAAGTGGTTCATTCCCTGGCGAAGTGGAAGCGTCAAACCCTGGGACAACACGACTTCAGCGCGGGCGAAGGGCTTTACACGCATATGAAAGCCCTTCGCCCCGATGAAGACCGCCTCTCCCCCATTCACTCTGTCTATGTTGACCAGTGGGACTGGGAGCGCGTAATGGGTGACGGCGAGCGTCACGTCGGTACGCTGAAATCTACCGTTGAGGCGATCTACGCCGGGATCAAAGCGACCGAAGCGGCCGTGAGCAAAGAGTTTGGTCTGGCACCGTTCCTGCCGGAAACGATCCACTTTGTTCACAGTCAGGAGTTGCTGAGCCGTTTCCCGGATCTGGATGCCAAAGGCCGTGAACGCGCGATCGCCAAAGAGCTGGGCGCGGTATTCCTGATCGGCATTGGCGGGAAATTGTCTGATGGTAAACGTCACGACGTCCGTGCGCCGGATTACGATGACTGGAGCACCGTGGGCGAGAGCGAATATGCCGGTCTGAACGGCGATATCCTGGTCTGGAACCCGGTTCTGGAAGATGCGTTTGAACTCTCTTCGATGGGGATCCGCGTGGATGCTGAAGCACTGAAGCGTCAGCTGGCCGTGACCGGTGATGAAGATCGTCTGCAACTGGAGTGGCACCAGGCGCTGCTGCGCGGTGAAATGCCGCAGACCATCGGCGGTGGTATTGGCCAGTCTCGTCTGACCATGCTGCTGTTGCAACTGTCCCATATCGGTCAGGTACAGTGTGGGGTCTGGCCGCAGCAGGTACGTGAGAGCGTCGGTTCTCTTCTTTAATTAACGTCGCCAGCGTCTGAGCAGGCGGCTACGCAACCCGGTATCAAAGCGCCAGATGTGATCGAAGATGCGCATGATGCCGGGTTTTCCATGTGCAGACATCGCCACGGCATGGAAACGGTGCTGGTGCACGCGCTGCATCTCCTTCACTTTATTCACGACGTCGTCCGGCAGCCGCTGGGCAATAAAATCGGAAATCACCACCGCATCCGCGTCGTACCAGTCTCCGCCCTGCATGCGCTCAATGATGCTGCGAAAACAGCTGGCCAGATCGGTGCCGCCGCGAAAGCGCTGGCTTAAAAAGCGGATCGCCTGCTCCAGCCCCTGTGGGCTGGTCAGTTCATACCCCACCACTTCGCTGGAAAATAACATGATGTAGCAGCGACGACGATCGGCGAGCGCCACGCGCATCAGAGCCAGGCAGAACGCTTTTGCACACTGCTCGTTAAATCCCCCCATCGATCCGGACGTATCTACGCAAACAATGAATGGACCGCGCGGTTGCTCATCAAAGTCCTGATGCACCACCGGGCGCTGGCTGATTTTTTCGCGCCAGGCTTCGCCATGCAACCGATAGGTAAGAAGCTGTTTTTCCACCAGCCGACGATAAAACTCATACTCCAGTTCGGTCATTCCCAGCGTGCTGAGTTCCGTAGGCAACAGGCGCAGGATATCATCGCTTTGCTGTAAGCCGTCCACCTGCTCCGGTACGGTGGAGGGCTCGCGTACCAGCGTACGGAAGGTTTCCATCGGCGCATCTTTCTTTGGAATTGACCTGGCCTCCCGGGAACGACCAAGCTGTTCTGCAAGCTTCATCAGCTCCGGCTGTTGTGCCAGAAAGTCGCCGTACTTCACGATCAACTGATAATCGCCACGTTTTAACTGACCGGCACTCATATCCCAGAGTCGACCGGCGGCGTTTTCATTCTCCACCAGCACCTGTTCTAGCTGGCCGCTTAACGTCATCCGCTCCTGAACTTCGCTTAACAGCTGTTCGCGCTCTTCGTCCAGCAACTGCTGGTTGAGAGAGGTGGCCTGAACGACAAGACTGAGCCGCCAGCGCTGTAAAAACAGCGTATGCAGGGCGGGAGTAAAGCTGGGGTTGTCCGTGACCAGCGCTCTGGCCTGGCTGGCAAACGGGGAGTGAACGTTATCTAGCAGCGTCAGGGTTTGCTGTAGCTGGGCAATAAACTGCGGCGTTGAAAGCCGCTGGCACTGCTGGTAACCAGCCACTTCCTCTGTCAGTTCCGGCGGGACTTCCGTCTCCTTAAACCGCTGGCGCAGGTTATCGCGCCAGCGGGGAAGATCGTCCGTCATTGCTTTTCTGAGCTTCGGAAATTTTTCAAAGAAGGCCGCCAGCTGCGGTGAAGCGAGCAGGGTAATGACGACCTCTTCGATCAACCCTTCCTCGCTAACCGCCAGCATGACGTTAAGCGTGTCCAGCGTTAGCATTGACGCGCCTGTTTAATCTGCGCGCTGACATCCTGCAAGCTGGCTTCAATGAGACCTAACCAGTCGCTATGGATAAAGAGGCATTTCTGCTGCTCGCTGAAGCGCGTGTGCTGCTGATGCCATTCGTTATCCAGCGCTTCGAGCTGCTGTTTGATCTCCTCCGGAAGACTGTCAGAGGCCGTGCCCGGCAGCGCCAGGCGCGATCCCTGAAGGCTGACGTCGCGGATCACAAGGTGCTGGCTGCTGTCGACTTCCATCGACAGCGGCTGTGCAAAGCCGATACCGTTGAGTTTACCGCGGATCTCGCCGCCCTTATCCAGCCACTGAACCAGCGCAACGCGTTCGATCGTCACGTGCACCACCTGCATATCATGAAGCTTTAGCGGCTGCTGAAGAAGAAGCGTGAGCGAGGCGTCAGTCAGCTCGGCTGGCAGTTCATAGTGCGGTTTACGGGCAAACATCCCGCCAAGACGGTTCACCTTCAGCGCGGTTTTGTCACTTTGCTGCTGCTGAAGCTGAAGACGACGTTGGGCAATCGCCCCCAGTTGATTAAGCATGGATTGCTGACCCCACGCGTGCCCGGTCATCAAAACGTCCAGCTGCTGCTGCATCAGATTCATCCCTTCTGCGTCGTGCCACAGACAGTCTTTCAGCAGGATCAGATCGATGGGGGCGACAGCATCGCGGCCACTGAACAGGGCGCTTGCCTGAAGCAGACGAATGGCTTTTTTCCAGCGACGGTCGGAGACGTACGGCGCGGAGGGCAATAAATCAAGCTGCTGGCGCAGCATGAAGATCAGCTCAAAGACGGCATCGGGCAGCTTAATTTTGCCTATCTCTTCCTGCCACTGGTCATACTCTTCGTCCGTGACCTGTAATGATGGTGCCACCGGATTTTCGTTTTCGTCCTGCTGGCTTACCAGCATTGAGCGGAAGTTCGATTTGTCCTGGACTTTATCCAGCCACAGGCGGATCAGCATGCGGTCATACAGCGCTTCCAGGCTGCTGTCGGCTTCGGGAAGTTCGTTAGACGCGGCCACCAGCAACCGCATGGGGATCTTCTCTTCGCTCGCGCCGTTGCGGAAGCGGCGTTCGTTGATTGCCGTCAGCAGGGTATTCAGAATGGCCGGGCCGGCTTTCCAGATCTCATCAAGAAAGACGATTTCCGCTTCCGGGAGATAGCCCGCCGTCAGACGTTCATAGCGTCCCTCATCTTTTAACGCCTGAATGGAGAGCGGGCCGAAAACTTCTTCCGGCGTGGAGAAGCGCGTCATCAAATACTCGAATGCGCGAGCGTTCTGGAAAGCGAATTTGAGGCGGCGTGCGATCAGACTTTTGGCAATGCCCGGCGGACCCAGCAGAAACACGCTTTCCCCGCTCAGCGCCGCAAGTAAACAGAGGCGAATGGCGTGGCTACGCTCGTATAGGCCTTTCTCCAGCGCACTGCTGAGGCGGGAAATTCTTTCTGCTAATAAATGTGAGTGAGCCATAATAGTTTTGCATCCTTTCGCCGTCGTGGCGGCTAATTGAAGCGAGTATAGACGTTTCGGTCTGGCCTGGTAATAGGCTGAAGTGCGGCGCTATTTTCTTTGCGCTACATTAATGCGGCTGCATTTAGGGGTACGATTTTGCATTGAATCGTGCATACTGTGCGCTTTTTGTGGGCCAAGGGACTAAGCACACATTTGTTATTCAAACGAAAAGACTAGTCTATGAGCACTGATAATAAGCAATCATTACCCGCAGTAACGCTTGCAGCGATCGGGGTTGTCTACGGTGATATCGGCACCAGCCCGCTTTATACGCTTCGTGAATGTTTGTCCGGTCAGTTTGGTTTTGGTGTAGAGCGTGACGCCGTATTTGGTTTCCTCTCGCTCATCTTCTGGCTGCTGATCCTGGTGGTCTCCCTTAAGTATCTCTCTTTCGTTATGCGGGCTGATAACGCGGGCGAGGGCGGTATTCTGACCCTGATGTCCCTTGCTGGGCGCAATACGTCTGCAAGAATGACCTCCGTGCTGGTCATCATTGGCCTGATTGGCGGCAGCTTCTTCTATGGGGAAGTCGTGATTACGCCAGCGATTTCGGTGATGTCGGCCATAGAGGGGCTGGAGATTGTCGCGCCTCAGCTTGATACGTGGGTGGTGCCACTCGCTATTATCGTGCTGACGTTGCTGTTTGCTATACAAAAACACGGTACCGGGCTGGTGGGTAAGCTGTTCGCGCCTATTATGCTGGCCTGGTTCCTGATCCTGGCGGCGCTGGGCTTACGCAGTATTATCGCCAACCCGGATGTCCTGCATGCGCTGAACCCAATGTGGGCGGTGCATTTCTTCCTGGAATATAAAGTGGTGTCGTTTGTGGCGCTGGGCGCGGTAGTGCTTTCCATTACCGGTGTTGAAGCGCTGTATGCAGATATGGGCCACTTCGGGAAACTCCCAATTCGCGTCGCCTGGTTTAGCGTTGTTCTGCCTTCACTGGTGCTGAATTACTTCGGCCAGGGCGCGCTGCTGCTTGCCCATCCTGAAGCGATTAAAAACCCGTTCTTCCTGCTGGCGCCGGACTGGGCGCTGGTTCCGATGCTGATCCTGGCGACGCTGGCGACGGTCATTGCCTCTCAGGCTGTCATTTCCGGCGTCTTCTCCCTGACGCGTCAGGCCGTGCGTCTGGGGTATCTCTCGCCGATGCGCATTATCCATACCTCTGAGATGGAGTCAGGCCAGATCTACATTCCGTTCGTCAACTGGCTGCTCTATTTCGCGGTGGTGATTGTTATCGTCAGCTTCGAGCACTCCAGTAACCTGGCGGCGGCGTACGGTATCGCGGTAACCGGAACGATGGTGTTGACCTCTATTCTCTCCACCACCGTGGCGTACCGTAACTGGCACTGGAATAAGTTCCTCGTGGGGCTGATCCTGGTTGGCTTCCTCTGCATCGACGTACCGCTGTTCTCTGCGAACCTCGATAAGATTGTCTCCGGTGGCTGGCTGCCGCTGACGCTGGGTCTGGTGATGTTCATCGTGATGACGACGTGGAAGAGCGAACGTTTCCGCCTGCTGCGTCGTATGCATGAGCACGGTAATTCTCTGGAGGCGATGATTGCCTCGCTGGAGAAATCCCCGCCGGTGCGCGTGCCGGGCACGGCGGTGTATATGTCTCGTGCGCTGAACGTGATCCCGTTTGCGCTGATGCATAACCTTAAGCACAACAAAGTGCTGCACGAGCGCGTGATCCTGCTGACGCTGCGTACTGAAGATGCGCCGTATGTTCACAATGTGCGACGCGTACAGATTGAGCAGCTGTCGCCAACCTTCTGGCGCGTGGTGGCAAGCTACGGCTGGCGCGAAACGCCGAATGTGGAAGAGGTATTCCACCGCTGCGGTCTGGAAGGGTTGAGTTGCCGCATGATGGAGACATCGTTCTTTATGTCCCACGAGTCGCTGATCATCGGCAAGCGCCCATGGTATCTGCGCCTGCGCGGCAAGCTGTATCTCATCCTGCAACGTAACGCCCTGCGTGCGCCTGACCAGTTTGAGATCCCGCCCAATCGCGTGATTGAGCTGGGGACGCAGGTCGAGATTTAATTCTCAGTGCGGCCTGATGCCCTCACCCTGCCCCTCTCCCACAGGGCTGAGGGATCCCCAATAATTTTTTTATGCAGAAGCAATAAAGTTGCATTCTAAATGACTGAGGGCTGTCAGCGATGCCCTGGTCCGGCTGTAAATCGCTGAGGCGTTTCCTGCAGGCCGGGGCGAGGCGCAGGGATGCGCCGAGAGGGCGGCTTTACAGGGACGTTGCCTCCGCCCGTACCCGATAAGCCGGAAGGAATAAGCCGAGGTCACCGCGAAGCGGCGATTTACCGCCGGGAGCCCGGGTCGCCAGGGTGGTGGCGACTGAGCCACCCTGGCACGTTCACCGGTCAAGTCGTTACAGAGTAGCAAGGAACATAAAGTGAACGGAATGACCACCACCGCCGTATGTTCCCCTCACCCTAACCCTCTCCCCGGAGGGGCGAGGGGATTGCTCAGTGCTCGCATTAATTTGTGGGGAACCCTCAGCCCACAGGGAGAGGGCGCAACCATAAAAAACGGTAACCTGACGGTTACCGTTTTGCATTTACCTCCTTTGCATTTCACTTAGCGAAACGTTTCGACGCCGATCACAAATCCGTTACGTCATGATGGTTTTCTGAACACTTCTGCGGCTACACTGTTTTTAGCGAAACGTTTCGCTAGTGGAGCAAAAAATGAAGAAAGGCACAGTACTCAACTCAGAAATATCATCGGTAATTTCCCGTCTTGGGCATACCGATACGCTGGTGGTTTGCGATGCAGGCTTACCGGTTCCGCGCAGCACAACCCGTATCGATATGGCGTTAACGCAGGGCGTACCCTCGTTCATGCAGGTACTGGAAGTCGTGACGGCGGAGATGCAGGTTGAGGCGGCCATTCTCGCGGCGGAAATCAAACAACATAATCCGCAACTCCACGAAACGTTGCTCAGCCACATTGAGCAACTGCAACAGCACCAGGGAAACACCATAGAAATTCGTTACACAACGCACGAGCAGTTCAAACAACAAACCGCAGACAGTCAGGCGGTGATTCGCAGCGGGGAGTGTTCCCCGTATGCGAATATCATTCTCTGTGCTGGCGTCACCTTCTGAGGCCATCATGGACGCATTACTGCAACTCAAAGGGATCGATAAGTCGTTCCCGGGCGTTAAAGCCCTCTCTGGCGCGGCGCTGAACGTCTATTCCGGGCGCGTAATGGCGCTGGTGGGCGAAAACGGCGCGGGCAAATCCACCATGATGAAAGTGCTGACCGGGATCTATCAACGCGATGCCGGTTCGCTGCTGTGGCTGGGTAAAGAGACCACCTTCAACGGCCCGAAATCCTCTCAGGAAGCGGGCATTGGCATCATCCACCAGGAGCTGAACCTGATCCCGCAGCTCACCATTGCGGAGAACATCTTCCTCGGCCGTGAGTTCGTGAACCGGTTTGGCAAAATCGACTGGAAAACCATGTATGCCGAAGCGGACAAACTGCTGGCGAAGCTGAATCTGCGCTTTAAGAGCGACCGACTGGTGGGCGACCTTTCCATCGGCGATCAGCAGATGGTGGAGATCGCGAAGGTGCTGAGCTTCGAGTCGAAGGTCATCATTATGGATGAACCGACCGACGCCCTGACCGATACCGAAACCGAATCCCTGTTCCGCGTGATCCGTGAGTTGAAATCCCAGGGGCGCGGCATTGTCTATATCTCTCACCGCATGAAAGAAATTTTCGAGATCTGCGACGACGTCACCGTCTTCCGCGACGGGCAGTTCATTGCCGAGCGTGAAGTGGCCACGCTGACCGAAGATTCGCTGATTGAAATGATGGTGGGACGTAAGCTCGAAGACCAGTATCCGCGTCTGGACAAAGCGCCAGGAGAGATCCGCCTGAAGGTGGATAACCTCTGCGGGCCGGGCGTGGATGACGTCTCCTTTACCCTGCGCAAGGGCGAGATCCTTGGCGTCGCGGGCCTGATGGGCGCGGGACGTACCGAACTGATGAAAGTGCTCTATGGCGCACTGCCGCGCACCAGCGGCTACGTTACCCTTGACGGCCATGAGGTAGTGACCCGCTCGCCGCAGGATGGCCTGGCGAACGGCATTGTCTATATCTCCGAAGACCGTAAGCGTGACGGCTTAGTGCTGGGCATGTCGGTAAAAGAGAACATGTCCCTGACCGCGCTACGCTATTTCAGCCGCAGCGGCGGCAGCCTGAAACACAAAGATGAGCAGCAGGCGGTCAGCGATTTTATCCGTCTCTTTAACGTTAAAACCCCATCGATGGAGCAGGCGATTGGCCTGTTGTCCGGCGGTAATCAGCAGAAAGTGGCGATTGCCCGCGGGTTGATGACGCGCCCGAAAGTACTGATCCTCGATGAGCCAACTCGCGGCGTTGACGTGGGCGCGAAAAAAGAGATCTATCAGCTGATTAACCAATTCAAGGCCGACGGTCTGAGCATCATTCTGGTCTCTTCCGAGATGCCAGAAGTATTAGGCATGAGCGATCGCATTATCGTCATGCATGAAGGGCATCTCGGCGGTGAATTCACTCGCGAGCAGGCCACCCAGGAAGTTCTGATGGCTGCCGCTGTGGGCAAGCTTAATCGCGTGAATCAGGAGTAAGAAGATGACTACCCAGGCTGTTTCTGGTCGCCGCTATTTCACAAAGGCATGGCTGATGGAACAAAAATCGCTGATTGCCCTGCTGGTGCTGATCGCGATTGTCTCGACCATGAGCCCGAACTTTTTTACCGTTAATAACCTGTTCAATATTCTTCAGCAGACCTCCGTCAACGCCATTATGGCGGTGGGGATGACGCTGGTGATTTTGACCTCGGGTATCGATCTGTCCGTCGGTTCCCTGCTGGCGCTCACCGGTGCGATTGCCGCGTCGATTGTCGGTATTGAGGTCAACGCGCTGGTGGCCGTTGCTGCTGCGCTGGCGGCAGGTGCGGCAATTGGCGCGGTAACCGGCGTGATTGTGGCAAAAGGCCGCGTACAGGCGTTTATTGCCACGCTGGTGATGATGCTGCTGCTGCGCGGCGTCACCATGGTGTACACCAACGGTAGCCCGGTGAATACCGGCTTTACCGAAAACGCCGATCTGTTTGGCTGGTTTGGTATCGGACGCCCGCTGGGTATTCCGACGCCAGTCTGGATCATGGCTATCGTCTTCCTGGCGGCGTGGTACATGCTGCACCATACCCGTCTGGGTCGTTATATTTATGCGCTGGGCGGTAACGAATCGGCAACGCGTCTGTCCGGTATTAGCGTCAACAAAGTTAAAATTATCGTTTACTCCCTGTGCGGTCTGCTGGCATCTCTGGCGGGCATCATCGAAGTGGCGCGCCTCTCTTCCGCGCAGCCAACGGCGGGTACGGGCTATGAGCTGGATGCCATCGCGGCAGTGGTTCTGGGTGGTACGAGCCTTGCGGGCGGTAAAGGTCGCATTGTTGGGACATTGATCGGCGCACTGATCCTCGGTTTCCTGAATAATGGCTTGAATTTGTTAGGTGTTTCCTCCTATTACCAGATGATCGTTAAGGCAGTGGTGATTTTGCTGGCGGTACTGGTAGACAACAAAAAACAGTAACTGACGACACTACAGGACATCTTAGATATGAACATGAAAAAACTGGCTACCCTGGTTTCTGCTGTCGCGCTGAGCGCAACCGTAAGTGCTAACGCCATGGCGAAGGACACCATCGCGCTGGTTGTCTCTACCCTGAACAACCCGTTCTTCGTCTCCCTGAAGGATGGCGCGCAGAAAGAAGCAGACAAACTGGGTTACAACCTGGTGGTGCTGGATTCTCAGAACAACCCGGCGAAAGAGCTGGCTAACGTTCAGGACTTAACCGTTCGTGGTACCAAAATCCTGCTGATCAACCCAACCGATTCCGACGCGGTCGGTAACGCCGTGAAGATGGCAAACCAGGCGAAGATCCCGGTCATCACCCTTGACCGTCAGGCAACGAAAGGGGATGTGGTCAGCCACATTGCGTCTGATAACGTACTGGGCGGTAAAATCGCCGGTGACTACATCGCGAAGAAAGCAGGTGAAGGCGCGAAAGTGATCGAGTTGCAGGGTATCGCCGGGACTTCCGCAGCCCGTGAACGTGGTGAAGGCTTCCAGCAGGCTGTAGCGGCGCACAAATTCAACGTGCTGGCGAGCCAGCCGGCAGACTTCGACCGTACAAAGGGCCTGAACGTCATGCAGAACCTGCTAACCGCGCATCCTGATGTGCAGGCGGTATTCGCACAGAACGACGAAATGGCGCTCGGTGCGCTGCGTGCGCTCCAGACTGCGGGTAAATCAGATGTGATGGTTGTCGGATTTGACGGCACGCCGGATGGTGAAAAAGCAGTAAATGATGGCAAACTGGCTGCGACCATCGCTCAGCTGCCTGAGCAGATTGGCTCGACTGGCGTGCAAACTGCCGATAAAGTGCTGAAGGGCGAAAAAGTTCAGGCCAAATATCCTGTTGACCTGAAACTGGTCATTAAGCAGTAAAGGCGATTCAGGCAGTCGCTGGCTGCCTGAGGGACACCAAATAAAAGAAAAGTGTGGCATACGCCACCGGGTAATACCGGTGGCGCTCTCAGATGGACACCTCAATACATGAAAACCGCAGGCAACCTCGTCGTCCTTGGCAGTATCAATGCCGATCACATTCTTAACCTTGAAACGTTCCCCACTCCGGGCGAAACCGTCACCGGCAATCAGTATCAGGTCGCGTTCGGCGGTAAGGGTGCAAACCAGGCAGTTGCCGCCGGACGCAGCGGGGCAAATATCGCGTTTATCGCCTGTACGGGTGATGACGATACCGGCGAGCGCGTACGCAAACAGCTGGCAAGCGACAAAATCGACATCGCACCCGTCAGCGTGGTTGCAGGGGAATCTACCGGCGTGGCGCTGATTTTCGTCAATGCGGAAGGTGAGAATGTCATCGGTATTCATGCGGGGGCTAATGCCGCGTTAACGACTGAACGCGTCGAAGCGCAGCGTGGGATCATCGCCGGAGCGGAAGCCCTGCTGATGCAGCTGGAGTCACCGGTTGAAAGCGTGCTGGCCGCTGCGAAAATTGCGCATGAAAATCATACGTCTGTCGTACTTAACCCGGCGCCTGCCCGTGTATTATCAGACGAGCTGCTGGCGCTGGTGGATATCATCACCCCGAACGAAACCGAAGCGGAAAAGCTGACGGGTATCCGTGTCGAAAATGATGACGATGCCGCGCGTGCCGCGCTTGCGCTGCATGATAAAGGCATCGGCACCGTGATCATCACCCTCGGCAGCCGTGGGGTGTGGGCAAGCGTCAATGGCGAAGGCCGTCGCGTGCCGGGCTTTAAGGTCAAAGCCATTGATACCATCGCCGCAGGAGACACCTTCAACGGTGCGCTGGTAACGGCGCTGCTGGAAGGAAAAGCAATGGATGACGCGATCCGCTTCGCGCATGCCGCCGCTGCGATTGCGGTGACGCGTAAAGGCGCTCAGCCTTCTGTTCCATGGCGTAAAGAGATTGATGAATTCTTAAGTCAGCAGGGGTAACGCTTGGCCACAATGAAAGATGTCGCCCGTATGGCGGGCGTTTCTACCTCGACTGTTTCCCACGTTATCAATAAGGATCGCTTCGTCAGCGAGGCGATTCGGGAGAAAGTTGACGCTGCAATTAAAGAACTCAACTATGCGCCGTCTGCGCTGGCCCGCAGCCTGAAGCTTAACCAGACGCGCACCATCGGCATGCTGATCACCGCCAGTACCAACCCTTTTTATTCTGAACTGGTGCGCGGCGTGGAGCGCAGCTGCTTCGAGCGCGGCTACAGCCTGGTGCTGTGCAATACCGAAGGCGATGAGCAGCGCATGAACCGAAACCTGGAGACGCTGATGCAAAAACGCGTCGACGGGCTGCTGCTGCTCTGTACCGAAACGCATCAACCCTCGAAAGAGATCATTCAGCGCTACCCTTCTATTCCTACGGTCATGATGGACTGGGCGCCGTTCGATGGCACCAGCGATCTGATCCAGGATAACTCGCTGCTGGGTGGCGATATGGCGACCCAGCATCTGATAGATAAAGGCCATACCCGCATCGCCTGTATTACCGGCCCGCTGGATAAAACCCCGGCGCGCTTGCGTCTGGAAGGCTATCTTTCGGCCATGGAACGGGCGGGGCTTGCCATTCCTGATGGCTATCGCATCACCGGCGATTTCGAATTTAACGGTGGATTTGAAGCAATGCAGAAACTGCTGGCGCAAGAGTCGCGCCCGCAGGCGGTGTTTATCGGTAACGATGCGATGGCATTCGGAGCTTATCAGGCGCTGTATCAGGCGGGATTACGTGTTCCGGACGACATGGCGATCGTCGGTTACGATGATATCGAACTGGCGCGCTACATGACGCCGCCGCTAACTACCATCCATCAGCCGAAAGATGAACTGGGTGAGCTGGCCATTGATGTGTTGATCCACCGTATGGCCCAGCCCACGCTGCAACAGCAACGTTTGCAGCTTACTCCTGTTCTGATGGAACGCGGTTCGGTTTAGCCTTCTCTTTGTGACGCTCTTTAATCAGGTTCCGGCCGTCTTTTGGTTTTAACAACATAAAGACCACCGCCGATACCACGGTAAGCGCGCCCATGGTGATAAAGGTATAGTGGAACTGCTCAACGGTATTTGTACCGTCAAACCCTTCATAAAACCGCAGTACCGCCGCGCTCACGGCAACCCCGAGGCTGATCGACAGCTGTTGAGTGACCGCCAGTACGCTGTTGCCGCTGCTGGCATTCTCGTCGGTGAGGTCCCCAAGGGTGATGGTGTTCATCGACGTAAACTGCGTCGACATGGCCATACCCAGCACAAACAGCGGCAGGATCAGCATCCAGATGGGTAACGCCGCAGATTGCAGGGAGAACTGCGCAATCATCAATCCAATAAAGATCGTCACGCCAACCAGCGTCTTACGATAGCCAAACCAGCGCAGCACCTGCGTGACCGTCGATTTTGCCAGAATTGAGCCCATCGCTGTGGGGGCCATCATGCAGCCAGCAATCAGGGCCGGATAGCCGAAACCGACCTGGAGCATCAGCGGCATCAGGAACGGTACGCAGCCCGTGCCCAGACGCGAGGCAATATTGCCCGCGATCCCGACGGAAAACGTTCGGGTGTTAAACAGAGATAAAGAGATAAGCGGTGTCGGATGGCGACGTGCATGACGGATATATAGAAGGAACAGCAGAATACCGCTAAGAATGATGGCCAGCGCCAGCCACGTCGCTACGATTTTCTCGCCAAACAGCTCCATCCCGCTGGAGAACAGGACCAGGCTCAGGCCAAACAGGAAGAAGCCGCCCATATCGAAGCTGCGTCGTGGTGTGGTGAAGTTCGGCATATATTTGCGGGCATAGATTAGCCCTGCCACACCAATCGGAATATTAATCAGGAAGATCCAGTGCCAGCTTGCCCAGGTCACCAGTACGCCGCCGAGAACCGGGCCAAGTATCGGGCCGACCAGCCCCGGCATAGTCACAAAGTTGAGCACCGGGAGCAGTTCGCTGCGCGGATAGGCGCGCAATAACGCCAGACGCGCGACGGGCATCATCATCGCGCCGCCTATCCCCTGTAGAACGCGGAAGATAACCAGTTCCGTCAGAGAGGTAGAAAGGGCGCAAGCCAGAGAACCGAGGGTGAACAGCGTCACCGCCAGCATAAACACTTTGCGCGTGCCGAAACGATCGGCCAGCCAGCCGCTGACCGGAATGAGCATCGCCACCGTCAGGGTATAACTGATGATGGCGGATTGCATCGCCAGTGGGGAGCGGTTAAGGCTTTGGGCTATTGCGGGAAGGGCGGTATTGAGGATAGTGGCATCCAGTGCCTGCATAAAGAACGCCATGGCTGCAATCCACGGCAATCCGGCCATACTGCGTGCTTTTTTCTCTGTCATTTATTTACCTGCTGGTGGGTTGGCGCCGCCAGCAACGCCTGGCACTCACTCAGGGCTCGCTGCCCGTCGCTTTCCTGAATGGCATCGACTATCGCCTGATGCAGATCCAGCTTCACCACCTCATCCTGTGTGATAGAGGCAAAGTAAGTGTGGTACACCGAATGGAATAAAGAAGCAAAGGAGGTCAGGAAAGGATTTCCGCTCATATTATAGATATGTTCATGCCAGGCCATATCGACCTCTATCCAGCGCTCGCGGTTAAAGTGCTTTTTCAGATCCACCATCTCTTCCATAAAAGTATTGAGCTGCGCTTTTTGCTCTGCTGTGCCGAGCGTGGCGGCAAGCAGACAGGCCTGAGGCTCAAGACTGCTGCGCATGACCAGAAAGTGATCGACGACCTGATTAAAGTTATCTTCGGTCATCCACCAGGTGAGTAACTCCTGATCGAGAAAGTTCCAGTTCCCCTGAGGCATAACGCGGGTGCCAATGCGCGGGCGTGGAAGCACCATCCCTTTCGCCGTTAATGTTTTTACCGCTTCGCGAACGGCGGTACGGCTTACACCAAACTGATCCCCCAGCTCCATCTCGCTGGGCAGGATGCTACCTGGGGCATATTTACCCGCTAAGATCAGCTGAGCCAGCTTTTCTGCCAGCACATAGGACAGGTTTTTTTGAGCTGCCAGCTGTTGAGCGCTTAATGGCATCGCTTTTATTCCTTAAATATTGATGCGGCTAATTATGCCATCTCAGGGGTGATTGTGGTTGCAGATACACCAATTAGAACAATTTGTAGCTTGATCTCATCGCTTTTGGTGAAAAAAAACACGGTCAGAAACTTTTTTTAAATTACCTCTTGTCACTTCAGAAGAACTCCCTATAATGCGCCTCCACTGACACGGAACAACGGCACACACGCCGCCGGGTCAGCAGAGAAAAGCAAAACAAACGCTTGACTCTGAAGCGGGAAAGCGTAATATGCACACCCCGCGCCGCAGCGAAAACGAAGCGGCACTGCTCTTTAACAATTTATCAGACAATCTGTGTGGGCACTCAAAGTGACATGGATTCTTAACGTCCTCGGACGAAAAATGAATACCAAGTCTCAACGAGTGAACAC
>NZ_JBMKJI010000010.1:0-129118 GCF_049237025.1 Enterobacter cloacae complex sp. SYL001 | reverse complement strand
ACCACCGCCGTATGTTCCCCTCACCCTAACCCTCTCCCCGGAGGGGCGAGGGGATTGCTCAGTGCTCGCATTAATTTGTGGGGAACCCTCAGCCCTGTGGGAGAGGGCTGGGGTGAGGGCATCAGGCCGCATTGGGCCTGATGACACACTTAGTTACGGAACGGATTCGTGCCGCTGCTGGCAGGTGAGGTGCTGCGTGCTGCCGCTGGCTGTGCAACCGGGGCGCTGCCGTTAGCGTTGAAGTTATCAACCGCGGCATCCTGCTCTGGATTTTCCGGCGCCACGCTGTCAGGCGACGTGGATACCGGTTTACCCAGCGTACTGTTCAGCATTTGCAGATCCTGCTCGTTCAGCGTACCCAGCGCCTGCTTGATGTTCAGCTGGTTAATCAGGTACTGGTAACGTGCGCTGGAGAGCTGCTGTTTCGCGTTATACAGTGTGGTCGTTGCGTCTAACACGTCAACGATGGTACGCGTACCGACGGAGTAGCCTGCTTCCATCGCGTCCAGAGAGCTTTGCGCAGAGACAACGGCCTGTTTGTAAGCGTTGATGCTACTGATAGAGGCATTGACGTTGTTAAAGGAAGAACGCACGGTCTGCACCACGTTGCGGTGCGCGCTTTCCAGCTGCTCGCTGGCACCCACAAAGTTGTATTGCGCCTGTTTCACCTGAGAGTTAACCATCCCGCCCTGGTACAGCGGCAGAGAGAAACTAAGGCCCACTTTGTTCTGGCCAACGTTGCTGTCGTCATAGGCCTGAGACGTCGTTTTAGACCCGCTGTAGCTGGTATCCGATACGCCGGTAGAGGCGCTCAGGCTCAGGGTTGGCAGGTGACCATCCTGTGCAAGGCGGATCTGCTCGCGTGCCAGATCCTGGCTCAGGCGCGCCTGCAATAAGGTCAGGTTACGGTTTTCCGCTTCTTTCAGCAGAGCATTAACCGCCTGCGGTTTGTCCGTTTTGAAACTGTCCACGTTCAGAGAGGCCAGCTCAGGATAGTAGTTACCGGTGACCTGACGCAGTGCTTCCAGTGCGTTGTCGAGGTTGTTACGTGCGGTCACTTCGTTAGCCAGTACGGTATCGTACTGTGAACGGGCGTTCTGCACGTCAGTGATCGCAACCAGACCCACATTAAAACGCTGGGTGGTTTGATCTAACTGACGGTAAATCGCCTGTTTCTGCGCTTCGGTATAGGAGAGCGCGTCAATCGCGCTCAGCACCTGGAAATAGGCGGTCGCGGTATTCAGGATCAGCGTTTGCTGATCGGTCTGATAGGTGACATCCTGAATGCCTGCGCTCTTTTCCTGCAAACTCAGTTCACGCCATTTGGACATGTCGAACAGGGTCTGTGTAAGCTGTAAAGAGGCGCTGGTGGCATTCGAGTCGATGCCATTGTTATCGCGAAAACCGTTAGTGTAGGTATAATCTGCACCTAAGCCTAACTGCGGCAGCAGTGGACTACGTGCTTCGTTAATCTTTTCAAACGCAGCATCACGATCGGCCGCTGATTTACGTAAATCAGGGTTGCCCAGACGTGCCTGCTGGTAGACCTGTAACAGGTTCTCTGCCTGGCTCATTGCACTGAAGCCCGTCAGGCTCAGGCCGATAAGGATGGGGAGCAATTTCTTCATTTGCATTCCTTGTTGTGAAGCAGTATTAGCGCTGATCTAATTAAAAATAATTGCCGATTCTAACAGAATCATCCACACCAAAAGGTTGGCGTAACGTGCCATCTGGCGGTAATTTGCTCCAATCTACCATATAGCCATACAAACGGCAGCCAAACAGCCTTGAAATTCACAATTTCATCACCATTGCTACCAGGACTCGACCGATGCAAAAACCAGAAAACGTGCCTGTCACCTTCGCCAAAAACGATGTAGAAATTATTGCACGAGAAACGCTTTATAGCGGTTTTTTTTCAATGGAACTTTACCGTTTCAGGCATCGCCTGTTTAACGGTGAAATGAGCGGTGAAATCAAACGCGAAATTTTTGAGCGCGGGCATGCGGCAGTCTTGCTACCCTTTGACCCAGTGCGTGATGAAGTCGTGCTGGTCGAGCAGGTCCGTATTGCGGCGTATGATACCAGCGAAACGCCGTGGTTGCTGGAGATGGTGGCCGGGATGATCGAGGAGGGTGAGTCGGTCGAAGACGTTGCTCGCCGTGAGGCGCTGGAAGAGGCAGGCCTGGCGATCGGTCGGACGAAACCGGTGTTGAGCTACCTGGCAAGTCCGGGGGGAACAACGGAACGCTCATCTATTATTGTGGGCGAAGTGGACGCCACGACAGCGAAAGGGATCCACGGTCTGGCAGATGAAAACGAAGATATTCGGGTTCATGTGGTGAGTCGGGAGCAGGCTTACCAATGGGTAGAAGAGGGTTTAATCGACAACGCAGCGTCTGTCATCGCCTTGCAATGGCTGCAACTGCATCATCAGAATTTACGAAACGAGTGGAAAAAATGAAGCGCTATACACCTGACTTCCCAGAAATGATGCGCCTGTGCGAAACCAATTTCGCCCAGCTGCGCCGCCTGCTGCCGCGAAACGACGCGCCCGGCGAAACGGTAAGCTATCAGGTGAGCAACGCGCAGTATCGGTTAACGATAACAGAATCAACGCGCTACACTACGCTGGTGGAAATTGAGCAAACGGCGCCGAGCATCAGCTACTGGAGCCTGCCGTCGATGACGGTACGTCTTTATCATGATGCGATGGTCGCTGAAGTGTGTTCAAGCCAGCAGATCTTTCGCTTCAAAGCGCGGTATGATTATCCGAATAAAAAGTTGCATCAACGCGACGAAAAGCATCAAATTAACCAGTTTTTAGCCGACTGGCTAAGATATTGTTTAGCACATGGAGCAATGGCGATTCCGGTTTGTTAGCGTCATAAACCTACCTAAGGACACCATTTGGAAAGCCTGTTGAACCTGACTGTTGCTGGTGGGGCGCCAGTCAGGATATTACAAATCACCGACACCCACCTTTTTGCCGAAAAGCATGAGACGCTTCTGGGCGTGAACACCTGGGAGAGTTATCAGGCGGTTCTTGACGCGATCCATGCTGAAAAGCGGCCATGCGATCTGATCGTCGCGACAGGCGATCTGGCGCAGGATCAATCCTCCGCAGCCTATCAGCATTTCGCCGAAGGAATTGCGAGCTTTAGTGTGCCTTGCGTCTGGCTACCGGGCAATCACGATTTTCAGCCCGCCATGTACAGTTCGCTTCAGGAGGCGGGGATTTCGCCGGCAAAATGTGTCTTTACGGGGGACCAGTGGCAAATTCTGCTCCTCGACAGTCAGGTGTTTGGCGTTCCGCACGGTGAGTTGAGCGACTATCAGCTTGACTGGCTGGAGACAAAACTGGCCGCCGAACCGAATCGTAATACGCTGCTGTTACTGCATCATCATCCGCTGCCGGCGGGCTGTAGCTGGCTTGATCAGCACAGCTTACGCAACTCTGCGGCGCTGGATAGCGTGCTGGCGAAATTCCCGCGCGTGAAAAATTTGCTGTGTGGGCACATTCACCAGGAACAGGATCTTGACTGGAACGGTCGCCGCCTGCTCGCGACGCCGTCCACCTGCGTGCAGTTCAAGCCCCATTGCGCTAACTTCACGCTGGACACCATCGCACCGGGCTGGCGCTGGCTGGACCTGCATGCCGACGGCTCGCTGACCACCGAAGTGTGCCGTCTGGCTGGCGCGCAGTTCCGCCCGGATACCGCTTCAGAAGGCTATTGATGTCGACGCTCCTCTATCTGCACGGGTTCAACAGTTCTCCGCGTTCCGCAAAGGCGACGCAGTTTCGCCAGTGGCTGAGCGAACATCATCCGCACGTGGAGATGATTATTCCGCAGCTGCCCCCTTATCCGGCGGACGCGGCAGAAATGCTGGAATCGATTGTGCTTGAACACGGCGGCGAATCGTTTGGCGTTGTTGGCTCGTCCCTCGGCGGCTACTACGCCACCTGGCTGTCGCAATGCTTTATGGTGCCCGCTGTCGTCGTTAACCCGGCGGTCCGGCCATTTGAGCTGTTAAGGGACTTTCTTGGCGAAAACGAGAACCCCTACACCGGCCAACAATATGTGCTAGAGTCACGCCATATTTACGATCTCAAAGTTATGCAGGTCGACCCGCTTGAAGCGCCCGATCTTATCTGGCTGCTGCAACAGACGGGAGATGAAGTGCTGGATTACCGCCAGGCAGTGGCGTATTACGCATCCTGCCGCCAGACTGTAGAAGAGGGCGGAAACCATGCTTTCACGGGCTTTGAAGATCATTTCACCCAGATTGTCGATTTTCTTGGACTGCACAGCCACTGACAATCAATGCGAATTGCTAGCTTAAATCATGACGCAAACCTATAACGCTGATGCCATTGAGGTACTCACCGGGCTTGAGCCGGTTCGCCGCCGCCCGGGGATGTACACCGATACGACGCGCCCAAACCACCTGGGCCAGGAAGTAATTGATAACAGTGTGGACGAAGCGCTGGCAGGTCATGCCAAACGCGTGGACGTTATCCTGCACGCCGATCAGTCGCTGGAAGTCATCGACGATGGCCGCGGCATGCCGGTGGATATTCACCCGGAAGAGGGGGTTCCTGCCGTTGAGCTGATCCTCTGCCGTCTGCATGCGGGCGGTAAGTTCTCCAACAAAAACTACCAGTTCTCTGGCGGCTTGCACGGCGTGGGGATCTCCGTGGTTAACGCCCTGTCAAAGCGCGTGGAAGTGAACGTCCGTCGCGACGGCCAGGTGTATAACATCGCGTTTGAAAACGGCGAAAAAGTGCAGGATTTGCAGGTCGTCGGGACGTGCGGTAAACGCAACACCGGCACCAGCGTCCATTTCTGGCCTGACGAAAGCTTCTTCGACAGCCCACGCTTTTCTGTTTCCCGCCTGACGCACCTGCTGAAAGCCAAAGCGGTGCTGTGCCCAGGCGTAGAAATCACCTTTAAAGATCACGTTAACAACACCGAACAGAGCTGGCGCTACGAAAAGGGTCTGAACGACTACCTGTGCGAAGCGGTTAACGGCCTGCCGACCCTGCCGGAAAAACCGTTCGTCGGGAATTTCGAAGGTGATACCGAGGCGGTGGACTGGGCGCTGCTGTGGCTACCTGAAGGCGGTGAGCTGCTGACGGAAAGCTACGTCAACCTGATCCCAACGCTGCTCGGTGGGACGCACGTCAACGGCCTGCGTCAGGGTCTGCTGGATGCGATGCGCGAGTTCTGCGAATACCGCAACATTCTGCCGCGCGGCGTGAAGCTTTCCGCAGAAGATATCTGGGACCGCTGCGCCTACGTGCTTTCCGTGAAAATGCAGGATCCGCAGTTTGCCGGTCAGACTAAAGAGCGCCTGTCGTCACGCCAGTGTGCGGCGTTTGTTTCCGGCGTGGTGAAAGATGCGTTTACCCTGTGGCTGAACCAGAACGTTCAGGCCGCAGAAATGCTGGCTGAAATGGCGATCTCCAGCGCCCAGCGTCGTCTGCGCGCGGCGAAGAAAGTGGTGCGTAAAAAACTGACCAGCGGCCCCGCGCTGCCGGGCAAGCTGGCGGACTGTACCGCCCAGGATCTCAACCGCACCGAGCTGTTCCTGGTGGAAGGGGACTCGGCGGGCGGATCGGCCAAGCAGGCGCGCGATCGTGAATATCAGGCGATCATGCCGCTCAAGGGTAAGATCCTGAATACCTGGGAAGTCTCGTCTGATGAAGTGCTGGCCTCGCAGGAAGTACACGATATCTCGGTGGCGATCGGCATCGATCCGGACAGCGACGATCTGAGCCAGCTGCGCTACGGCAAGATCTGCATTCTCGCGGATGCGGACTCCGATGGTCTGCACATCGCCACGCTGCTGTGCGCGCTGTTCGTGAAGCACTTCCGCACGCTGGTGAAAAACGGTCACGTCCACGTGGCGCTGCCGCCGCTGTACCGTATCGACCTTGGCAAAGAAGTCTACTATGCGCTGACGGAAGAAGAGAAAGCGGGCGTGCTGGAACAGCTGAAGCGCAAGAAGGGCAAACCGAACGTGCAGCGCTTTAAAGGGCTGGGCGAGATGAACCCGATGCAGCTTCGCGAAACGACGTTGGATCCGAACACGCGCCGTCTGGTGCAGCTGACGATCAGCGACGAAGACGAACAGCAAACCAACGCCATGATGGATATGCTCCTTGCCAAGAAACGTTCGGAAGACCGACGTAACTGGCTGCAGGAGAAAGGCGATATGGCGGATATTGAAGCCTGATGCTGAAAAAGCCCTGCGATGCAGGGCTTTTTTTTGCCCGGTGGCGCTGTGCTTACCGGGCCTACGATCGATCCCCTCGCCCCTCTGGGGAGAGGGTTAGGGTGAGGGGAACGCCTCGCACTGACGTCAAAACTCCATCTTCACCGTAAACTGCACTTCACGCGGGTCGCCAATCTGGTTGCCCAGGTTGTTGGACGCAATCGACGACGTGTAGTAGGTCTTATCAAACAGGTTTTTCACGTTCACCTGTAGCGTCACCGGATATTGCAGCTTCATTTTGTACGCCGCAAATGCATCCGCTACGAAATAGCCCGGCAGATAATAATCCGCACCGTTAGTCGCTGAACGACGGCTCACGCCGTGCCCGCCGCCGCCAATTGTCAGCGTATTCCCGGCAAACGCATTGTGAATATCGTACGTCAGGAACAGGGAGCCGGTATGGCGCGGCACGTTCGGCAGCGGTTTGCCCGCGTAGTCCGGGTCTTCCAGCACCTTCGCATCGGTATAGCCGTAGCTGGCGATAATGTTGGTGTTCTCTGTCAGCGATCCGGCGAGATCCACTTCGACACCCTGCGAGCGCACGCGGCCCGCGGTTTTGGCGACGGTTTCATCACCGATGCTCTCGGTGTACAGCACGTTGCGCTTGTGGATATCAAACAGCGCGATGTTGGCAGTAATGCCGTCGAACAGGTCGAATTTAGCGCCTATTTCATACGCGTTCGACGTTTCCGGCGGCAGGTCGCCGATGTAGCTCGCAATGGACGACTGCGGCATAAACGTCTGGGAATAGTTAGCAAACAGGGAGACTGCCGGCGTGAGCTTGTATACCAGGCCCAGCTTCGGCGTCCACTGGTCGTCGCGGCTGTCGGTGTTGACGTTAAACGGACGGCCTTTGCCCGCGTACTGGGTGTAATACTGGTAGCGCAGTCCGGCAACGGCGATCCATTTATCGGTCAGGTACAGCGCGTCCTGCGCGTAAGCGGAGTAGCTCTCCTGCTTGATGGTTTGATCACTGTCGGATGCCGAGACGGTGGTGCACTTGCCGAGGCTGCCGTAGCTCGGGTTGTAAATATTGAAACCCTTAACGTTCTTACAACGGATCATGTCCGTACGCAGCAGATCGTAATTCTCATACGACACGCCGGTCAGGATCTCATTGTAAAAGCCCGCGATGTCCACGTTCCCCTGCAAATCTGCCCGCGTTGTGTGCATACGCTGGGTCGAACCCTGGGTCGCATCCACGCGGCGGGTCAGGTTGCCGGTTTTTGAATCGTAGGCCATCACGCGAGCCTGGTTATCGCTGTACTTATCCTGGCTGTAGCTGTAGTCGAACTTCGCGGTCCACTGGCTGTTAAGGCGATACTCCGCGTTAAGCTGAGCGAGGTCGGACTGACCGTCGGTCACGTTAAATGGCTCATCAAAGCGGGTTTTGCGATCGACGTCGACGGCCTTTTTGGTGTTGAGATCGAAGATCGTTCCGCGATCGAACGGCGTTTTATAGTCGCGATGCGAATAGAGCACGGTCACGGTGGCATCATCGCCGAACCAGGTCAAAGACGGGGCGATAAAGGTGCTGCGTTCGGTGCCGAAATTACGCCAGTAATCCTCGTCCTGATACTCCCCCGTCAGGCGATAGGCCAGACGCGTACCTTCAATCGGACCGGTGACGTCAAACTGTCCGGTACCGCCGCCAAAGCTGGTTGATGTGGCAGAAATCGAGCCGCCGAAGGTTTTCTCCGGGCGTTTGGTCACCACGTTAATCAGGCCGCCGGGGTCGAGAATACCGTAAAGGGTCGAGGCCGGGCCTTTTAGCACCTCCACGCGCTCGGTTGCGGCATTGAAGCTGCGCGGCAGCACGGTGCGCAGGCCGTTGGTCATGATCGAGCCATCGCGGTTTGCGCCGAAGCCACGGCGCACGAAGGCATCCTGCGTGCCGCCCAGGGTGTTGGTCTGCACCACGTTGCTGACGTTATACAGCGCCTCGTCGAGCGTGGTCGCGTTTTGGTCTTCCAGCACTTTATCGCTGACGGTATTGACCACCTGCGGGATGTCCAGCATCGGCATGTTGGTCAGCGTGGCGGTGGAGGTGTTCAGGGGCTGATAGCCGCTGGTGGCGTCGGTGGAAGCGTAAGGGTCGGCAGTGACGGTAAGCGTCTCACCGTCTTTTGCTGCTGCGTGCACCAGAGGCGCCATGAACAGGAGTGAAAAGAGCGCGCGCCCTTTTACCCCGGCGAATGAAGGTGTGAACTTAGCCATTACATCTGTTTTCCCAAAATATCCTGCGATGAAATGCTCGCGGAAGAATGTGTGAGTCATTGCCCTTACGGTCTGTCCGTTAGCCTCTACGGCATCGGACTTGTAATTGAGAATCATTCAAGCATGAGGGGATGTAGTAGTAAATGGAATAAATAAAAATTTCGCTACAGAGGTTTCTCTCTGGCTAATACGCGTTGGTTTCTTTTTTAAGGCATTGAAAATAGTTGATAAAAATGAATTTTAATTTGTGCAGTGATGCTCAGTTATCCCTGGGGTTTACAGGGTGTATCTTCGCTTGACTACTACATGGCGCGGCGGCAAACTCACAAAAGAGAATGAGTTTTATTTTTATTTGTTGGTTTTTTTTCTTACGTTGGCGTTCACGTGGCTCACTACATCAAAAAGCCGGGACTGGTTCTTGAGAACCTCTCCGCGGGTTACCAGAAAAAAATCATCGTTGATGATATCTCCCTTGCGATCCCCCAGCAGAAAATGACTGTTCTGGTGGGCGCAAACGGCTGCGGAAAATCGACGCTGTTAAGTACCCTCGCGCGGCTGCTTCAACCGCTCGGCGGCAGCGCGGTGCTGGACGGCAAAGCCATCCACTCGCAGCCAACCAAAGCGGTCGCCCGCCAGCTCGGGATCCTGCCGCAGTCTCCGCTGCTTCCAGAAGGGTTAACCGTATTTGAGCTGGTCTCGCGCGGACGTTTCCCCTGGCAGAACGTGATGCGCCAGTGGAGCGAAGAAGACGAGCGGGCCGTGGAGGAGGCGTTACGCCTGACCGGAACGGCAGAGTTTGCCCATCATCTGGTTGAAAGCCTGTCCGGCGGCCAGCGCCAGCGCTGCTGGATCGCCATGGTGCTGGCGCAGCAAACGCCCTACATCCTGCTGGATGAACCCACGACGTACCTCGATCTTCGCTACCAGGTGGAGATCCTCGAACTGCTGCACACGCTGACGCGCCGGCACGGGCGCACCGTGGTGGTGGTTCTGCACGATCTCAACTTCGCCGTGAACTACGGTGATTCGCTGGTCTTTTTACGTAAGAGAAAGGTTGAGGGGGTACTGCATGAGGGCGACGCCTGCACGCCGGAGCTGATCAAAGCGGTGTTTGATGTCGACGTGCATATGTCGGTTAACCCGCTGACCGGCAAGCCGTTCTTTATGCCGTTCCGTCAGGCTGTCGACAAACCATGATGCGCACGTCTGTGGCCTTTATTCTGTTTACGCTGCTGCTTCTGGCAGGCGCGATTGCGCACCTGAGCATCGGGGCGCGCGTTATCGCCCCCCGGACGGTAGTAGACGCATTTTTCCACTTCGACCCGCGCAATTTTGAGCATAGCGTGATCGTCAGGCTGCGCTTGATGCGGCTGTGCGCCGCCCTGGTGACGGGCGCGGCGCTCGGCGTCGCGGGCGTGCTGCTGCAGTCAGTGATCCGCAACCCGCTCGGCGAGCCGCATATCCTGGGGCTAAATGCAGGGGCGGCGCTGGCGGTGGTGCTGACGAGTGCCCTCGGGCTGTCGCTGCCGTTTGGCCGCCCTCTGATAGCCGCAGCCGGCGCCGCCGCGCTCTTTTTGCTGGTGCTAACGTTCTCCTCATCCGGGCGTACCGGTCTCACGCCGATGAAGGTCACGCTGTGCGGCGTGGCGATGTCGGCATTTGCCTCATCGATAACCGCCACGGTGTTGATTCTGGATGAACAGACGCTGCTGGCCATGCGGACCTGGCTTGCGGGGGATGTGGCGGGAGTCATCGGCGAGACGACCGCTAGCGCCGCGGGGGCCGCTGCCGTGGGTTTTGCGCTGGCGCTCTGGCTGTCGCCGTCGCTGAACATGCTGGCGCTGGGGGACAGAATGGCGCAGGGGCTTGGCGTGTCGCTGCTGAAAACGCGCCTGCTCGCGCTGCTGGCCATCGCCCTGCTGTGCGGCGCGGCGGTTTCAGTTGCCGGACCGATCGGGTTTATCGGACTCGTTGTGCCGCAGCTGATTCGCCGTCTGGTATCGGTGGACCTGCGCGTGATGGTGCCGCTCTCAGCCCTCTGCGGGGCGCTGGTTCTGCTGATGGCGGATATCGCCGCCCGCACGCTGTTTACGCCGTATGAGCTGGCAACCGGCGTGATGACTGCGCTGGTCGGCGCGCCGGTCTTTATCCTTATGGCGTCAAGGATGTTCAAATGAACCGGGCTGGATTGAGGGCAGTACGATTTTCCTCCTTCTCGGCGCTGGTTCGCCCGAGGGCGCTGCTGTATCTGACCGTTTTAACCCTTGCCGTTTTACTGCTGCTAAGTTTTGGCCTGACGCACGGCTCGCTGCCCATTCCTGCTTCCGCCATCGGACGTGCGCTGTTTTATCCTGAACGTCTGACGGCGGATGCGCATTACATTGTGATGGATATCCGCCTGCCGCGCCTGCTGATGGCGGTGCTGTGCGGCGCGATGCTCGGCATGGCGGGGGCGGCCATGCAGTCCATTACCCGCAACGGCCTTGCTGACCCCGGACTTATCGGCGTGAAAGAGGGCTGTAGCGCGGCGGTGCTGCTGCTGATTTTTCAGTTTCCGGGATTGGGGCCGTACTGGCGTCCACTTATCGGCATGGCCGGTGGGCTGCTGACCGCGCTGCTGGTAGTGGCGCTGGCGCGTGATATCTCGCGCCCGCGATTCATCCTGATCGGCATCGGCGTGTCATGGGCGTTTGCCGCCGCGATGGGGGTCTTTATGACGACCGCCGACGTGCGCGACGTCCAGACGGCGATGCTGTGGCTGGCGGGGAGTCTGCATGCGGCAAGCTGGACGCTGGTCAGCATCGCTGCTGCCTGGACAGTGCCGGCGTTTGCGCTGCTGCTCTTAACCGCGCGCGCCGCAGACGTAGCCTTGCTCGGCAACCACACTGCGACGGGGCTGGGCGTGCGGACTTCACGCCTCGCGCTGCTGCGCGTGTTTGCCCCCGTGGTGCTCACCGCGGCCTGCGTCTCCTGCGTGGGGAGTATCGGCTTTGTCGGGCTGATTGCCCCGCACATGGCGCGCCTGCTGCTGCGCGGAGGGCAAACGGCACTGCTGACGGGAAGTGCCGTACTGGGCGCGCTGCTGGTGCTGCTGGCGGATAACGTCGGGCGGCTGGCATTTCTCCCGTTGCAGCTGCCGGCGGGAATTGTCATTTCACTGATTGGCGGACCGTTTTTCCTGCTGCTGCTCTGGCAGCGTCGGGATCGATTTTAGGGGATAGAAATGCGCGTATTTTTTGCAATGCTGGTGCTGGTGGGATTTGCTGCAGGAGCCGCAGAGCCAACGCAGACGTTTACTGACGACCTGAACCGCAAAGTGGTGGTGCCGGTTAACCCGAAGCGGATTGTGTCCCTGCACGACCTGGATATCACCATTCCGCTGATCGAGCTTGGCGTACCGCCGGTTGCCAGCCATGGCCGTACCCGACCGGACGGCAGCCATTTTCTGCGCTCCAGCGGCATGCTGACGGGCATCGATTTTGATAATTCCGACATCACATTCATCGGCACCGCCGATATCGATATTGAAGCCATCGCCGCGGCGAAGCCGGATCTTATCATCACCGAGCCGACCCGCAACACGCCGGTCGAACAGCTGGAAAAAATTGCCCCGACGGTGAGTATCGATCACCTCGACGGCGGCGCGCCGGAGATCTACCGCAAGCTGGCGCAGCTTACCGGGACAGAGGCGCGGCTGAAGATTCTGGAGCGTCGCTATCAGGAGCAGATCGAGGCGCTAAAGGCGACCATCGATACGAGCAAACTGACCGTCTCGGTGATTCAGGCCAATCAGGGCAAAATCAACGCCATGCACAGCTACCACTCGCTTGGGCGCGTGCTGCGCGACGCAGGGTTCAGGTTCCCGCCGCTGATTGAGAGCATCCCGGAGGGCGGGCGCATCGACGTCAGCGCCGAGCGTCTGCCGGAGCTGGATGCTGACTTTGTCTTTGCAACCTGGCGCGGGGACACCGGCGGAAAACCGCAGGACGAGCTGGCGGCGATGGATGCGGTGATGCCGGGCTGGTGTCAGTTTCTCAACGCCTGCCGAACCGGGCATTACGTGCTCATCTCCCGCGAGGAAGCGATCTCAAATTCATTTGCCTCGCTGGGGCTGATGGCCGCGCAGGTGCAGTCGCAGATAGCGGGCCGTCCGCTGCCGGAGGCCGCAAGATGATCCGAAAAATTGATGTCTACGGCGACCGCCTCCGCTCGCGGGCGCACCAGCTGACGCCGCGCCTGCTGCAGGTGGCGAGCTATATCAATGAAAATCGTGAAGCGGTTATGGAGCAGACGGCAATGGAGATTGCCGCTGTGCTACACACCTCGGACGCCACCGTGGTACGTGCCATTCAGGCGCTTGGGTTTGGCGGGCTGCGGGATCTCAAGCAGACCCTGGAGCAGTGGTTTGGCCCGGTGGTCACCTCCAGCGAGAAGATGTCCACGACGGTAAACACGCTTACCAGCGACGTCGACGCGAGCATCGATTTTGTGCTGGAAGGCCATCAACACACCTGCGCGGTGTTGTCCGAACCGGGCAACCGCTACGCGATGGCGCAGGCGGTGTCGCTGCTGGCGCAGGCGAGACAGGTCGCTATTTTTGGCATTGGCGCATCCGGCATTCTGGCTGAGTACACCTCGCGACTGTTTAGCCGTATAGGCCTGCCTGCGATCCCGCTCAACCGCACCGGTATTGGCCTCGCCGAACAGCTGATTGCCCTACAGCGCGGTGACGTGCTGGTAATGATGGCGCAAAAATCCGCGCACCGGGAGGGACAGACCACGCTGCGCGAAGCGAAGCGCCTGGGTATTCCCACCATTTTGCTGACCAACGCCACTGACTCGCGCTTTAGCAAAGAGGCAAGCGTAGTGATCCACGTCCCGCGCGGCGGCGAGAAGGGCAAAATCCCGCTGCACGGCACGGTGCTGCTATGCCTGGAGATGATTATTCTGTCCGTCGCCTCCACCGAGCCGCAGCGCACCATCAAGTCGATGAAGCGCATCAACGAGTTACACCGCGGATTAAAGCCGGGCAAGAAGAGCGGTTGATTTTCCCCCTTTCCCCGTGGGTGCGGGCGTCAAACCGCACGATGGTTCTTCCTGTACTGCAGCGGCGTCTCGCCAATCCCTTTTTTAAACGCGCTGATAAACCACGTCACGTCGGAAAAACCCGTCTGTGCGGCAATGTCACGCACGCTCGAATCAGTGTGGAGTAAACACTCACACGCCTTACGCAACCTTAGCGTATTCAGGTAGTCGTGAATTTTTTCGCCCGTTTCCGCATGGAATTTTCGCGATACGTAGCTGCGGGATTTTCCCAGCTCATTGGCCAGCGCATCCAGACGAAATTTCTCCTGATAATGCTCGTCGAGCCAAAACATCACCTGGCTGGCGATCCCCTGGCTGTTTCCCGGCTCGCCGTCGCGATCGTCGGGCAGCATCGCGAACAGGCCGATCAGCAGGCTGGCGATGCTCTCGCCGTTCATCGGCGGTTTATAGCAGCTAAACAGATGGTCGATATGATGATGGAAGTGGGCTAAATCGGCGACCCACGCTTCGCCGCCACGGCGTGACAGCCGCTCCAGACGCTGCCGGGTCTGGGGAAAATCCCGCAGGATCTTCAGCACCGCGTGCTGGTCGAGATGAATAATGGTGCGGCGGTAAATTGCCTCCGCCTGTTCGTCCACCATGACCTTGTGCAGCGTAAAAGGCGGGAAGAAAAACAGCCGTCCGGGGCGCATGGTGTAGTGACGATTATCGACAATCGCCACCCCAAAGCCCTCTTCCACATAGAGGATCTCCAGACACTGGTGCCAGTGATGGTAGCGCACGGTATTGGCAAACAGGCGGCTGAACGAGGCCACGGTATCGTTCAGGGCGATCAGTTCCAGAAGATCGGATGTCGGCGTGTCGCTCATAGTGCAATAAAACTCAACTTTTTCCCGTCTGACCGTCTTTATAAACCACCTTTTTAAATTTTCTCAACTGGAGGTTTATTCATCGTTCATGCCTGTGACACGGCTAACATTTCTGCCCCTTGCGGATTCACTATGCTTTGCCGCAGTTGATTACGAGGGCGAACCGATGTGGGCGGCAAACAAAGAAAAATCAAATCCGTTGTCTTCACGCCAGGAGGTAGTGGCGTCGTTGAATGCACTTTTACAGGCGCTGGATACGCAATTTCCGGCGAACCGTTCACGATTCTCGCTGGGTGATACCTGCGCCCATTACACAGCGGATATTGTGCAGATGGAGGGACTTTCCCGCGCGCTGTGGGGGCTGTTCCCGCTGATGGCATCCGGCGAAAGCACGCCGTTCAGCGAGAAGTACCTTACTGCCATTAAGCTTGGTACCGACCCGCAAAGCACCGGCTACTGGGGTGAAACCGGCCCGTACGATCAGCGTCTGGTAGAGATGGCGGCCTACGGTCTGGGGCTCGCTCTGCTGGGAGATAAACTCACCGCGCACTTTACCGGGCGCGAGGTGATTAACCTGCACGCGTGGCTCAACCAAATCACCGACGCGCAGATGCCGGACAGCAACTGGAACTATTTTGCCATTATGGTCCAGCTCGGCTTTAAGCGCGCCGGCCTGCCGTACGATCAGGCCGCCATTGACCACCGCTTTGCGCTGATGGATGCCTACTATCTCGGCGACGGCTGGTACTCCGACGGTCCCGGCCGCCCGAAAGACTATTACATCTCCATGGCTTTCCATTTTTACGGCCTGATTTACGCCACCCTGAGTGACGACGAGGCGAGGGCAAAGGTGCTGCGCGAGCGCTCGCGTCTGTTCGCGGAAGACTTTATCTACTGGTCCGCCGCCGATGGTGCCTCGGTGCCGTTTGGCCGCAGCCTGACCTACCGCTTTGCCATGGTTGCCTTCTGGAGCGCGGTGGCTTTTTCTCAGCTGGACGTCTTCACCCCGGGTATCGTGAAGGGCATTGTGCTGCGGCATCTGCGCTGGTGGCAGCAGCAGTCGATTGTCGATCGCGACGGTATTCTTACCCTGGGGTTTGCGTATCCGAACCTGGCGATGTGCGAGGATTACAACTCCCCCGGTTCACCGTACTGGGCGCTGAAAACCTACCTGATCCTGGCGCTGCCGGAGGCGCATCCGTTCTGGCAGGCCGACGAGCAGCCGCTGCCCGCGCTTGCTGAAAAACATGTGATCCCGCATGCGCAGCAGATCCTGATGCATTCGAAAGATTCGCAGCACGTCGTCATGCTCACCGCTGGTCAGCTGGAGCTGAATAACTACGTCAACACCGAAGCGAAATACACCAAATTTGCCTACTCCAGCCGCTTCGGATTCACCATTGAGCGCGGGCGTTTTGGCCTGAAGCATGCCGCCTGCGATTCCATGCTGCTGCTGGCGGACGAAGATGACTATTTCCGCGGTCGTCGCGAGTGCGAAGAGGTTCGGGTGGATGAACATTACATTTTCTCGCGCTGGTCGCCGTGGCGCGACGTGCAGATTGCGACCTGGCAGATCCCGTTCGGGGAGTGGCACCTGCGCCTGCACCGCATCAACAGCGCGCGCACTCTGCAAACCGTCGAGGGCGGCTTTGCGGTGATGAAAACCGCCCACCAGGTGCGCGATCGCGGTTGTTATCTGATGGCTGAAAACGGCAGCAGCGTCATTGTCGATCTTTCGCCGGTCATTCACCGCCAGCCAGACAGCATCGTCACGCCGCCGAACAGCAGCATTATGTTTGCGGAGTGCGCTTCCATTCCGTTGTTAAAGGCCGACCTCCCGCAAGGGGAAAGCTGGCTCTGTTGCGCCGTTCTGGCTGACGGAAAACAGCCCGTTGCGGCGACGCCGCAGCTGAATATAACCCATAGCCGGGTCGTCATTAGCGAACCCGGAAGCGAACGTAAGCTGTCGTTCACATTATAAAAATCTGGCCCTACACGTCGGCGAGGATGATATGAAAAGCACATCGACAACTAACAGAACTGAATATTACAAAATCAGTAGCTTTATCTTTCTCTATTTCTTTACCTGGTCTGCCAGTATTGGACTGCTGGCGATCTGGCTTGGCCAGAAAGCCAATCTCAGCGGCTCGGTGATTGGAACCGTTTTTGCGGTGAACGGGATATTCTCCGTTATTCTTAAACCGATCTACGGCTATATTCTCGATAAGATCGGCATGAGCAAATACCTGCTCTATTTTGTGGTGATCATGTCGGCCCTGATGGCGCCGTTCTTTATTTACGTATACCAGCCGCTGTTAATGTCTAATACCCTGCTGGGGATTATTATCGGCGCGCTCTATTTAAGCTTTGCCTGGTACGCGGGTGTGGCGGCGTGCGAATCGTATTCTGACCGCTTTAGCCGCTTAAACGGCATGGAGTTCGGGCAAATTCGCATGTGGGGTTCGCTCGGCTGGGCGGTGGCATCGTCCTTCTCCGGCCTGCTGTTTAACCTCTCACCGGCGTATAACTTTATTCTCGGCAGCGTGGCGTCGGTGGTGATGCTGATCGTCCTGCTGAGCCTGAAAGTGAACACTAACTCCATTCACGCGGGCGAGGTGCTGACGAAAGAGAAAATCGCCCCGTCAGACGTTTACGCCCTGCTGCGAAACCGCAAATTCTGGGCCTTCTGCCTGTACGTGGCGGGCGTGGCGTGGATGATGTTTATCGCCGAACAGCAGTTCTCGCGCTATTTCGTCACCTTCTTCGATGATATTCATGAGGGCAACGCGGTATTCGGTTATCTCGGGACCGTGCAGTCGGGCATGGAATTTGTCATGTATATGGTGGTCCCGCTGTTTGTGAACTTTATTGGCGCCAAACGCGGGCTATTAATTGTCGGGCTGGTGGTCGGGGCGCGTCTGATTATTTCCGGCATGTGTGATTCTCACCTGTTAATTTCAGTGCTTAAGCCGCTGTACGGTCTGGAAATTTGTCTCCTGCTGGTGTCGGTATTTAAATATATCGCCGAGCATTTCGACAAGCGCGTCAATGCCACCATGTATTTACTCGGCTATCAGGCAATGCTCTACGTTGGCAACGTGGTGGTCTCTTCCCCAGCCGGGTATATGTATGACCGTATTGGCTTTGAGCACACCTATATCATCATGGGCGCAACGGCGCTGACCTTTACCCTTATTTCTGCTTTTACGTTATCCGCCTGTCAGAGCAAATGGCGCGGGGCTCGTGCGCTGAACGTAGCAGAAACGTCAACACGATAAATTACGCCGTCAAAGAAGGAACCGAAATATGTTAAGTCGTATCAAAGAAGAACGTCTGCCTGTTATCGCTGCGCCCGTTGACTCCCGCGCATTCAGCGATGAACTGAATTCGGCGCGCAGCCACGTTCTGGACCTGATTAGCCGTCATTTAACGGAGTTCGGCGACAAATTCCCGGCGGAAACCTGCCAGAACGGTTTTTATCCGCTGACTGACAACGTGGAGTGGACCACCAGCTTCTGGACCGGGCAGCTATGGCTGGCATGGGAGATGAGCGGCGAGGAAAAATTCCGCGCGATGGCGGAAAAACACGTGCGCTCGTTTGGCCTGCGCATCGCCGGGCGCAACGACACCAACACCCACGATTTAGGCTTCCTCTACACGCTCTCCTGCGTAGCCGCGTGGCGGCTGACCGGAAACCGCGAGGCGCGCGGCTTCTCGCTGCTGGCGGCGGAAGCTCTGCTGGAACGCTTCCACGAGAAGGCGAAGATCATCCAGGCGTGGGGCGATCTCTCCGATCCGGACCAGGCCGGGCGGATGATCATCGACTGCAACATGAACCTGCCGCTGCTCTACTGGGCAACGGAGCAGACGGGCGATCCGCGCTTTGCCGACGCCGCAAAAGCGCACGTCATGCAGGCGGCGACGTACCTCATTCGTGACGATGCCTCCACATTCCACACCTACTATATGGATGTGACAACCGGCGCACCGCGCTACGGCAACACCCAGCAGGGCTACGCCGACGACTCCTGCTGGTCACGCGGGCAGGCGTGGGGAATTTACGGCTTCCTGCTGAGCTATATCTATACCGGCGACGAGACGATGATCGCCCTGTCAAAACGGCTGGCGAACTACTTCCTCAATCGCCTGCCCGAAGACTACGTCTGCCACTGGGATCTGGCGCTGGTGGGCACCGACGCGCTGCGTGATTCTTCCTCGGCGGCGATTGCGGTATGTGGGCTGCTGGAGCTGGTGAAACACCTGCCGGTCACGGATCCGGATCGCGAGCGCTATATGGAGTGGGCTAAAGGGATTATGTCGTCACTGACGAAACACTATCTGATGGGGAGAGAAGAAAAGGGCAACGGGCTGCTTAAACACTCGGTTTACCACCTCGGGAGCAACAAAGGCGTGGATGAGTGCGCAAGCTGGGGAGATTACTTCTACGTTGAGGCGCTGGTGCGTTTCACCCGGAGCTGGAAACTGTACTGGTAACTGGCCGGGGGATTACCATCCAAGCACGTCTTTAATGACGCGCCGGTAGGGCGTATCAAGCTGGGCAGGCACGCGGCAAATATAGTCCCGCGCATGGCTGCGGGTCTCTCCGCTGAGGCCGTCGAGATAAGCGATGGCTTCGTCCACGGCAGGAACCCTGCCTTCCTGTGACGCGCTTCTCGGCGGGAGCCCGGTCCAGATGATCGCTTCAATACCTTTCTCCCTGGCCCATGTTGTCAGGATACCCGTGTCGCGTCCGGTGATTAGCAGCGAGCCAATACCATCGCAGCGATCCTCGGGAATGGCTTCGCGCTCACGCAAAGCGCGGCAGGCCACGCTCAACGTTGTGGCCTCCAGCCATGCCCAAAGCACCGGCACGGCAGGGGCATTCATACAGATGGCGGTCGCCAGTTCACCGCCATCGCTGACCCGACAGAACTCGACGGGCAAAGAAGGCCCGTCGGTCTGCCACTCACCGGCTACCGGTAACGCGCCGCTTTTCCAGATTAACGAACCCCAGCCAAGACAAGCTATTTTCATTCTGTTCCTCTGCGCGACGTGAACCGACTGTTTTAGACGTTATGCTTTAGGAATACGCAGCGTCTGGCCGGGATAGATTTTATCGGGGCTGGAGAGCATAGGGCGGTTAGCCTCAAAAATCTTGTTGTACTGGTTAGCATCGCCGTACACGGTTTTAGAGATCGCGCTCAGGGTATCGCCGGATTTTACCGTATAGTAAGTAGCTTCATCTTTGGCATCTGTCGCGGTGATGTTGTTCTCCACCTCGCTGACGCCTGCGATGTTGCCGACGGCGACCTGGATTTTTTCTTTCTGCTCCTGCGTCAGCCCGTCGCCCGTCACGCTGGCTTTGCCGTCGGTGACGTCAACCTGAACCTTATCGGAACCGGGAATGTTGAGTTTCTTGAGGTGCTCGGTGATTTTGTCGCTCTGACCCTTATGATCGGTCAGATTGTCCCACAGCTTTTCGCCTGCTTCTTTTACGAAATTAAAAAGACCCATTCCATCCTCCTGTTTAACATGAAGTCAGAATAAGCATAGCAGTTGAGTGTTAAGGTGATAAAAAAAGCCCGGTGGCGTTAACGCTTACCGGGCCTGGGAGGGAAGTTGTAGGCCGGGTAAACGCAGTGCCACCCGGCAAATTTCACAGAACTTAAACCCCTTGCTCCAGAATACGGATATGGGTTTCCAGAACGTCCCCTTTCACCGCGTCGCTCCACGCTTTCATATGCGCGGTCTGCAAATGCGCTTCAAGGTGCGCGACGGTTTCCCACTGCTCAACCATGATGATCGAGTCTGGCGCGGTCGCCTGGAAGCTTGCGCTGGTGGCGGCGTCCACCATTGGCGCGTAGCCGTGGCAGCCTTCTTCTTTCAGTACGGTCGGGATGATCTTTGCGAACTCATCCAGCACCGCCTGGCGGTGATGTTGGCCAGGACGCGTACGGATTTCAGCAATAACGGTAAGCATAATTAACTCCTTCTAATTCCAGGCTACCAGTTAAGCAAAAATTTCCGCGAGATGCTTGCGATATTCTGCGATATAGCGTGGGACGTCCGGCATTTTAATTACGTCATTGACGATAAAGGTCGGCAGCGGCTCCATAGCCAGGAACTGATTCGCCTTGTGGAATGGCAGATACGCGCCGTCTACGCCTACGCCTTCAAAGAACTGATCTTGCTCGGTGAACGCTTCAAGCGGGGCATTCCAGGTCAGGGAGAGCATGTATTTCTTGCCCTGCAACAGGCCGCCGGAACCGTATTTTTTAGACGCGTCTGAGCGGGTGCGGCCGTCGCTGGCATACAGCGAACCGTGACCTTCGGTAAACACATCGTCCATGTATTTTTTCACGGTCCACGGTGCGCCCATCCACCAGCCCGGCATCTGCCAGATAACCACGTCGGCCCACAGGAAGTTCTGCACTTCGGCCTTCACGTCGTAATCGCTGTCCGCGCGCACGACCTTAACATCATGTCCGGCGTCGCGCAGGAAACCATCCGCGACCTCGGTCAGGGTGTCATTGAGCTGGCCTTTAGAGTGCGCAAATTCTTTCGCGCCGTTGATAATCAGAATGTTGCTCATTATTTGTCCTCGATGCTGAGAGTATGCCAGGTATTCTACGCGCGAGGACGGAGCGGAAAAATAAGCAAAATGTGCAAAGTCTTTTGCGCTCATCGCAATAATGGCTACCAGCTGACGGTCACCTCAAAGCCCCCTTCAGGCGCATTGCCCAGCGAGACGCGCATCCCGTGTAACGCCGCGATGCGCTTCACGATAGACAACCCCAGACCGCTGCCGGTGGCGTCCTGGCCCGGTGGACGATAAAAGCGCTCGCCGAGACGCGCCAGCGCATCGGTTGAAATGCCCGGGCCGTTGTCGCGCACGGTAAAGCTTTGGGTGTTCAGCGTCACGTCCACCACGCTGCCGCGCGGGCTGTAACGAACGGCGTTGTCCAGCAGGTTACGCGCCAGCAGGCTCAGCAATAGCGGCTGTCCGTGACGCATCACCTCGGGCGCGTTGACGTTGAGCCGAATATCAATGCCCGCCTGCTGCGCCGGATGCCAGATATCCAGCACCGCGGATTGCAGCAAATCGGCCATCATCACGGGTTCGACGTCATCAAGATTATCCAGTGAATCCAGGCGCGACAGGGTGAGAAGCTGATCCACCAGCCGGGAGGCGCGGTCGATGCCCGCATGCAATTGCCCCAGCGCTTTAGACTGCGCCCCGGGATCGTCAAGGGAAAGCTGCGCCACGTCGGTTTGCACCTTCAGCGCGGCCAGCGGGCTGCGCAACTCATGAGCGGCATCCGAGGTGAAGCGGCGCTCGCGGGCCATCATCTCCTGCGTACGGGCGAAAAGATGGTTAAGCGCATCAAGCAGCGGGCGAACCTCCGTCGGCACGCCGTGGGTGGGCAGCGTATCGGTCGCATCCGGCGAGCGTGAACGCAGGGTCTGCGCCAGGTTTTTCAGCGGTTTCAGTTCCCGGCTCAGCAGGACAATCAGCAACAGCAGCATTACGGGCAGCGCCACCAGCCACGGCGTCAGCTGCGAGCTGACCACGTCCAGCGCCATATCCTGTCGGTACTCCCACTCCTGGCCAACCACCACGCGGTATTTCCCGTCCGGGGAGGTCAGCCACAGGAAACGCCATTCGTCGTTGTCATCCTGCAACCGACCGTCATCAAATCCGTCCCGGCGGTAGTGATAAGGTATGTCGCGCCCGTTCTCACCGTCGTTAAGCACCATGCTGCCGTCTGCGGTGAAGATTGCGAAGGCCAGCGCATCGTCGTCAAGATGGCCGTGTTTGGCTTTTTTCGGCACCTCGCGCATGCGTTCCGGGGCGCGGAGTTCGTCCACGTCCATCGTCAGCAGCCGTTTGGCAAACAGCATCTGCTGGGTATCGAACAGCTTATCGAGCTTGTCGGTCGTCTGGTGCCAGGCCACCACGCTTGCGGCAAACCAGGCCGCCAGGGACAGCAGCAAAAAGAGGAGCGTCAGGCGCAGCTTCAGGCTCAGGCGTTGGGTCAGTTTCATGCGTCACCCAGGGTATAACCGATGCCGTGCACGGTGCGGATAAATTCGCTGCCGAGCTTGCGGCGTAAATGATGAACGTGGACTTCGACGGCGTTGCTGGAGACGTCATCATCCCAGTTGTAGAGTTTCTCTTCGATGGCCTTGCGCGGCAGCACGCGGCCCGCGTTGCGCATCAGCAGTTCCAGCAGGGCGAACTCTTTGGGTTTGAGCACCAGCGTTTCGCCCTCCAGCGTGGCGACAAGACTTGCCGGATCGAGCGTGACCTTGCCGTGACGCAGCTCGCTGCGCGCCTGCCCGTGGCTGCGGCGCACCAGCGCTTCGAGGCGGGCTGCCACTTCAATCAGCGCGAACGGCTTACACAGGTAATCATCCGCCCCCAGGCGTAACCCTTCGACGCGCTGATTCAGCGCATCCCGCGCGGTGAGGATCAGCACCGGTTCGCTCTTACCGCTTTCGCGCCAGGCGCGCAGGATCTCAAGCCCGTCGATTTCCGGCAGCGTCAGGTCCAGCACCACGGCATCGTACGGCGCGGTGTACAGGGCCGCCTGCCCGGTTTTACCGTCGGTAAACCAGTCCACGTTAAAGCCCATTTTGCTTAAGCCCGCTTTGATGCCATCGCCGATGAGCTTGTCGTCTTCTACCAGTAAAATGCGCATATTTCCTCCTTGATGCCGTCAGTAAACCTTCTGCAAGCGCCTGCTGTACAGTAAAAATAAATAAATTTTCCCCTTAAGAAGTTGTTAAGGTTTACCCTGTTTAATGGATTGTGAAACGACATTAAAGGGAGAGATTAAGATGAAAAAATACGCTGCAATTGCTGCCATTATGATGATGACCACTGCCCCTGTTTTTGCTGCACAGGGTGGCTTCTCTGGCCCATCTGCGACACAGACCCAGACGCAAACCCAGCAGGGTGGCTTTGTCGATAATAACGCCAACCTCACTACCGCGGCTAAAGTCAAAGATATGAAGGACGACAGCTGGGTGAAGCTGCGCGGTAATATTACCGAGCGCCTGTCCGATGACCGTTACACCTTCCGCGATGAAAGCGGCACGGTGGTGGTGGAGATCGACCACAAGCGCTGGAACGGCGTGACGGTGACGCCACAGGATAAAGTCGAACTCCAGGGTAAAATCGATAAAGACTGGAACGAGTTTGAAATCGACGTGAAGCAGGTTATCAAGCTGAACAAATAACCCGGAAAGGGCCGCATGAGCGGCCCTTTTTCTTTGTGACTCAACTCGCCAGATGAGGTAGTATCTGCGGCAATATTGCCTGAAACCCATCGGTTTCTGAGTTGAGGAATTACACGTAATGAGCGATATGGCAGAGCGCCTCGCGCTACATGAATTCACGGAAAACGCCTACCTGAACTACTCCATGTACGTCATCATGGACAGGGCGTTGCCGTTTATCGGGGATGGCCTGAAGCCCGTTCAGCGCCGCATCGTCTATGCGATGTCCGAACTGGGGCTGAATGCGACCGCCAAGTTCAAGAAATCCGCCCGTACCGTTGGTGACGTGCTGGGGAAATACCATCCGCACGGTGACAGCGCCTGCTATGAAGCGATGGTGCTGATGGCCCAGCCGTTCTCTTACCGCTATCCGCTGGTGGATGGCCAGGGGAACTGGGGGGCGCCGGACGATCCGAAATCCTTCGCGGCGATGCGTTATACCGAATCCCGCCTGTCTAAATATGCCGAAGTGCTGTTGGGCGAGCTGGGGCAGGGTACGGTCGACTGGGTGCCAAACTTCGACGGTACGATGCAGGAGCCGAAAATGCTGCCTGCGCGTCTGCCGAACATCCTGCTGAACGGCACGACCGGTATCGCCGTGGGCATGGCGACGGACATTCCGCCGCACAACCTGCGTGAAGTGGCGAAAGCCGCCATCACCCTGATTGAGCAGCCAAAAACCTCGCTGGACGATCTGCTGGATATCGTGCAGGGGCCGGACTATCCGACCGAAGCCGAGATCATCACCTCGCGTGCGGAAATCCGTAAAATCTACCAGAACGGCCGCGGCTCCGTGCGCATGCGCGCGGTATGGACCAAAGAGGATGGCGCCGTGGTGATCACCGCGCTGCCGCACCAGGTCTCCGGCGCGAAGGTGCTGGAGCAGATTGCCTCCCAGATGCGCAATAAAAAGCTGCCGATGGTGGACGACCTGCGTGACGAATCGGACCACGAAAACCCGACCCGTCTGGTGATCGTGCCGCGCTCTAACCGCGTGGATATGGAGCAGGTGATGAACCACCTGTTCGCCACTACCGATCTGGAAAAAAGCTACCGCATCAACCTGAACATGATTGGTCTGGACGGTCGTCCGGCGGTGAAAAACCTGCTGGAGATCCTCACCGAATGGCTAGCCTTCCGCCGCGATACGGTGCGCCGCCGTCTGAACCATCGCCTGGAGAAAGTGCTTAAGCGCCTGCATATCCTCGAAGGTTTGCTGGTGGCGTTCCTCAACATTGACGAAGTGATTGAGATCATTCGTGCCGAGGACGAACCTAAGCCTGCCCTGATGTCGCGCTTTGGCATCAGCGAAACCCAGGCTGAAGCGATCCTCGAACTGAAGCTGCGCCATCTCGCTAAGCTGGAAGAGATGAAGATCCGCGGCGAGCAGAACGAGCTGGAAAAAGAGCGCGATCAGCTTCAGGCGATTCTGGCGTCCGAGCGCAAGATGAACACCCTGCTGAAGAAAGAGTTGCAGGCCGATGCCGACGCCTTTGGCGACGACCGTCGTTCTCCGCTGCATGAGCGCGAAGAAGCGAAGGCGATGAACGAGCACGACATGCTGCCGTCCGAGCCGGTGACCATCGTGCTTTCCCAGAGCGGCTGGGTGCGTAGCGCCAAAGGCCACGATATCGACGCGCCGGGTCTGAGCTACAAATCCGGTGACAGCTTCAAGGCGGCGGTGAAGGGCAAGAGCAACCAGCCGGTGGCGTTTATCGACTCCACGGGCCGCAGCTACGCCATTGATCCGATCACGCTGCCATCCGCGCGCGGGCAGGGCGAACCGCTGACCGGCAAGCTGACGCTGCCGCCGGGCGCCACGGTTGACCATATGCTGATGGAAGCCGACGATCAAAAACTGCTGATGGCGTCTGATGCTGGCTACGGCTTTATCTGCACCTTTAACGATCTGGTATCGCGTAACCGCGCCGGTAAAGCGCTGATCAGCCTGCCGGATAACGCCCACGTCATGCCGCCGCTGATCATCGAGAACGAAAGCGATATGCTGCTGGCGATCACCGCTGCCGGACGCATGCTGATGTTCCCGGTCAGCGATCTGCCGGAGCTGTCGAAAGGGAAGGGCAACAAGATCATCAGTATCCCGTCAGCGGAAGCGGCAAAAGGCGAAGATAGCCTGGCGCATCTCTTCCTGCTGCCGCCGCAGAGCACGCTGACCATTCATGTCGGCAAACGTAAGATCAAACTGCGTCCGGAAGAGTTGCAGAAGGTGGTTGGCGAGCGCGGACGTCGCGGCTCACTGATGCGTGGCCTGCAGCGCATCGACCGCGTGGAGATCGACTCGCCGGCGCGCAGCAAAGCGGACGACAGCGAAGAGTAACCTGTTTCATCCCCCCCTCTTTCCGGAGGGGGATTACCATAAAATTTCCCGTAAAAACGTTGTTAATTCGTGCGTTGCGATTAACAATACGCGCTCGTAATAAAGTCCTTACCTGGCCACAGGTGAAGTATAATTGTCAGCTGTCAGGGCTTCAGAGGTCGCTATGCTATACATTGTTCGTCTTATTCTTACCGTTATTTACTGCATTCTGGTCTGTATTTTCGGATCGATTTATTGCCTGTTCAGCCCGCGTAACCCAAAACATGTCGCGACGTTCGGGCACATGTTTGGTCGCCTTGCGCCATTGTTCGGCCTGAAGGTTGAAAAGCGTCTGCCTGAAGGGGCGGAGAATTTCGGTAACGCCATCTATATCGCTAACCATCAGAACAACTACGATATGGTGACGGCCTCAAATATTGTTATTCCGCCGACCGTAACCGTCGGGAAAAAGAGCCTGCTGTGGATCCCGCTTTTCGGCCAACTGTACTGGCTCACCGGTAACTTGCTGATTGACCGCAACAACCGTGCGAAAGCGCATGGCACCATTGCGGAAGTGGTGGATCAGTTTAAAAAGCGCCGGATCTCAATCTGGATGTTCCCGGAAGGGACGCGCAGCCGCGGTCGCGGCCTGCTGCCGTTCAAGACCGGCGCGTTTCATGCTGCAATTGCGGCAGGCGTTCCAATTATTCCCGTGTGCGTTTCCAATACATCGAATAAGATTAATCTTAACCGTCTGAAAAACGGACTGGTCATTGTCGAAATGCTACCGCCGGTGGATACCTCCAAATACGGTAAAGACCAGGTGCGCGAGCTGGCCACGCACTGCCGCGAGCTGATGGCTCAGCACATTGCACAGCTCGATAAAGAAGTTGCAGAGCGAGAAGCCGCCGGTAAGATTTAACCCGGTTTCGTTCAAGGGAAAACGAATTCCCGCGTTGTTAGTCGTTTCAGATGGAGCTTATATGTCACTCAGTCGGCGTCAGTTTATTCAGGCTTCGGGTATCGCCCTTTGTGCGGGTGCGATGCCGCGGACAGCCAGCGCCGCCGGGCAGCAACAGCCGCTGCCTATTCCGCCGTTGATTGAATCCCGTCGCGGACAGCCGCTATTCCTCACGCTTCAGCGTAGCCACTGGTCCTTTACCCAGGGAACGCGCGCGCAGGTATGGGGCATTAACGGACGCTACCTCGGGCCGACCATTCGCGTGTGGAATGGGGATGACGTCAAGCTCATCTACAGTAACCGGACGACGGAAAATGTCGCAATGACCGTCAGTGGGTTGCAGGTGCCGGGGCCGCTGATGGGCGGCGCGGCGCGCATGATGTCGCCGAATGCCGACTGGGCGCCCGTCCTCCCGATTCGTCAGAGCGCGGCGACATTGTGGTATCACGCCAACACCCCGAACCGCACCGCCCAGCAGGTCTATAACGGCCTGGCCGGGATGTGGCTGATTGAAGATGAGGTCAGTAAAACGCTGCCGATCCCGAATCACTACGGTGTTGATGATTTCCCGATCATTATTCAGGACAAGAGTCTGGATAACTTCGGTACGCCGGAGTACAGCGAGCCGGGCAGCGGTGGCTTTGTGGGCGATACGCTGCTGGTTAACGGCGCGCAAAGCCCGTATGTCGAAGTGTCTCGTGGCTGGGTGCGCCTGCGTCTGTTGAATGCCTCTAACTCGCGCCGCTACCTGCTGCAAATGAGCGACGGCCGCGCCCTGCATGTGATTTCAGGCGATCAGGGGTTATTACCTGCGCCGGTGTCGGTCAAACAGCTGGCGCTGGCGCCGGGCGAACGTCGTGAAATCCTCGTGGATATGACCAACGGGGATGAAGTGTCCGTGACCTGCGGCGAAGCGGCAAGCATTGTTGACCGCATTCGCGGCTTCTTTGAACCGTCGAGCGTTCTGGTCTCCACGCTGGTGCTGACGCTGCGCCCGACCGGCCTGTTGCCGCTGGTGACCGACAGTCTGCCGATGCGCCTGCTGCCGCAGGAAATTGTGACCGGCCCTGCAGTACGCAGTCGCGATATCAGCCTTGGCGACGATCCGGGCATCAACGGCGCGCTGTGGGACGTAAATCGTATTGATATCACCGCCCAGCAGGGAACCTGGGAGCGCTGGACAGTCCGCTCGGAGATGCCGCAGTCTTTCCATATTGAAGGGGTGTCATTCCTGATCCGCAACGTCAACGGGGCGATGCCGTTCCCGGAAGACAGGGGCTGGAAAGACACCGTCTGGGTGGATGGGCAGGTAGAACTGCTCGTCTACTATGGACAGCCGTCATGGCCGCACTTCCCGTTCCTGTTCCACAGCCAGACGCTGGAGATGATGGACAGGGGGTCGGTAGGGCAGATGCTGGTGAATCCGGCACCGTAAAACGAGTCGGGTGGCGGCTTCGCCTTACCCGACCTACAGGCCCGTAGGCCCGGTAAGCGTAGCGTTACCGGGCAATAAATACCCCTTCATTTCCCCCGATAAACCAGCGTATAATCCCGCTCCTTTTGTCTATTTTTTCTTCGGAAGCATTATGAGCGCAATTTCCCTGATCCAGCCGGATCGCGACCTCTTCTCCTGGCCCCAGTACTGGGCAGCCTGCTTTGGACCGGCGCCGTTCCTGCCGATGTCCCGGGAAGAGATGGATCAACTGGGCTGGGACAGCTGCGATATCATCCTGGTGACGGGTGATGCGTATGTCGATCACCCGAGCTTTGGCATGGCGATCTGCAGCCGTATGCTGGAAGCTCAGGGTTTCCGCGTGGGGATTATTTCTCAGCCTGACTGGAACAGCAAAGACGACTTTATGCGTCTGGGTAAACCTAACCTGTTCTTTGGCGTGACCGCGGGCAACATGGACTCGATGATCAACCGCTATACCGCGGACCGTAAGCTGCGCCATGACGACGCTTATACGGCTGACAACGTGGCGGGTAAACGTCCCGATCGCGCGACCCTCGTCTACACCCAGCGATGCAAAGAAGCATGGAAAGACGTGCCGGTGATCCTGGGCGGCATCGAGGCGAGCCTGCGCCGCACCGCGCACTACGACTACTGGTCTGACACCGTGCGCCGTTCGGTGCTGGTGGATTCAAAAGCCGACATGCTGATCTTCGGCAACGGCGAGCGTCCGCTGGTGGAAGTGGCGCATCGCCTGGCGCAGGGGGAAGCGGTCAGCGAGATCCGCGACGTGCGCAACACCGCGATCATGGTGAAAGAGGCGCTGCCGGGCTGGAGCGGGGTGGATTCCCGCATTATCGATATGCCGGGCAAAATCGACCCTATCCCGCACCCGTACGGTGACGATCTGCCGTGCGCGGATAACAAACCAGTTGAGCCGAAGAAAGCGGAAGCAAAGGCCGTGGTGGTGCAGCCGCCGCGTCCGAAGCCGTGGGAAAAGACCTATGTGCTGCTGCCGTCATATGAGAAGGTCAAAGCTGACAAGGTGCTCTACGCACACGCCTCCCGTATTCTGCACCATGAAACCAACCCGGGCTGTGCCCGCGCGTTGATGCAAAAGCACGGCGAGCGTTATATCTGGGTTAACCCGCCGGCGATCCCGCTCTCTACCGAAGAGATGGACAGCGTTTTTGCCCTGCCGTACAAGCGTGTGCCGCATCCGTCATATGGCAACAGCCGTATTCCGGCGTACGAGATGATCCGCTTCTCGGTCAACATCATGCGCGGCTGCTTCGGCGGGTGCTCCTTCTGTTCGATCACCGAACACGAAGGTCGTATTATTCAGAGCCGTTCCGAAGAGTCGATTGTTAACGAGATCGAAGCGATTCGCGACACGGTCCCGGGCTTTACCGGCGTAATCTCCGATTTGGGTGGTCCAACGGCTAACATGTACATGCTGCGCTGCAAATCGCCGCGCGCTGAGCAGACCTGTCGTCGTCTCTCCTGCGTCTATCCGAGCATTTGCGAGCATATGGACACCAACCACGAGCCGACGATCAACCTTTACCGTCGCGCCCGTGACCTGAAAGGCATCAAGAAGATCCTGATCGCCTCCGGCGTGCGTTACGACATTGCGGTGGAAGATCCGCGCTACATCAAAGAGCTGGCGACGCACCACGTTGGCGGTTATCTGAAGATCGCCCCGGAGCACACCGAAGAGGGCCCGCTGTCCAAAATGATGAAGCCGGGCATGGGCAGCTATGACCGCTTTAAACAGCTGTTTGATACCTTTTCAAAACAGGCGGGGAAAGAGCAGTATCTGATCCCATACTTCATCTCCGCGCACCCCGGCACCCGTGATGAAGACATGGTGAACCTGGCGCTGTGGCTGAAGCAGCGTCGATTCCGTCTGGATCAGGTGCAGAACTTCTACCCGTCGCCGCTCGCTAACTCGACGACCATGTATTACACCGGTAAAAACCCGCTAAGTAAGATTGGCTATAAGAGTGAAGACGTGGTGGTGCCGAAAGGGGATAAACAGCGCCGTCTGCACAAAGCGCTGCTGCGCTATCACGACCCGAAAAACTGGCCGCTGATCCGTCAGGCGCTGGAAGAGATGGGGAAAAAGCACCTGATCGGCTCGCGTCGTGATTGCCTGGTGCCTGCGCCAACGCTGGAAGAGATGCGCGAAGCGCGCCGCCAGAACCGCAATACGCGCCCGGCGCTGACCAAGCACACGCCAATTGTGCATCAGCGTTCGAACGGTGGGGCTTCGGGGACGAAAAAAACGGGAAAACGTAAGATCGGATAACGATGATGCCCTCACCCCGGCCCTCTCCCACAGGGAGAGGGTGGAAAGCATTCCCTCTCCCTGTGGGAGAGGGTTAGGGTGAGGGGAAACTACCCGCCAAACTGATCCGGGTCCGGCCCAAGCCGCTTGCCCTGATCCAGCTTCGCAATCTCACCCAGCTCGTCTTTATCCAGGCGGAAATCCCAGACGTCGAAGTTCTCGGCGATACGCGATGGCGTGACCGATTTCGGGATCACCACCAGACCGCTATCCAGATGCCAGCGAATGACGATCTGCGCCGGGGTTTTGCCGTACTTATCCGCCAGCTCGCGGATGATTTTCTGGTCAAACACCCCTTCGCCGCCCTGGGCCAGCGGGCTCCAGGATTCGGTCTGGATCTTGTGCGTGGCGTTCCACGAATGAAGCTGGCGCTGCTGCATCAGCGGGTGTAGCTCAATCTGGTTAATCACCGGCGCGACGCCCGTTTCATCAATCAGGCGTTGCAGGTGATGAACCTGGAAATTACAGACGCCGATGCTTTTTATCAGCCCCTCTTTTTGCAGGTCAATCATCCCTTTCCAGGCATCAACGTAATGGTCGATAGCCGGTACCGGCCAGTGCATGAGATAAAGATCGACGAAATCGAGCTGGAGTTTCTCCAGGCTCTCCTGCAACGCTTCGCGGGGACGCTTTTGATCGTCGTTCCACAGCTTGGTGGTGATGAATAACTCATCGCGGGGAATGCCAGCGCTGGCAAGCGCGGTCCCCACGCCGTCCTCGTTTTTATAGGCGGCGGCGGTATCAATGGACCGATAGCCGACTTCCAGGGCTTTATGAATGGCGGAGACGACCTCGTCGTTACCGGCTTTCCATACACCTAGCCCCAGCTGGGGCATCACGTTGCCGTCCTGTAGCTTGATTACGGTTTGGTTTGCCATTTTTCCTCCTTCAGGTGCTCATCGCCGGAGGGAACCTCCGACGATGTGATGTGCATTAAGTCTGGACGAAATGTCAAAAAACGAAAGTCAGGATCCTAAAAACGCTTAGCGTGCCGCTTCGTAAATACGACGGCTGACGTCCAGGGTGATGTCGCCGTGCTCGCCGATCTGCGTCATACCGTGTGCTTCCAGTTTCGCCAGCAGGGCAGGGATGGAGCTGCCGTCCAGGTCGTAGTCAGAGAGACGCGTTGGCACACCCAGGCTTTCAAAGAAGTGACGGGTGGCTTCAATCGCGGCATCGATACGCGCATCGTCGGAACCCTCGGTGATGTTCCAGACGCGTTCGGCGTACTGGAGCAGTTTGGCGCGTTTAGCGTCACGTTTTTCATTCCACAGCGCAGGCAGAACCACCGCCAGCGTCTGGGCGTGATCCAGGCCGTGCATCGCCGTCAGCTCGTGGCCGAGCATATGGGTCGCCCAGTCCTGTGGCACGCCTGCACCGATAAGGCCATTCAGTGCCTGTGTTGCAGCCCACATCACGTTAGCACGCACGTCATAGTTTTCAGGCTCTTTCAGCGCTTTCGGACCTTCTTCAATCAGCGTCAACAGAATGCCTTCCGCGAAACGATCCTGAATTTTGGCGTTCACCGGGTAAGTGACGTACTGCTCAACGGTGTGAACAAAGGCGTCGACCACGCCGTTCGCCACCTGACGCGCAGGCAGGGTATAGGTGTAAACCGGATCGAGGATCGCGAACACGGGCTGAACGTGTTCGTTCATAAAGGCCTGCTTGTCACCGGTGGTTTTACGGGAGATGACCGCGCCTTTGTTGGACTCAGAGCCGGTGGCCGGCAGCGTCAGCACGGAGCCCATCGGGATCGCACTGCTGATGTCGCTGCCGCCCGTTTCCAGAATATGCCACGGGTCGATGCCGTCAGCGTAATGCGCTGCCGCCGCGATGAATTTGGTGCCGTCCAGCACGGAACCGCCGCCCACCGCCAGCAGGAAAGTGATCTGCTCGTCACGGGCGATTTTTACCGCGTTCATCAGCGTTTCATAAGACGGGTTAGGCTCGATACCGCCGAACTCGCGTACGTCCAGCCCTTCCAGAGCGCTGTAAACCTGATCCAGTACGCCGGTTTTTTTCACGCTGCCGCCGCCGTAGGTAATCAGGACGCGGGCGTCCGTCGGGATTTGCGCGCGCAGGTCAGCGATAGCGTCTTTACCAAACAGAATGCGGGTTGGGGTGTGAAGATTAAAGTTGTTCATGGCTTGTTCCCTGTAGTGGGTAAAAAATCGTGGTGGCGCAGAAGGCAACCTGATGCTGCACATTGTGGCGGGCAGGCGCTATCCTCTCAATGCACATTCCTGCCGATGTCTTGCCCATTTCTACAGCGCTCTGGAGAAACGGTAAGAAAATGCGCACACTGTCAGCGTCGGAAACCGTACCCGGAGTAACTGAAAATGAACCGTGATGCCATCTGCCGCCAGCTAACGTCGCAGATTAAAAGACTGATAGATAACGGAAATGATTCGGCTGAGCTGTTGCCGGATATCCGATTGCTCTACGGTACCCAGCCCGGAACGCGCACCCCGGTGATGTATCAGCCCGGCATCGTGTTTCTCTTTTCTGGCCATAAGATTGGCTATATCAATGAGCGCGTGTTCCGTTACGACACCAATGAATATCTGCTTCTGACTGTACCTTTACCCTTCGAATGTGAAACTTTCGCGACAGAGGAGGTACCGCTGGCCGGGATCCGCGTCAACGTCGACATTCTCCAGTTGCAGGAGTTGCTGATGGAGATTGGGGAGGACGAACTTTTCCGGCCGTCGATGGCGGCAAGCGGTATCAACTCCGCGACCCTATCGGAGGAAATTCTCTGCGCGATTGAACGCCTGTTAGACGTGATGGAAAGGCCTCTGGATGCGCGTATTCTCGGAAAGCAGATTATCCGAGAAATTCTTTACCATGTGCTGCTGGGACCGGGCGGCGGGGCGCTGCTGGCGCTGGTAAGCCGGCAAACGCACTTCAGCCTCATTAGTCGCGTGCTGAAGCGCATCGAGAGCCAGTACACGGAAAACCTCAGCGTTGATCAGCTGGCGGCGGAAGCCAATATGAGCGTCTCGGCGTTTCACCATAACTTTAAATCCGTCACCAGCACGTCGCCGTTGCAGTACCTCAAAACTTACCGTCTGCATAAGGCGCGGATGCTGATGATCCACGATGGCATGAAGGCCAGCGCCGCGGCGATGCGGGTCGGGTATGAAAGCGCGTCGCAGTTTAGTCGGGAGTTTAAGCGTTACTTCGGCGTCACGCCGGGGGAAGATGCGTCACGTATCAGAACCATGCAGGGAGCGTGAGGGGAAACGGAGGCCGGGTAAGCGGTAGCGCCACCCGGCTTTTATTTATGCGCTGCAATACTTTTTCTTGATCACCACCGCAATGGTCCCCACCAGCCCTGCAACCAGCAGGAAAATCGGCAGGATCATCAGGAAGGTCATCACCTGGTCTTCATGGCGCTTAACAAAGGGGATCATATTCAGCGCGTAGCCGAGCGTGGTAACCACGCCCACCCAGAGCAGGGCGCTCAGCCAGTTGAAGAACTGGAAGCGGCGGTTAGAGAGGCCTGAAATACCCGCCATGGTAGGCAACAGGGTGCGAACGAACGCCAGAAAACGCCCGGCAAGCAACGCCAGCAGGCCGTGACGGTCAAACATGCAGGTCGCGCGCTGATGATATTTATGCGGCAGCTGCGCCAGCCAGCCTTTCACCACGCGGGTGTTTCCAAGCCAGCGCCCTTGCAGGTAGCTCAGCCAGCAGCCGAGACTGGCCGCAGAGGTGAGGATCACCATTGTTGGTGCGAAGTCCATCACGCCCTTGCCGATTAACGCCCCTGCGAGCAGGAGCAGGCTGTCACCGGGTAAAAATGAGGCTGGCAGTAATCCATTTTCCAGAAACAGCGTCGCGAACATCACAAAATAGACAATCCCGACGACATGTGGGTCCGCCAGCGCGGCAAAATCGTGTTGCCAGAGCGCCGTGATGATATTTTGAATAACAGCCATGGACTTTCCTGTGGAACAGCAGATATAACGCTATTGTACTCCCAATTTTGCCTGTCGGGGTTGATCGCAGGCGCATCTCATACAGACTTTTCTGCTTGCGGTGTTCAGAATAGCGTCCAGGGAGTACATGTCAGCCAGCACTTTACACGATGCGCTCAAATCCTGCCGATAAATCCGCAATTAAATCGTCCACATTTTCCAGCCCGATATGCAGGCGGATTAAGGTCCCCTCGAAGTCCACCTCGCCGCCCGGGCGCAGGGCTGCAATCTGCTCCGGCTGATTGGGCAGGATCAACGATTCAAACCCACCCCATGAATAGGCCATGCTGAAGAGGGTAAAGTTATCCAGATAGCTTGCCAGCTCGGCGTCATTCAGGCGCTTCTTAAGAACAAATGAGAACAACCCGCTGCTGCCCGTAAAGTCACGTTGCCAGTATTCGTGGCCCTTGCTGCCCGGCAGCGCCGGATGGTTAACGCGCTCCACCTGCGGATGCAGCGCCAGCCACTGAGCAATTTGCAGGCTGCTTTCGTGATGCTGACGCAGACGCACGCCGAGCGTACGGATGCCCCGGCTGGTCATGTAGGCGGTATCGGCATCCACCATCTGGCCCATCAGGTAGGCGTTTTCACGCAATTGCTCCCAGCAGCGGGCATTAGATACCGCCGTACCGATCATGCCGTCTGAGTGGCCAATCAGGTATTTGGTCGCCGCCTGAATGGAGATATCGATGTCAAATTCCAGGGCTTTAAACAGCACACCTGCCGCCCAGGTGTTGTCGATCATGATGATCGCTTCCGGCGCTATGCTGCGCACCGCCTTCACGATGGCCGGGACATCATGCACTTCCATGGTGATGGAGCCGGGAGATTCCAGGAACACAACGCGCGTGTTGGGCTGAATAAGCCCGGCAATACCGGCCCCAATCAGCGGATCGAACCAGCTGGTGGTGACGCCGAGCTTGCTGAGTATTTTGGTGCAGAAGTCCTGGCTTGGCTCGTAGGCGGTATTGGTCATCAGGACGTGGTCACCCTGTTCCACAAACGCCAGAATGGTATTGGCGACCGCCGCCGCACCGCACGGGAACAGCGCGCAGCCCGCGCCGCCCTCCAGTTCGCACATGGCTTCCTGCAACGAGAAATGGGTTAACGTGCCACGGCGACCGTAAAACAGCCCGCCCTTCGCGCGATTACGCGTGGCGATTTTTTTATCTTCGACGGTATCAAACACCAGCGAGGAGGCACGCTGGATCACGCTGTTGACCGAGCCCTGGGTGTATTTTTTACTGCGTCCTGCCTGCACCAGCGTGGTCTCAAGCTGCTTTTTAGTCATGTTCGCTAACCCTATTTTTATACGTCTGGACGTCCAGACTACCACGATTGTCAGAATGTGCATCCGGATGCTTATCGAATAAGCAGAAAATATTATCAAATATTCGCATAAGAAATTTTTACTGCGTAAGCGCAAGGAAAGTGAGCGAAAATTACGGCACTATGTAAATACTAATGAGAACTACTATCAATTCGACGACGTTTTGATATTATTACGTTCAGATTGTGTGATTTGCGTCCTGGAGATACAGAGTGGGTAATAATTTGATGCAGACGGATCTCTCCGTTTGGGGCATGTATCAACATGCTGACATCGTCGTTAAGGTTGTGATGATCGGCCTGATTCTGGCGTCCGTGATCACCTGGGCTATCTTCTTCAGCAAGAGCGCCGAACTTCTTTCACAAAAACGCCGCCTCAAGCGTGAGCAGAAGCAGCTGACGGAAGCCCGCTCTCTGGATCAGGCTTCTGATATCACCTCATCCTTCCATGCGAAAAGCCTGACTACCCTGTTAGTGAACGAAGCGCAGAACGAGCTGGAACTCTCCGCAGGCAGTGAAGATAACGAAGGCATTAAAGAGCGTACCGGCTTCCGTCTGGAGCGTCGCGTTGCGGCCGTGGGTCGTCATATGGGCCGCGGTAACGGCTACCTGGCGACTATCGGCGCTATCTCCCCGTTCGTCGGCCTGTTCGGTACCGTCTGGGGCATCATGAACAGCTTTATCGGTATCGCCCAGACGCAGACCACTAACCTTGCGGTCGTCGCGCCGGGTATCGCAGAAGCGCTGCTGGCAACGGCTATCGGTCTGGTTGCCGCTATCCCTGCGGTAGTTATCTATAACATCTTCGCGCGCATGATTGGCAGTTACAAAGCCACACTGGGTGACGTTGCCGCGCAGGTTCTGCTGCTGCAAAGCCGCGATCTGGACCTGAACGCCAGCGCCGTTAAACCGGTGCATGCGGCGTCCAAACTGCGCGTAGGTTGATTGTATGGCAATGCGTCTTAATGAAAATCTGGACGATAACGGTGAAATGCATGAGATCAACGTGACGCCGTTTATCGACGTCATGCTGGTTCTGCTGATTATCTTTATGGTTGCCGCGCCGCTGGCGACGGTGGACGTGAAGGTGAATCTGCCTGCGTCCTCCAGCCAGCCGCAGCCGCGTCCGGAAAAGCCTGTCTACCTGTCCGTGAAGGCCGATAAGTCCATGTTCCTGGGCAACGATCCGGTGACGGATGCCTCGGTTATTCCGGCGCTGGACCAGCTGACCGGCGGCAAGAAAGACACCACCGTCTTCTTCCGCGCGGATAAAACCGTCGATTATGAAACCATGATGAAGGTAATGGACACGCTGCATCAGGCGGGATACCTGAAGATTGGTCTGGTCGGCGAAGAGAAAGCGGCCGCGAAGTAAAACGAAGGCGAAGCCGCCTTCCGTGCCGGGTGGCGGCTTCGCCTTACCCGGCCTACAATCTCAGGCTAGCGCCGCCGGGCGAACCACGTTGTCAGCAGTTAGAAGATGTTGTTGACGCCTCTTCATCGAGCGCCACGCAGGTGACGTTTGATGTGCGATAGTTGCCTTCCGAGAGTTTACGGGTCAGGCGCAGGGTGGCTGTCTCGCGTGCCAGCAGGTACTGATAGTTCGTCTCCAGTCGCCCAAGGATCTTCTCTTTAAGCTCAGGGCGCAGCTCAATAATAGCGTTCATCACCGCGCCGTAAATCTCCTCTTTGGCCTGCAAGGCATAAATTTCCCGACGGTTCTGCCATTTCAGGCGCACCAGCGTGGCCGGAATCGAAACCAAGTCCTGCGTTATTCGCGTCATCTCGTCATTTTTTATCTTTTTCAGGGCGTCGAGATTCTGCTTTAAGATAAATTCATCGCTTTTCTTATCATCTAAAGTCAAATAAACGTTATTACCGCTATCATCATTCACGTTAATCATCCCCCAGGTTATAAAAAATGGGATTGCTTTTTTCACGCGTAATTAAGTTAAGCCAAATTTCATTGCCAGCTTCATTTATTTGCTGTGTTTTCTCGGCCATTATTTGACTTAGAGCCTGGGCATCTATTTCCCCTTCGGCCTGTAAATCATTTAGCAGATGAACTAAGGCTTCAATCTTGATGGCACGAAATAACCGTTCTTTTAAATGGCGATCGTGCTCTTCCAGCACCATATTACGGGATTTGCCGGTGCGTGAAACACCAATTAATATATCGGCTTCATAGTCGGAGAGTTTTCTTTTTCCTTGAGTGAAATTCGCCTCTTTATCTGCTTCCGTCGAAGGCTGTTCCACAGGCGTAATGTGGTACTTTGCCGGGACAAGATTGTCGGGCAGCATTTTAATTTCCTTTAATTTCAAAAGGGTGGGGTTGGAAAAAGGGTGAGATTCGTTGACAATATCATGAGGCAATTTTAAAATCAAAAAAAATGGAGCCTACCCATGAACAGCATTTTCTTCACGGTCGTAACGTTACTATTACTGACCGCTGGCGTGCTTTTATTGATGCAAGAGTTCAATAAAACGAAAGTGTCAAATGACGCCAGTGAACCACCGCAGCCTGAATTGATGTCCAAAGAGGAGGGGGAAGATCATTTCTCCGTCTTGATGAACGCTGTGACGCCAGTCTGGTACTGGCGGGTGAATCACGAATATATCGATTTCCTCCATGCGACAATTAAGCGAATGAAAATGGCCGAAATTAATGATACGCCCGGCCTGTTCGACGCGCAGCGCCGCTGTAGCGACCTTAATTCGGCGGTCTATAAATATTACGACAATATCAAAAAGCGCTGTCTGAATGGCGAGAAGGTGTCGTATTCCGATTTAGACGTATTAAATCTGCGCCAGTGTTTTCGCGAGTTTAGCCTGGAAGCCTACCCGGAACTGGTCGCACTGGTCTGGCCGGAGTATGCGCGTCCGGATGTGGATCCCAACGAGGTATAGTTGAGATATACTGAGCGCTGGTTTCGTTTGCAGACAGGATTTTATGGAACGCTTCTTTGAAAACGCAATGTATGCCTCTCGCTGGCTGCTCGCACCCGTCTATTTTGGTCTCTCTCTGGCGCTGGTCGCCCTGACGATCAAGTTCTTCCAGGAGATATTCCACGTCCTGCCAAACATTTTCTCCGTTGCAGAAGCCGATTTGATTCTGGTTCTGCTGTCGCTGGTGGATATGACGCTGGTAGGAGGATTACTGGTGATGGTGATGTTCTCCGGTTATGAGAATTTCGTCTCTCAGCTTGATATCGCCGAGCACAAAGAAAAGCTCAACTGGCTGGGGAAAATGGACGCCTCATCGCTGAAAAATAAAGTCGCGGCGTCGATTGTGGCGATTTCGTCTATTCACCTGTTACGTGTCTTTATGGATGCTAAAAACGTCCCGGATAATAAGCTGATGTGGTATGTGATTATCCACCTGACGTTTGTACTGTCGGCGTTTGTGATGGGATATCTGGATAAGATCAGTAAGAAATAAATTTACCAGGCCCCTCACCCTGCCCTCTCCCCAGAGGGGAGAGGGTGTTCAAGTTCCCTCTCCCCTCTGGGGAGAGGGTTAGGGTGAGGGGCGAAAGCATCGGACCGCACTATTTATTTATCCGACGACGCCTGCCACAAATTCAGCTCACCATCCGCCACGTGCTGGTCAATCCGCGTCAGTTCATCTTCGGTAAAGCACAGGTTATTCAGCGCCTGAACGTTCTCTTCCAGTTGCTCCGGGCGGCTCGCGCCAATCAGCACTGACGTTACACGTGTATCTTTCAACAGCCAGCTTAGCGCCATCTGCGCCATCGTCTGCCCGCGCGCATGCGCCATCTCGTTCAGCAGACGAAGGCTGCTCAGGTTGGCTTCCGTCAGCATTTTCTCCGTCAGGCCGCGCACTTTTTTCCCTTCGCGCTGCATACGTGAACCGTCCGGAATACCGTTCAGGTATTTCCCGGTCAGCAGGCCCTGCGCCAGCGGGGTAAAGGCGATACAGCCCGTTCCGTTTTTCTCCAGCGCGTCCAGCAGACCAGTCTTGTCGACCCAGCGGTTAAGCAGGTTGTAAGACGGCTGGTGGATCAAAAGCGGGATCTTCCACTCGCGCAGCAATTCGGCCATCGCCGTCGTGCGTTCCGTGGAGTAGGACGAAATGCCGACGTACAGCGCTTTTCCGCTCTGCACCGCGTGTGTCAACGCGGCGGCGGTCTCTTCCATCGGCGTGTTTTCGTCTACGCGGTGAGAATAGAAAATATCCACATACTCCACGCCCATGCGTTTCAGGCTCTGGTCGAGGCTGGCGAGCAGATACTTACGTGAACCACCCGAACCATACGGTCCTGGCCACATGTCGTAGCCCGCTTTGGTGGAGATGATCAGCTCGTCGCGATACCCGGCAAAATCTTCTCGCAGCAGGCGGCCAAAATTTTCTTCAGCGCTGCCTGGAGGGGGGCCGTAGTTGTTGGCAAGGTCAAAATGGGTAATGCCGAGATCGAAGGCCTTACGCAGCAGCGCGCGCTGGGAATCGAGCGCCTGAACGTGGCCAAAGCTGTGCCACAGACCCAGCGACAGCGCCGGTAAGCGCAGGCCGCTTTTGCCGCAGTATCGGTACTGCATGTTTTCGTATCGGCCGGTGTAAGGGTGCCAGGACATGATGTCTCCTTTCTTATCGGTGAATTTTCGAAACAGCGTTTTTATTCTAAGCTTATCAAATCATAAATCATGGAGATAAGCGATGACGCGCCTGACTGCCAAAGATTTTCCGCAAGAGCTGCTTGATTACTATGACTATTACGCCCACGGTAAAATCAGCAAACGCGAATTTCTGAATCTCGCGGCGCGCTATGCCGCAGGCGGCGTAACGGCGCTGATGCTGTTTAATATGCTTAAACCCAACTACGCCCTCGCGGAGCAGGTTAAATTCACCGATCCCGATATTCTTCCGGAATACATCACTTATCCCTCGCCCAATGGTCACGGCGAAGTGCGCGGTTACCTGGTGAAGCCGGCCAAAGCTACCGCGAAAACGCCCGCGGTAGTGGTCGTGCATGAGAACCGGGGGCTGAATCCGTATATTGAAGACGTGGCACGACGCGTGGCGAAAGCGGGGTATATCGCGCTGGCTCCCGACGGCCTGAGCTCGGTGGGGGGATACCCCGGCAACGACGACGAAGGAAAGGTTTTGCAGCAGAAGGTCGACCCGACAAGGCTGATGAACGACTTTTTTGCCGCCATAGAGTTTATGAAAAATCATCCGGAAGCCACCGGTAAGGTGGGGATTACCGGTTTTTGCTACGGCGGCGGCGTATCGAATGCCGCCGCCGTAGCGTATCCGGAACTCGACTGCGCGGTGCCCTTCTATGGTCGTCAGCCGCGGGTGGAGGATGTGCCAAAAATTAGCGCGCCGCTCCTGCTTCATTATGCCGAGCTGGACAAAAATATTAACGAGGGCTGGCCTGCCTATGAAGCCGCGCTGAAATCAAATAATAAGGTTTATGAAGCGTATATCTACCCCGGCGTAAACCATGGATTTCACAACGATTCTACCCCACGCTATGACCAGCCCGCAGTCGAGCTGGCCTGGTCGAGAACGTTAAGCTGGTTTAAAAAATATCTGGAATGATAAGCCCTGCTTAAATAAATCATCACAAAGGGTTATCTTTTCCCCTGTCCCTGCCGATAACGAGGGTAGTACTCGCCCCTGGGCGAATTCACCCTCACGGCAAGGAATACTCAATGAAGATGCTTCGTAATTTCACCATCCGTTTCGTCATGCTGACGGTACTGGGGATCTTTTGTGTCATGTGGGCAGGCGTGGGGCTTTACAGCACCTGGTCTCTGTCTCGTGTTTCTGATGGTAATGACGTTGACCGCCAGCTGGTCAGGCAAATGACGGTGCTGAGCCAGGGCAACGATCAGTATTTCCGTTTCGTCACCCGCCTGAGCCGGGCGATGGAAGCTAAAGCAGCGGGCGGCACGCCGGACCTGGCTCCTGCTCAGCAGGCGCTGGATAACATGAGTAAAAAGCTGGCAGAGATGAAGGCTATCTCCCCGGGCCCGATGGATGAAAAGGTCTCTGCACAGGTGATTTCCACCTGGCAGGCGCTGCTCGATCGGGGCGTTACGCCTCAGATGGTGCAGGCAAAGCAGGCGACGCTCGAAGGCTATCGTCAGCATGCCAACAACGTTACGCCGCCGCTAAGCCGCGCGTTTGGCGCCGCGGTTGAGAACTTTAACAATTCTGCGGTGAAGGCGCTCGACAGTACGCGCGTTGTGGTCGACAGCCTGACCAGCATGACCCGGACGGTGATTATCACCGCCACGATCGTGGGTCTGCTGATCCTGCTGTTCACCGACCGCTACCTGGTGGCGCTGCTGGTAAAACCGCTGGAGCGTATCCGTCAGCAGTTCCGCCAGATTGCGCAGGGCGATCTCAGCCAGCCGATTGAGCCCATTGGCCGCAACTGCGTGGGGCAACTGGTTCCGCTGCTGAGCGCCATGCAGGACAGCCTGCGGGAGGCGGTCAGCACGATTCGTTCCGGCAGCGAGAATATCTGGCGCGGGGCAACGGAGATCTCCAGCGGGAATAACGATCTCTCTTCGCGTACCGAAGAGCAGGCCGCTGCGCTGGAAGAGACCGCGGCCAGCATGGAACAGCTTACCGCAACGGTGAAGCTGAACGCCGAAAGCGCGCGCCAGGCCAGCCAGCTTGCGGATGTCGCCTCCAGTACGGCCAGCCGCGGCGGGTCGCTGGTAGACGATGTGGTCACGACCATGAGCGGCATTTCGGACAGCTCGAAGAAAATTGCTGAAATCACTACCGTTATCAACAGCATCGCCTTCCAGACCAATATTCTGGCGCTGAACGCCGCGGTGGAAGCGGCTCGGGCCGGGGAGCAGGGACGCGGCTTTGCGGTCGTGGCGGGTGAGGTGCGTAATCTGGCCAGCCGCAGCGCGAATGCGGCAAAAGAGATCGAAGGGCTGATTGCGGATTCCGTTGCCCGTGTGGAGCAGGGGGCGCAGCTGGTGAACGATACCGGCACGACGATGGAAGCTATCCTGCGCGACGTGACGGAGGTGACCGTCATTATGAAGCAGATCGCCACCGCGTCAGAGGAGCAGAGCAAAGGTATTTCTCAGGTCGGCGTAGCCATCACGCAGATGGACGGCGTGACCCAGCAGAATGCCTCGCTGGTGGAGCAGGTTTCCGCCGCTGCGGCCGCACTGGAACGGCAGACCGAAGAACTCCAGCGCTCAGTGCAGAAGTTCCGTCTCTCCGCGTAACATCATCGCGTCAGGCCGTCTCTGGCGGCCTGACATTTATCGCTCTGAATAATCTGTGTCACCTGCGACAGCTGACCGATTTTCACTTCGCTTGCCCGCATAAATTTACTTTTGTCGATCAGCAGCAGCGACTGGCTGGCCCGGTTTAACAGCAGCGCCTTAAAGCCCGCGTTGTGCTCGGACGGATCCCAAAGGACGCCATGCTCATCAACCCCTTCACACGAGAAGATAAACAGATCGATCTCCAGCCCTTTAAGCTGCGTCACCAGCGCCGGATTAACATAGCAGCGATACTTACGCTCAAGCGTTCCGCCGGAGCAGATAAGCGTGATCCGCTCGCGCTTCGCCATCTCGTGGCAGACAGGCAGGCTATTGGTAAACACGGTGAGTTCGATATCCGGAAGCTGGCGCGCCAGATGAAAGCAGGTCGAGCTGGCGTCGAGGGCGATGGTCATCCCTTCGCTGATCCAGCCCAGCGCGTGTCGGGCAATATCGGCTTTGTCGGCATAATGGCTTTTCAGGCGTGCGCCAAAGGGTTCACCGCTGTCGCGGCTGTCCGGGTGAATCAGACGCGCACGCCCGTGCTGGCGCAGAAGTTTCCCCTGCTGCTGTAACGACTTCAGATCCCGGCGGATCGTCTCTTTGCTGACGGAGAGCTTTTCAGCCAGGGCATCGGTGGTCAGCCAGTCACTTTTACTCAGCAGGGTGATGATGCTCTGCTGTCGGGTCGCTTTTAGCGTCTGGTCTGACATTCGAGGATCCTTGCGCACGCGTGCTGACTCATTTTTCTCATCGCAGAAGAGGGGCGGCGAACCGCCCGGTCATGGGTCAATCCTGACGTTTATCTTCCGTCTGGGTATCGAAGTCGCTCGCTGAATGGCGCTCATGCAGCTGCTCGTTCAGCTCGCCGTTGGTGCGGTTAACAATGCGCCCGCGTTTAACGGCCGGGCGATTCGCCACATCTTTTGCCCAGCGCTGCACGTTGGTGTACTTCCCGGCGTCGAGGAATTCGGCGGCGTTGTAGACGCTGCCCAGCGCCACGCAGCCAAACCATGGCCAGACTGCCATATCCGCAATGGTATATTCCTCACCCGCTACATAACGACCGCGCCCCAGCTGCTTGTCCAGCACGTCGAACAGGCGTTTAGCTTCCATGGTGAAGCGATCGATAGCGTACTCAATCTTCACCGGCGCGTAGTTATAGAAGTGGCCAAAACCGCCGCCGAGGAACGGGGCCGCGCCCTGTAACCAGAACAGCCAGTTCAGGGTTTCCGTACGTCCAGCCGGATCTTTTGGCAGGAAGTGACCAAATTTCTCGGCCAGATAGAGCAGGATATTGCCGGATTCAAAGACGCGCGTCGGCGGGGTGGTAGAGTGGTCACGCAGTGCCGGGATCTTCGAGTTCGGGTTCACGTCGACAAAACCGCTGGAGAACTGATCGCCCTCACCGATGCGGATTAACCATGCGTCGTATTCCGCGCCCGTCACGCCCAGCGCCAGCAGCTCTTCCAGCATGATGGTAACTTTCTGTCCATTCGGCGTACCCAGAGAGTACAGCTGGAGCGGGTGCTCGCCCACAGGCAGCTCTTTCTCGTGCGTAGCGCCCGAGACGGGACGGTTGATATTGGCGAACGCGCCGCCGTTATTCTGTTTCCATTCCCACACTTTCGGTGGCTGATAGGTGTTATCTGACATGTTGGCCTGCCTTTTTGGTGTTGTGTTGAGGCAGTGTAGCAGGAGATAGGGGAACCGTTTAACGATGCGAGCGTAATGGGCAGGGCGGGTGTATGATAACGCCACCTCTGTCAGTTAATTACAACGTGCAGACGACGACAACCCCACAAAAAAATTGCCGCCTGCCTGTTTTAGGTTGGACACATGCGTAAAGGAACGTTAAGCAGTGACGCACCCTTCGGGACGTTATTAGGCTATGCGCCGGGTGGCGTGGCGATTTACTCTTCAAATTACGGCAGTCTCGATCCGCGTCACTATCCGGAAGACGCGGAATTCCGCAGCTATATCGGCAACGAATACATGGGCCATAAATGGCAGTGCGTAGAGTTTGCGCGCCGTTTCCTGTTTCTCAACCACGGGTTTGTCTTTACCGACGTCGGGATGGCGTGGGAGATCTTCTCCCTGCGTTTTTTACGCCAGGTGGTGAATGACAACATCCTGCCGCTACAGGCCTTTGCTAATGGCTCAAAACGCGCGCCGCAGGCCGGTGCGCTGCTCATCTGGCAAAAGGGCGGTGAGTTTCAAGAGACCGGCCACGTCGCCGTCATCACCCAGTTGCTGGACGACAAAGTGCGCATTGCCGAGCAGAACGTTATTCACTCCCCGCTGCCGATGGGGCAGCAGTGGACGCGCGAGCTGCGTCTGAGCGTTGAGAACGGTTGCTATACGCTTCATGATACGTTCAGCGATACCGAGATCCTCGGCTGGATGATCCAGACGGAGGAGACGGAACACAGTATTCCTCAGCCGGAGATCGACGGTGAGCTGCTGAAAATCAGCGGCGCGCGGTTGAAGAACAACCGTCAGTTCGACGGAAAATGGCTCAATGAAAACGACGCCCTGCAACAGGCGTACGTTCGCGCGAACGGCCACGTTATTAACAACGATCCCTGCCAGTACTTCACCATTACCGAAAGTGCCGAGCAGGAGCTGATCAAAGCCACCAACGAACTGCACCTGATGTACCTTCATGCCACCGACAAGGTGCTGAAAGACGACAGCTTACTCGCGCTTTTCGACATCCCGAAAATTCTCTGGCCGCGTCTGCGCCTCTCGTGGCAGTGGCGTCGTCACCATATGATCACCGGTCGTATGGATTTCTGCATGGATGAGCGCGGCATTAAGGTTTACGAGTACAACGCGGACTCCGCCTCCTGCCATACCGAGGGCGGGCTGATTCTTGAAGAGTGGGTGAAAAACGGCTATCGCGGCACCGGCCACAATCCGGCGGAAGGCTTGCTGGAGGAGCTGACCGGCGCCTGGAAGCACAGCCACGCGCGGCCGTTCGTCCATATCATGCAGGACAACGATATCGAAGAGGATTACCACGCGCTCTTTATTCAGCGCTCGCTGATCCAGGCCGGGTTTGAAACCAAAATCCTGCATGGACTGGGCGCGCTGAGCTGGGATGCCGCCGGGCAACTGATTGATGATGAAGGCCGTCACGTCAACTGCGTATGGAAAACCTGGGCGTGGGAAACGGCGATCGAGCAGATCCGCGAGGTGAGCGAAACCGAGTACGCCGCCGTGCCCATCCGTACCGGTCACCCGCAAGGTGAAGTGCGCCTGATTGACGTCCTGCTGCGCCCGGAAGTGCTGGTCTTTGAACCGCTGTGGACGGTGATCCCAGGTAACAAGGCGATCCTGCCGGTGCTGTGGCAGCTGTTCCCGAACCACCGTTACCTGCTGGATACCGATTTTGAGGTGAATGCGCTGCTGAAACGGACAGGCTATGCCGTTAAACCGATAGCCGGACGCTGCGGGAGCAATATCGATCTGATCGGCGCCCAGGATCAACTGCTGGACCAGTCCAGCGGCAAGTTTGTTGACCGCAAAAATATCTACCAGCAGCTATGGTGCCTGCCAAAGGTTGACGGCAGATACATACAGGTCTGCACCTTTACCGTGGGCGGAAACTATGGCGGAACCTGTCTGCGTGGGGATGACTCGCTGGTGGTGAAGAAAGAGAGCGATATTGAACCGCTGATTGTGGTGAAGGATAAATAACGTCTCCCTGTTATAAAAAAGCCCCCGCAGGGTATGCTGCGGGGGCTTTTTATTACTCTTCTTCCTCGACCTGCTGCTCGCTGATCTTCAGATCAATGATCCGGCCGATCTGGTCATGATAGACCGTCAGCAGGTTGTACTGGCTCATCTCGGACATAATTTGCGGCGTGACGTTAAAACTTTGGGCAAGCTCGTCATGGCGCAACATTTGCGGATGACGCCGCCTCACATGCGCGCGGCGGCGATTGTACTGATACCACAGGATCAGCAGCCAGCCGTTGAACGCGGCAATCAGCAGATAGACCAGCACTGTATTAAAAGAGGCGATAATCACGCTCCAGCGGTGATCGCTCTCCTCGGTTAACTGCATCCACAGCCTGGCATACAGGAAAAACAGGAATCCTCCCCAGGCTATCAGCGTTAATGCGGCATCGAAAAGACGCGGTGCCAGCCGATGTTCAGTCAAAATTAACGTATTCTCGTTCATTGAATGCTCCCTTTTCCCCGGTCCGGACTGATCCAGCGCGCGCGGGCGCGTTTACGTTTAAGCATGACTTTCGGAAATGCCACGAGGGTGGTAAACAGGCCAATCATCCAGTACACCATCGGGAACCAAATCACCCAGAACAGCGAGCCTGCCACTTTCCGCTCGTAGCGCCGCTCGATATACAAACTGACGAGGAATTGCAGCAGGCACATCACCCCCAGCAGCAGCCCGGTAAACGCCGGGGGAAACAGACTCGCAACGGCCAGGTTCGCGGGAAGAGGGATAATATGGCTAAGAATGAACAACACCACGGTCGCTCCATAGGCAAACGCCCACAGCGTTGACAGCGCGTACTCGAGAAACAGGGGCCACATCCGATGATGCTCCCAGCGGGCCATTTTGCGCAGGTTAACCAGAAACACCTCTGCACCGCCCTGAGCCCAGCGCAGACGCTGTTTCCACAGCCCCTTGAGCGTCTCCGGCATCAGGATCCAGCACAGCGCCCGCGGCTCGAAAAAAATATCCCAGTGGCGCAGCTGAAGCTTCCAGCTTATGTCAATGTCCTCTGTGATCATATCCGGGCTCCAGTACCCGACATCCGCCAGCGCCTGTCGGCGAAAGGCGGCGATGACGCCGGAGACCGTAAAGACCCGGCCATAGATCCGCTGCGTTCGCTTGATAAGACCAATAATGGAAGAAAACTCGCCCACCTGAATACGACCAATCAGCGTTGAGCGCGTGCGAATACGCGGATTTCCGGTGACGGCCCCAACGTGGGGATACTGAATCAGCGGTGCCACCAGATACGCGGCCGTATCGCGATCGAGCAGGGCGTCGCCGTCAATGCAGACCAGCAGATCGCCCCGGGCCGCCGCCGCACCAGCCTTGAGCGCCACGGCTTTCCCCTGATTCTCCGCGAGATTAATCACCCGCAGGCGCGGCTGCTCCTGCGCCAGTTGATGCAGCACCTGCGCGGTATTGTCCGAAGAGCCGTCGTTGATGGCGATAACCTCAACATTCCAGTACCGCTGACCCAGCGCGGCGCTAATGGTCTCCCGTGCGTTGCGTTCCTCATTAAAGCAGGGAATAAGAATCGAGATTAACGGTTCACCGGCTAAGGCAGGCGCGGGTGTTGCGTTATCCCACGACCAGTGCCGTTCAAGCTGAAACCAGAAATAGAGGCCGCCGGTTACCCAGAGCACGGACATAAACAGCGGCCAGAAAAAGACAAAGTCCAGAATCAGTTCGCCGGTAAACAGCGCGGCTACGCCTAACGGCAACCCGAATACCAGACACAAAATAGAGAAGGCGATAATGCGATCAGTCATTGTCAGGATACCAGTACGAAGAAAATTCAGGCCTGATACGCGAAATATCAGGTTGGTTGTTGAGGAAGTCGTCGGGGTAATAACCGTAATTTTTGATGCCGTTCAGCTGGAGCACCTGCATCCACTCCACCAGACGTTCATCGGCTACGGCACGCTGCGGTTTCTGCGCCCAGTCCCTGGCCTGTAGCTCAAAAATCGTTTTATTCAGCGCGCCGGGGCGTGCGGCGACGGCGTTGACTAAACGCGTCAGCCAGGCATTGCTCTCTTCTGCCGGGACGGACTCCATCAGTGGCATTGCCATCGGCACCGTCCAGTCGTAGGCCGACAGAAAATCATCCAGATTTTGCGCAAACCACGCTTCGCTTTCGGGCTGCAGAATGGGGAGGGCGAACATATTGCGCGCGGTCTTGATCTGCGGGCCACGGATGTCCTTCACCGTCTGGCTAAGGGCCTGGGTAAACCCGATAAGCTGCTGGCTTTTCTGGCGCGTCGTCTCCTGCCCGGCATCGTCAACGTCCGTCAGCACCGCGTCGTCATGGAACAAGATCCCGTTGAAGCTGGCATAGCGGGCCAGATCTTCATAGATCTCCGTCACCTGTTGGCGAACCTGTGGACTCCAGGGGGAGAGCCGGATATAGGGCTCGGCGGCCACGGTCAACTCTCCCGTTTGACGATCCCGGCGCTGCACGCGCGGCAGGGCTGGACTGAGATCGAAAGAGAGGACCGGCATCCACGCAAAGACTTTCACTCCCGCGCGGGTTTGTAGCTGCCAGGCGACAAAATTAAAGAGATCGGCCCGGACCGGAAGCCGGCGGTTGGGGAAATAGAGCGCGCCGATCCTGCCGTCGCCCCGCGGATCCGAAAACGCCTGGAGAAACACATGGCTGATTTTCATGTCGTAGACCCGCTGGACCAGTTTGTTGATGTTTTTCGTCTGCTGGGTCGGATCGGGATCGTAGACATAATCGAGATCAACATGCATGACGCGCACCGGGTCAAACTCCTGAACGCGGCTAACCGTGTTGGCAAAGGTTTTTATCGACGGATTTCCGGCAATCAGCAGGCGCGGGATGTTGCCGAGGTCGCGCACGTTTGCCAGCCCGTCCTCCAGGGTAAAGGCCAGCTGATAGCCCTGTTTCTGGGCGATAGCGAGCGATGTACCGTTGGCAGCCCCATAGGGCCACACCCAGGCACGCGGCGCTTTTCCCGTCACCTGGGTGATTTTTTCGGTGACTTTCCGTACGTCTGCGGCGATCCGCTGGTTGAAGTGTTCATCGGTTTCGTAATGCCCCGTCGCGTTATCGAAAAAACGGTTGGCGATAGCGGGTTCACGGCTTCCCTGCGGGTTGGCCGGGATGCCGTAATGCGAGGCCCAGGTATGCGAGCCGATTTCAACCAGCGGGGAGCGGCTGAGATCGCGTACCATGTCCCATGTCGCGAACCGATCGCGGGGCGTCATCAGACCGCCGAAGTTAACTTTTTGATTTGCCGGCGTATCCACCCAGCTGCCCACCGGCGCCCACAGCGCAGGAACGTTCCAGGCCTGAAGCAGGGGCCAAACGCGGGTGTAAAAGCTGCTGTAGCCGTCGTCGAAGCTGAGCAAAACGGCTTTCGGCGGCAGCGCTTTTTTTCCTTCATGCGCATCCACAATGTCCTGCACGCTGATGGCGTGATAGCCGTTGTGCAAAAGCCAGCTTATCTGCTCGTTTAACGCGCTGGTGCGAACGGAGAGGTAGCGCTGATCGGCAGCATCATCTTCGACGTCGTGGTAGGCCAGGACCAGAAACTGATTCTCCGGCCAGGGTTTGCTGGCCTCCAGCTGCGGCCTCTCTTCAGGAGCCATAAAGGAGAGCGGCTGCGCGCAGAGACTCGCGCTGAGGCAGAGCCAGCCGATGACGATCAGGCTTACAGAAAAACGTGTATTCAGCATATTCATCCTTAAAAGCGTAAAGTCGCATCTAACGTGACGGAGAGATTGCTCTCGCGTTTGCCGTCGTAAGGGCGTTTATCCCAGTTCAGCATCACGCCAGTATCGACAACGTTGTTCCACTGAATGCGTTGCCCGTAACCCAGCAGGGTAATGGCGCCAGGCGACTGATTTTTCTGCCAGTAGCTGCCGCCGCCTGCCACGAACTGCTGGTTCCAGAGGGTGTCGTAGTGGCGGTACATCTCATGGTCAACGGACAGGGCTGCCGTCACGGACAGATCCCGTGCCGGGTTGTAATAGAGCGTATTCCGCAGGCTGTTTTTACTGGCGGCGATCCCCGGTTCGAGATCCAGCGTCAGGGTCGGGGTCTGCCAGAGACGCTCTTTCCCAGAGAGGGTGTATTCCTGACGGCGGTTGTGGTCTGAGAAGCGGCTGACGGCGGCGTTGAACTGGTATTCACGTCGCTCGTTTTGATACCAGCGCACCCCACCTTCACCCCGGTTGGCGCTGATCCCATTGCGTAATGCCCGTAAGGGTGTCGCGCGTGATAAGCGCTCGAGGCTACCGCTGACCTGCCAGTTATCACTCAGGCTGTAGGTTGTTGAGAGCCGTGCGCCCGGCCTGTTTGTGCCGTGATAGCGGTTGCTGGAGAGCTCGGCTTCGAGCGTGAGGTCACGTGGGCGCCACTCAACGCCGCCCAACAGGTGGCGGCTGATGCCTTTACCTTCGTCGAAATTCCCCTGTGCATAGCGGGCGCCAGCAAATAGCCGCCAGTTATCCGCCACGGGTGGGCCATAGAGCGTGGCGTCCCAGCTCATGTCGTGGCTACCGCTGACGGGGTTATCTGAGTGCAATCCTTTACCCGCGTTCAGACGCAGCTCTGACATATGGTGGACCGCTCTGAGCCTGTCCAGGCGGCGGGCGCTGCGATCGGCGGGGGCGCGAGCAATTAAGTCATCAGCCAGTAAATCCATCTGGCGCCACTCCTGAAGGTCCATTGCGACGTAAGCCTGCTGTTTTTCAAGCTCCAGATTCGTGGGTTCGAGCGCCTCTGCTCGTTTAAGCTTTTGCTCGGCCGCGCGCGGCAGGCCCCTGGCCTGAAGCAGGGCGGCATAATCAATCTGTAATCCCTGATTTCCCGGCGCCGTTGACGCCAGACGATACGACAGCTTTTCGGCCTCGGGCAGGGCGTTGGTCGCCAGCAAATAGTTAAGTTTGAGTGACTGTCCGGTGAGCCACCGATCGTTCGGCTGAGCGGTCGGGGATCCGAAATCGTAGCGGGTCCAGGGAACGCTGCGGGTCTCGCGCTCAACGTAGCGGCGGGCGGTTTGATACTGCCCCGTATCCAGCCAGGCGTAGAAAAGCGCATGCTCCTCATCCTGCGGATCGGAGGCGTAGTGTGGATAGCGTTGTACAAGCGAGAAGGCGGCGACGGTGTTTTTCTCCTGCAAATATGCAGAGATCACCCAGCCGATGGCCCAGTCTGGCACCGGATGCTGTGCGGTCGTCAGCGCCTCATATTCGCTAATAACCTGCCGGTAATCACCCTGCGCATACAGCGCGCCAAGCCGATCGATACGGGCAAGGATGATGTCTTCAGCCGCCTGCGGTTCGTTTTGCCAGCGGGAAAGCAGGACGTGATAGCGATCTAATGCGTTTTGTGCCAGCCGCAGCCGCTCTTTTTCCGTTCTGCCAGGCACATCCGCCAGGCGTACCTTTTCAGCCGCGGCGTTACGCTCAAGGCGGCGACGCTCCGCGGGGGACATCGCTGCGCTTTGCGACAGCCAGAGTGCGGGTGTGCTTACCCGGTTATCCGTTAGCGCATCGATCGTCTCGCGAAGAAGGGCGTTATTCCCTGGTGCGGCGTTCAGCGCGCGCATGTCCGCCAGCAGCCGGTCCCCGTTTTTTCCCTGGCGCATCCAGACATAGGAGAGCGTCTCAAGGTGCGCGGGAGAAGGATCGTCCTTAACCAGCTGCCGGGCTTTCGAAAGCGCGAGGCGATCTCTGCGGGCATCGGCCAGGGTCTTAACATAGCCGATGCGGTAATCGTCGTTATCCGGCGCAAGGCTGAGCGCCTCTTTCCACAGCGATAAGGCGGATGGCCAGGCTTTTTGGTTTCTTCTGGACTGGGCGACAGCAGCGATGGCGCGAGCGGGCAGCGGCATATAAATACCATAACGCTGCCAGACTCGAATAACCTCATCATCGCGTCCTGCCCAGGAGGCTACCTGTAACCAGTCCGCAACCTGTCCAGGTGTTAAAGCATGCTGTTGCTCATAGCGCTGTAGGTAATCAAGAAACAGAGCGTAATTACCGTTACGTGCCTGTTGTATCTGATGCTCATAAACGGATTCATCAGCCTGAACCAGAACAGGAAAGAGTAAAAGCAGGAGCAATAATATTGTGGTGCGATAAAAGAATAACGTAGTGAAGCTAAGCGATCTTTCCATATCTATTTGCCATTTGTTTATCGTGAATCCATTGCATAACACGGCCGCCTTTTAACTCTGCGTTAAAGGGCATAAAGGAGAACATTAAATCTGAATGATGCTACGTTATGGGGTACTTACTTAAAGGTAATTATGCGCCGTCATCTCAGTGGTCTGATTGGGCTTAATGTACACCCGATGTGTTGGGGGATAAATAAGTTGAAAAGCGGCTGGGAGGTTTTGAGATAATTCTGGAAGAAGTAAGTTTTTTAGATAATTTAGTGCAGGATTGTTCTTTTTAACTGATTGATATTAAATGTTTTTCCTTTTGCTGTTTGCAGTTTTTTTATATTTGGAATGAAGTTCTGCTGAGTTAATTAAAGTACTTTCTGGGGCATGTTTGGGAAGTTTCATGACAAAAATTCTTAATGTTCAGAGAAGTGACTTTTCTGAAATTCTTTTTTATTTATAATTAACGACAGGCATTGAGTGATAGTCTGCAAAAAGTCTAGCTCACCAATGTCATATTGAGGGATGATCAAAGCCAGAAAACATTTGCCGTTAATGTAAAGCGCTATAAACGAAAGCGTCCTTGTTTCTTAAGAGGCGGGCTTGCTTTAATCTAAAAGGGATGATTAGTGGCGACTTCAATAGTGTTAGTGACTCAGGATTGTTTCCTTGTCAGGGGGATGCGGCTATTTTTCCCGGATATAATTTGCCTCTGTTCGATAGACAGAAACATATTTGATACCGACGCAAATGAATATACTGTACTGATTGATAGCCGTACGCCGCTCCGTTTATATGATTACCTGATACGCCATCCGGCCAGAACGAGAAAAACGATCTGCTGCGTTATGCTGGATATGCGCCCTCGAGAGGAGGATCTGCACAGTATGAAGCTGTTTATGAACACGTCGCTTACGCCTCAGGATATGGCGTCGTTATTCAATCTGGTGCTTGATATGAAAGGCTGGCGTCTGACAACCAAATGGCTGCTTAACTTACGGCTGAGTAGACATGAAGCGATAATGCTCCGGTTGCTGAAGGCAGGGAGGTCAATGGAAGAGATTGCAGATAAGCTGAATATGTCGGTTAAAAGCCTCTATCGCAAGCGAACGGCGCTATCGGAGCGGTTAGGGGCAGGGAACTTCAACGAGGCGTGTTTGTTTATCTTCAAAAACAAACTGCTGGACGCGGCTGGGAACGATCCCTAGCTTCGTCAGAAGCCAAAAGCACAAACCCGCCACGAGGGCGGGTTCTTTTAATGGAAATAATTCAGAACGACCAGCGCAGATTGGCGTTAACAGAGTTGACGCGGGTATCCGCACCATATTGTCCCTGATAACCCACATCCAGCGTCGCAGCACGCGACAGCTGTACGCTCACGCCGATATCACCCACCATTACGTCCTCATCCACGGCTTGCCCCTGAGTAATGAACGCGTCGCTGCCCGCAAACGCCATGCGCGAAGAGGTATTCTTATCGCCATAAGCGTGCTGCCAGCCCAGCGAACCGTAGAGGTTAACGTTCTTCGGCAGCTCGGTCACACCGCGCACCCCGAGTGTGGAATAGAAGGTGTTCATCGTTTCGTTACGGACGCTCAGCGCAGCGGCACCGCCGTCTTCCCTGAAGCTGTCGGTATGCAGCCGGATGTAAGATAAATTGACGAACGGCTCAATATTCCTGTCTGGCTGGCCGAAACGGTAGCCCGCTTCGGTAAACGCCAGCAGCGAGTTAGCGTCGTAATCTGACTTCAGCCGATCCGAGAAGCCGCTGAAATCAACATTGCGCTCGCCCTCGATCTTGTGCCAGGTGTAACCCAGCGCGCCGCGAAGGGAGAACGCATCCTGTTGACCCGCCGCATACAGGCCAAGGTGATAGTTGTCGGTATCCGTTGAGGAGCGACGGCTGTCGACGTCGTAATCACCCCGGCTGTAGCCGAAGTAGCCGCCGACACGCACGTTATGGTCCGCCAGCTTGCGATCTGCCCCCAGCAGGAAGCCGGTGGTGTTGCCGTCCAGCTTGCCCACGTTTCCGTCGCCGCTGTTTCGGCTCCAGGAGCTGAAGGTCTGGCCCCAGACGCCATTGTTTTGCGGCTCCGGCTGCTGCACCAGCGACATGGCTAACGGTGGGATCGGCAGGCTGTCGTTATCAAACGCGCGCTGCATACGCTGGTTTAACACGTTAAACACCTGCGTGCTGCCAGCGATCAGGTTGGACTGCATTGATGGATAAACTTCGCCAGACAGCTGGTTGAACGCCTCGCGCGCTTCCGGCGCGCTCAGCAGCAACAGCGAGTTATACAGCGCCAGCGACGGGCCACTTTGCGTCAGCGTGGAGAGCGCGCCAGCGGTATTCCACTGGTTGCTGCTTTGGGCCACGGTCTGGAAAATGCCCGGCTTGCCGCTGCCCGGGTTTTCGCCGCCAGGATTCTCACCGCCCGGGTTTTCGCCGCCAGGATTCTCACCGCCCGGGTTCTCGCCTCCGGGATTCTCACCGCCCGGGTTCTCGCCCCCAGGATTTTCGCCTCCGGTCTCTTTCTGCGCGATGGTCAGATCGACGGCGTTGGTGCTTTGCTCAAGCGCCACGTCCAGGAAGGCGGATTTGGAAATCGCTCCTGCGAACTCACCGTCAATTCCCCCGTCGGAGGTCAAAATGCGGTAGCTTTGGCCCGTTTTATAGCTGGTTTGCGGATCCAGCGCGGTGACCTGTACCTTAGCCCGATCGCTGATGGTGGTTTTGCCCGATACCAGTAGCTGGTCGCTGCTGCCATCGCCCGCGATATCCACGTCATAGAAGGATTCGCCGATAAAGTTCAGATAGCGTTTCAGCGTCAACGTACCGATATTGCCGTCGCCAGGCGAGATATGCCCGCCAGACAGGATCTCGGTCTGGCCCAGCGTGCCGTTGCCGCCCAGCGTGCCGCCGGACTTGATTGACGCGGCGCTGCTGTAACCGACCCCGTCGCTGACGTCTGAACCCGCCGTCGCGTTGAGGATCAGCGTACCGCCGTTCTCGGCGCTAAGCGTCTGAACATCAAAAATATCGTCTTCTGGCTGGGTATTAATATTGCTGGCAATGATAACTTTACCGCCCCGCGCGGTTACGTTCGCCTTGAGTGCGGAAAGATCGCCGTTCAGCGTCGTCTGCCCGGAGGTGTTGATCACATCACCTTCACCGCTCATCGTGTTGCTGAAGATGTAATTTCCGTCGGTATGGTTGAAGTAGACATAGCTGCCGAACAGTCCGCCACGCAGGCTGATTGCCGTCTTCGCATCGAGGGTACCTGCGCCGCCCGCCGTGCCAGGCGTTGGCTCAGTTAAACCCGTGCCGGTGTCCATATTGCCGCGGCTGCCGATGATGAGCGCACCCCGGTTCGAGCCGGAACCCGATGTCCCCACGATCAGCGCATTGCTGCCAGCGGAAAATGAACCGCCGTCAATCACAGACAGCACGCCATTGCCGTAATCGCCCACGCTCACGCTGCTGCCGCTGGTAAAGCGCGAGTCCTTGCCCGCAATAACCAATTCGGCGGTTTTCCCTGCGCCGGAGACGCCCGCCACCTGCACGCCGCCAACGTTAACCGCTCCGCCGTTCAGTACGTCCAGGTCGCCATAAAGCGTCAACGTACGGCCAACGTTCCACTGTGAGCCACTCCCCGTGACGGTGGCTTTCGGGCTCAGCGTGTCGGTTTCACCCGGCCCGGTACCATTCCCGATGCGCGCATCGTAGGCGGTATTGAGCGCCGCACCGTCCTCAATTGCCAGCGTGGAGCGTGCGCCCAGATCGGTGCCTACGCTCAGAAAATTACTGGTCACGCGAGAGCCGGCACCCGTCGCGATAAGGTGGCTGTCGTAGCCCCGGATGGTGCCGACAACGATCTCCTTTGCGCTCGCCAGCGCGCCCTCTTCGACTCGCAGGGTGCCGAGGCCAAGATTCAGGTCGCCGCGCAGGACGTACCGATCGTTCACCGCGTTAAGCTCAGCGTCTGGCCCACGGACCGTGACCACGCTTTCATAAATTTTGCCGTCGAACAGCCGACCGATATTGATGTTATAGGCGGTGATTTTGCCATTATCGATCAGCAGGTTTCCGCGTTGATTACGTCCAACATAAACATCTCCGGTGTAACCCAGCGTTTCGGTAATACGCGAGTCGCCATCAAAAAAGGCATCGGCTGCACGCGCGATATCGGCAGGTAAAAACAGTAACAGCGGCGCGGAAAATAGAGCGAGGTAAAGTCTGGAAAGCGGCGTCTTAACCGCTAAAGCATGCGATGTAGAGTTATTCACGGGCTATCTCCGTACTCATTAGCGTGATGTCTGGAAAATCGTTTTTATGAAAACTCAGATACGTCAGAAAATGTAAAAGGCGTTATTTATGTACGCCTTTTGATGCGGCGTTAATTATTTATGTGTGACAACAGGTGTACAGGTTGGCGCGCTTAGCTTCGGTGCGGATCCTAAAATCCCCGGCATCATCATTGATGAACAATCGAAAATACGCCCTTTTTCTGTCGTGGCGCGATAAGACAGTTTTTGTCCTCCCAGTGCGTCCGGCTGGGCGCCATTAACGTTGGTCACGGTTATTTCATCCGATGAGCCCAGTCCCAGCATTTTAGCGGTCTCCGCTTGCAGGAGTGGAATAGCCTGATCGGTTTTCAACGTGGAACAACCGGCTAGCATCAACGTAACGGTTAAAACGATTAGTGGTTTTTTCATAAATTATCCTTGATATCCAACCAGTTAATTCCACTGATTGTATTTATGTTTTCTTTTACCCAAATCAGCGAATAATATATTTCTCTTTCCTAATCGAAAAAACCCTCTTAAAGTAGGGTGGGTAGATAATAATTCATCTGTACTCTAAGATATGCGAAGGTAAAAGGAGGCTCCTTTGGGACAGAATTATGCGTTAGTCGTTGATGACCATCCATTGGTAGCAAGCGGCATCGCCAATTTTCTGATTACACATTGCCAGTTTAAACAGGCGTGTGTGGTGACGAATGAGGATGATTGCTACCGCCAAATTAGGGATCATGGCCCGCCACGTTTGCTGGTAATCGATTTTTGGCTCTCTTCCGGAACGGCCCTGAAATTACTCAAAGAAGTAAAACAACTTTACCCACAGGTACGACTCCTGGTGGTCAGCGGGGATGACAATAATGACATCTGGCGCAAAGTTAATGCCGCCGGGGGACACGGTTTTGTATTGAAAAGCGAGCCACCTGAGATGTTCTCGCGGGCCGTTTTCGCACTCACTGATAATCAGACCTGGTATCCTGAGGGAAACGAAATTTCCGTTAAGGCAAATAATGAGAAGTTAAGTAAATTTAACTTAACGCCGCGACAAATAGACGTATTAAATATGATTATGCGCGGCCTGCCAAATAAACGAATCGCCGCACAGCTTTCAATTTCTGAGCCCACGGTCAAAGAACACATCAGCAATATATTGAAAAAGATAGGTGTTAACAGCCGGGTCGAAGCCATCACGCTTCTGCACGGCAAGCAGGAACCGTCGGAATGAGGTTTTTCCAGAGCTTACAAAACGAAGGTATCTCTGCTCCGGCGCAGATCCGTTTGCTAAACAACACCTTTCTGCGGCTGGTATTTAGCTTTAGTGCTGTGCCCTTTGTGGGTATTCCTTTCGCCATCTGGATTTATATGCTTGGGGACGACCTCGGCCCAACGATTATCTGGATAATTATTTATCTGCTATGTGCCGTGGCGATAAGACTATTGCACCGACGCTATCAGCGTGAAGCGAAAGAAAACGGTGATAGGGACGTCCTGCGACGCTGGCTTCCGCGTATTAATAATATCGCCTTTATTCACGGGCTGGGCATTTCTTCGCTCTATTTAATTACCCCACAGACGCAGAATTTTGACTTTTTCCTGTTACTTAATATCAGCATCGCCGCTATCGTCGCCGCCAATGCGACGCATCTGACGCCGGTCATCAGCACCTTTACGCGCTTTTTCTTCGCCTCCTGGGGGGTGCTGAACCTCGGTATTATCTGGCGGCTGGATGAGTTGATGTTCATCGTGCTCATGCTGAATCTGCTTTACGGCTTCGCAATTTACCGCCATGCGTTAACTTCCCATGCGTTCTTTATTCAGCAGGCACTGCTTGAGGAAAAAAGCTCACGCCTGGCGGAACAGTTTCGTCAGGCCAAAGAGGACGCGGAGCAGGCACTGCTGGATAAAAATCAGTTTCTGACCACCGCCAGCCACGATCTGCGCCAGCCCGTACACGCTATGGGCTTTCTGATCGAAGCCATCCTCCACCGAAACCGGGACGACAGCCTGACGCCACAGCTTCTTGACCTGCAGCAGAGCGTTCGCTCGGTACATTTAATGCTCAATTCTCTGCTCGATCTGAGCAAAATAGAATCCGGGAATGTCCTCTCTGTCCCGACCAAAGTGGATATCGGTGCTCTGCTCGACTCGGTCATCACGCTGTTTCGCGAAGAGGCCAACAGCCGCGCGCTTAGGCTGTGCATCCGGCGGCCTAAACGCCGTATCTACGTGATGGGCGATTCGCTGCTGGTACGACAGTCCCTGATTAACCTGATTCAAAACGCCCTTCGTTACACGCTCCAGGGCGGGGTGCTGGTCGCCATCCGACCGCGCGGTGACGAGTGTATGGTGGAGGTGTGGGACACGGGAGTCGGTATCGCCGATGAAGAGAAGGGCAAAATCTTCTCACCTTACTACCGCCCCGAGCTGGCATGGAAGATCGACAGCGCCGGACACGGGCTGGGACTGGCCGTAGTCGCCCGCTGTGCCAAGCTGATGAAGGTGAAATACGGGATGCAATCCATTGAAGGGAAAGGCTCCCGCTTCTGGATGCGCTTTACCCAATATGCTGGCGAAGATAGCGCGCTGGACACCCCGCCCGCCGCTGATAACACCGCCACGCCGGTACGCTATGCACCGCTGCACGGTTCCTGCCTGGTCGTCGATGATGACCCGCTGGTGACGTCTGCCTGGGAGAGCCTGATGAGCGTCTGGGGAATCGATGTACGCTGTGCGGCCTCCGCTGAAGAAGCGTTTGCCATCATCGACGACGGCTTTACGCCGTTCGCCGTGCTGTGCGACCAGCGCCTGCGATCCGGCGAAAGCGGCTTCGATATCCTGAAAGCGCTTTTTGACCGTCTGCCGGATATGAGCGGCGCGATAGTCAGCGGCGAATTTAATTCACCGGTTCTGCTGGAGGCGGAGCAGGAGGGGTACCTGGTGCTTCGCAAGCCTCTGGAGCCGGCTAAACTGCATGCGCTGCTGACGCAGTGGTCAGGGTGTCGTTAAGGGAATGCAGAAGTAGTGATTCTGGCGGGCTCAGAATGCAAAAACGGACCTCCGTGGAGGTCCGTTAATATAAATTTTGGTGCCCGGACTCGGGAACATATCCACGATTAACATGCTGTTTATTATTGGTTTTGTTGATATTTCTCGCAAACAGCGCCCCCACGAAGGCCCCATAAAAAATCACTTTGGTTTTGTGAGGGTTATCACGAAAAATCATTATTTAGCGAATTAGGCTTCGTTATGTGTGGAGTCAGGTCCACACATAACGGTCTGAGGTCCACATATAGTGGATGGAACTCCACACATAACGCCCGGAACTCCACGCATAGCGGCGCTAAAAAATCCATGCTGCATTGCGCAGGCAAACTCTATCCCCCTTCGCATTGAACATCTTTCAAACTTACATTTGATATGTTGGAATAACGCTTTTTGAGATAATTAGAAACGGTGCTCTTTCTAATCTGTGGATTATATTAATATTTTTGCTATACTTTTGAGATATCTCCATACACCAGTTGAGATAACTAAACATCATGGCTCAATTCAATCACTTTGAACTCTCACTTCTGAACCCCAGCTTTGACTCCCCTTTGGTCGACGCGTTGACGGAGCTGGAGCTGCTCCGGCACCTGCGGCTGGAAACCGACGTTCATCCTATCCTGTTTGCGCAGTTGAAGGCCGTATTCCACATGCTGGAGAGTCTTGGTTCTGCAAGAATTGAGGGAAACCACACCACGCTTGCCGACTATGTTGAAAGCAAGGTTGAAGGAACGCAGAGTTCGACGGATCAGCTCAAAGAAATCAACAATATTGAAGCCGCGATGGAGTACATCGACGGATATCTGAGCAACGGCGATGAGATAACGGAATATTTTATCCGCGAGTTGCATAGTCTGGCGGTAGCCGGATTGCAACAGGAAGGCGACAGAACGCCCGGTGCATATCGGCAACATAACGTCAGCATCGCTCAGTCTGACCATTTGCCGCCGGACCACATCCGCGTCCCTGATTATATGGCGGAACTGACCTCCTTTATTAACCGCGCCGATAAGCCAAAGTATGACTTGATGAAGATTGCGCTGGTACATCATCGTTTCGGCTGGATACATCCCTTTGGCAACGGTAATGGCAGAACGGTCAGATTGCTGACCTATGCGTTGCTTATCAAGTATGGTTTTAACGTTCAGACAGGTGGTCGGGTTCTCAATCCGACAGCCGTATTCTGTAACGATCGGGAACGCTATTACGCCATGCTTTCGTTAGCCGATAAGGGAACAGAGCAGGGGCTGGAAGAATGGTGCTTATATGTGCTTTCGGGGATCTCCTCTGAGCTGAAGAAAGTCGATCAACTGACGAACCACGCTTTCCTGAGCGAAAAGATCCTGTATCCGGCCATCGATTTTTCGTCGGAAAGAGGGTTGATAAATCCGCTGGAATCAAAGGTTCTGAAACGTGCGGTTGAACTGGGGACGATAAAAGCGGGCGATCTACGTGCTGTGTTGCCTGATCTGAAACCGACGCAGGTGACTTACCAGCTTGGTAAACTAATTGAACGGGGACTGCTCCAGCCTGTAGAAGAAGGGGCGCGTACCTATACGGCGAAATTTTCTAATTCGTATCTGATACGTGGAGTGATTAAGGTTCTGCGGGAAGAAGGGTTTATTCCTGATTTGTGATATCAAAAATATAATAGTGGATTATTTACACTTTTATATGGTTATTTTTGATGAAGCATAGCAGCTATTAATATAGCTGCTATACATCTGATTTTTTTTGGGGAAAATTTAACTTTAATTAGAAGCTTCATTTGCCATAGTTGAGTTGACCCCGAGTGATTCTTTTGTTTTAACGTCATTTATTAGTTTGTTCATATAGCTAATATCAAGAAAATGGCCCTGTGCAAATGAACTGAAAATTGAAAAAATAAATGAAATAAATCCTTGAGGGTATATACGGTCATCAACAATAAGCTTAGTAAATGTTACTAAACGTTCCTCTGCGGTACGTCCATCGGAAGCATTAACGACACCTTGGCAACAAGTATTGAATAATACAATTATAGCGTTATCCAGAGATAATGGTCTTCTTTTCTTATAATGGTTGATATAAACTGAAAATAATGGCAAAGAGACAGCATGAGTAAACAATGAACATAAGCTATTAAAGTTATTAAATGGATTGGCGTGTATTTGAAATATTTTAGTCACTAAAGTGACATGTTGTTCATCATCTGAATTTGCCAATGCAATACAATCCTTGTAGCTTATATACATAGGAAGATAAGTTTCTACATGACATTGGAAATTTTTTAACCTTATAGGTAGCGGTAGATGCTCTAAGAGATGGGATGTAAACACTATCGAATTTACTATCTTTATTTCAGAGTCTAAAGACTTTGTCAGGGCACTAAAGGAGTCATCAATAATAAAATATGGTGTTTTTGTGAACAGAACATATTTCATTGTAGAATAGACAGATGCGTCTAAAAACTCTTTTACATTTAATAAAGTATCTGGCGTATCCGCTACCGGAACTGAGTGAACTTCGCAGTAGTCAAGTAAGTTATTCAGGGAGTCACGAATGGATGCTGTTGAACTTTGAATGTCTTCTGCCGTTATCCTAAAAAGATGATCATCGCGCACACCGATAGATAGATAAGAAGGATTTTCAACTTCAGTTAACCAATTATCAATGCAAGTTTTAGTCTCATTTGTGATTATTAGTTTGGATCTACTTTTGCGTAATGTTATGTCTGAATGCGTTAAAGCGAAATAAATGATACCATGAATATCAGTAATAAATTGTTCTGGATGATCGACTTCACCCTCGGGTAATGATAAAGATTTATTGACTCTCTGAGAGGTTAGTAGCTTCAAAATAGATTTTACAGGTTTTCCTTTTTCAAGTTCATTAGCTTTAAGATATAAAGGCACATTCTGACAATTGATAATATGTTCTTCTCTTGATTGATGATCATATTGCGAAAATTCGTCTTTTATTTTTTGAAACATTAACTCTGGGTCTGAAGGAACTTCTATCTTTTTTATCGGGAAGTTAATGTCTGGTTTTTCAGAGACAATATTTAGTGCATATCTGAAAATAACATGATAAGGATTTAATTCTTCTATTATTTTTACTCTATCCATGACATAAACATCTTCCTCATTTATAGCTAAATTAGCAAGAAGATCTCCATATTCAGTGTGAGCAGATAATAAGGCACCTTGTTCTTTATCAGGTGTTATATCAAGAATAACTTTCTCTTCTTCCACTCCATTACGGATCAGTTTTATAGCTCTTATAACTTTATCTGGATATTGCGTGTTTAATTCATTAGCTTTTTTAGCTTGATAACCTGTTAAAGATGAAAAATGTGTTTGTAAAAGAATAGATGCAAATTTTTGTGGCGAGCTAATAAATTTCTCTGAAATTATTTTTTCTGAAAAATGAGGATCTACTTTATTTGAGATAAGTCTCAATAATGACAAGGTATGAGTATCGAAAGATGAGAAAACAGTTTTCGGTATTCTTTCTAGAATAGTAATGGCTGTAGCTGGAGCAGTTTTTAAGGTACAACGAATCAGTAGAAGCCAAGGGTATGAATTATCATCATTTTTCTTAATAGCCTCTTCTAGGGCTATTATTGCCTGAGGCCAACTGTTATATGCAATATCTATTCTGGCCTGAAGGAGCCATGTGTAGTGATCCCATAATGTTTTATCTATCCTGCTCAGGCATTCTGTTAATGTAGTTAGCTTTTCTGCACGAATAAGTGACTCAAAATAGGCTATAACTAAGCGTGACGGCCATAAATTTTCAGGTAAACGAGGTTCGAGAAGATCACAGCTCTCTTTAGCAAGATCTAACCAGAGTAGATCATCACATAAATTAACTAAGCCATTGCCGGAAAGAGATGTTTTATCTTTATGTGCTAATGGAATGAAAATAGCAAGATCTTCTTTGATTCTATTTTTATTAATGTGATCATTACTATCATTTAATAATAGTTTAGCTTTTAACGAGATAAGTTGATAGTTGAAAGGCAAGTTTTTAATATAATCATCTTGTTTTAAATCAGTATTCAGAATAAGCTGCTTTATATTTTCCTTAATATACGTTCCTTTTGCAGCGGCCTCTAATAATACAATCAGAGAGCCTGATGTTAACTCATCATCTTCTTTAATATCACGTAAAGTGAGAGGAGCTGTTTCATCGAAAGAGAATAGCATATCAACAAAGTCAGTAACAGATTGGTTAATGGCTGATATTTTATCCTTATATTTAGCTATTGTTTGAATAAGTTGATAATGATTTGCTTTAACAAGCATAACTAAATTACTTAAAGAATAAAGCAACCATTTGTTCTCTGGATATGCTTCTAAGAATGTGATTGTGTCATTTATGCAGCTAATTACTTGATCATAGACATCTTTATCCAGAGATAGTAAATCTATATTGTGATATTTTTCTGCAAGTTCCAGTACGGTAATATAATTAAGCAGAATAGAGTTTATAGGTGTTGGTACTCTTTCAACTAAGATCGTTGCAAAATTTTTTGCTGATATTTGATTTTTTACCCGGCTGGCACCTATAGATATTGCATAAAGTTCATCTACACTAACGAGAGGCTGGTTCTCATTCCAGAAATCGTTAATTTCATCTTCAGTTGCAAGGCACTGAAGATAAAACATGTGTGAGTATTTTTTCTTTGGAGACTGTGAGTATATGGCTATAGCATTTTCATGATTGTTATTTTTAAACTCTATAAGCATAATAACAGAAAAAACAACGTCTCTTAGTTTATCTGATAAATCATCTTCTTTGGCAAGAGTATACAGTTCATCAATTCCAGAGGTTAAAGCATTTTCTGATGCAAGAATTGCTGTATTTAATACATCTACAAATTTTCTGGCGACAGGTGTGGCAGGTAATTTTTTTATAGCGTCTATAATGGTCTTGGCCGTGGCTATATCGCTGTTACGTATCTTTCTAAATATGTCCTCTGCAATAGGGAATAGGTTTTCGGGGGTAAGTTCTGATGGGTATGTTATTTTATTACCAAGGACAATGTCACCAGAACCGTAATGTGAAGAGCGCAATTCATTATTCATTTCTGATGACCTTACTTTTAGTTATTGATGATTTTATTACCATGCACGATATCACCGCTACCATGATGAGTACTAACATGGTTAATAGTCTGCGGTGCAGTTTTAATCTCCATTAATAGCCTCAATAACTCAGGATCGTTATCAATTCTGGTTTTTATTGCTTTTCCACTTAAATCATCATTTATGCCCAGTTGAGTAATTTTATCCGCCATTATTTGCGCAGTATTATCGTCAATCAGCCAGTTTCTAAGAGTATCTTTTAACCAGACCGCACTAATCGTTACGCCAGATTTTAATCCGTCATAAAGTAATCCCGACAAAATGGTACTTGTTAGAAAATCCATAGTCATTTCTCTTTCTCTATAGTTAATCATATAGATAACTATACATGAAGTGTATCTTCGAGTACCAGAGCCTGACCGTACAGAAAGTATGGATGAGATGAGTTCTTGCTGCTGCTAACTAAACGCGGTATCGTTTGCGAGCACCCGCAAATTCAGGTGCCGCGATTGGTCTCCTGAAGATATTCCTTACTGGCGACATATGACGCGCTTTATGTCGTTCATCCGACTACATCTCAATGGTGGGCCGGGCGGAGGCGTCGCAAAACGCGCCGGTGTCCAGTAAGGCCGGTAAGACCAACTCAGTTCGGTGCCACCACTCGTAAGGTTGGTCTCTGCGGTGGTGGTTAAAACAATCACTTATTGGAGGCTGCCATTATGGCTAAAATCCCCGCTCAAACAAATTCGTTACTTGCCGTCCCTTCAACGCTGTTACGGACTTCACCGTCCTCGCCAGCTACTGCGAAAAGTTCGCCTAAACCCTGATTGAAAGTAAAGATCTGACATTAAAAATGGCGCTTAGCGGCAGACTCAACGCTTGTCTAATGCTGCTCCAGCACACGCCGTTTGAACCTTTCCTTCCCCATCTTGTTGTAAGCCTGACCGTTGCTACCCTCTCGGCAAACGTCCCCAATTGGGCCTAAATACACAGAGCTTTGTCACCACAGCCTTGCCCTGACGCAGATGCTGGCGGAGCAGAGGTTTTCCTAAGAAACAGAGAAATTCCTTAACTGGCTGCTGTATGACCTGATCAACTACTTCGCGGCGGAAATGAAAGCCTCACGCTGACTACGTACCGCCGATGGTTAGAAGTTTATGATGGGGAGGCGGCATGATCATAATGCAACCAGACAGGTATTCCGCCGGTATTATTGCGGCACTGAAAAAGCGCGGAATGTCGCTTTCTGCCGTTTCTCGAAACTTAGGGCTGGCATCATCCACTCTGGTAAACGCGTTTACCCATAGCTTGCCCAAAGCTGAATGGCTGATCGCCGAAGCGCTAGGCGTTGTGCCAGAGCAAATCTAGCCCTTCCGTTACCGTAAGTCTGAAAATGACTAAATCGTCTCTCCCGATCTTCTAATGGCTTTGCTTTTAGACGATCGGGAGAAGACAAGCGAAACGCTGCAGTCCTGGCTCGTAAAATTCTTTTATAAAGAAAGAACCGTTTTTCCTTTCTTTACCATTGGTACTGGCATAGTTTCCCTCCTGCTCCATGCTGTTATTGACAGCGCTCAACGCTTCGCGACATGAATGAAGCGCCTGCTATCAGCGATTTGCTGTATGAAGCCGTGGGATATTACGCCGAAGCGCTATAAGCTCCGCGTTGTCTAAGAACAAAAGAGGGGAAGCATTGAACAACTGGACTAGTCAAAAAAGCAAAAACCCGCCTTTTGGGCGGGTTCTTTAAATAGTGGTGCCCGGACTCGGAATCGAACCAAGGACACGGGGATTTTCAATCCCCTGCTCTACCGACTGAGCTATCCGGGCAACGGGGCGCATTAAACCCGATCCTCCCTCCGACGTCAACGAAATTTGTTGTTTTCGTTGCAGGCTGCACACTCTCTCACCATTTCGTCGCAAACTTAAGCGAAAAAGTGCGTCCAGAGCGCGGAAAGCGGCATCGCGAGCAGCAGGGCAGGGAGCATGTTCACCACTGCAAACATCTTGATGCCACAGATGCGCAGCCCTGTCGCCAGCAGCAGCAGGCCGCCGACGGCGGTAAAGTCCGCCATCATCGCAGGCGTCGTCAGCGGCAAGATCAGCGTGGCGCAGGTGGCCAGCGCCAGCTGAATAAGCAACATCGGTACGCAAATCGCGGCGACGGCGATGCCGAGAGTGGTGGCAAAGATGGTGGCAGTAAAGAAATCCAGAAACGCTTTCGCAATCAATATGCTGGGATCGCCGGTCATCCCTTCCTGCATCGAACCGAATATCCCCGTGCCGCTGGCGCAGAACAGAATAATGATCGCAACGTAGTTCTGAATAAACGACTCGTGCGTGCCGTGCTTTGCCTTGCCCGGTCGGGCAATCAGATTTTTGGCTTTGCCTACCGCGTGATTAATGCCTTTTTCCAGATAGCAAAACTCGCCGATCAGCGCGCCGAGCAGCGTCGCCAGTACCATCACCGGCAGGTTGGCGCATTTCACCACTAAAAGGATACCAATCCCTAACGACGCCAGGCCAAAAATGGAGGGCATGGAGACGCGAATACGCTCCGGCAGCCGCTGACTTAATACTGCCCCAAGTACACCGCCCAGCAATACGGCTCCCGCATTGATAAAGGGTCCAATCACCACGTTTAACTCCTGTTATTTAAGCACTGGCATTGCATGATTATGGCACGTCCGTCCCTGATTATGCTTAGCTTTGGGAGGCGTAACGCATACTGATTCCTTCTTGCACCTGAAAATAAAAGGTGACATGATTGCGCGAATTTTCTCCTTCCTGTCTCACCGTTCGGTGAGGGTATTTGCGCTTATGAAAACCATGAAAATTGCCGTCAGCCGTGAGCTGGTATCCAAAGTTTCTACGCATCGCGAAAAGGTTATGCTGGATAACACCGATTTCACCGATGTGGCGGCAGTCGTCATTACGGTTGTTGAAAGCTACAGCGGCATTCTTGCGTTGCTGAAGCGTACGGGCTTTCAGCTACCGGTATTTATGTTCTCAACAGAGCCAGGAGAGGTGCCAGAGGGTGTCACGGCGATCATCTCGGGTAAAGCACAGGAATTGCTGGAACTGGAATCTGCCGCCTGCCGGTATGAAGAGAACCTGCTGCCACCCTTTTTTGACACCCTGAGCCAGTATGTGGCGATGGGAAACAGCACCTTTGCCTGTCCGGGTCACCAGCACGGCGCCTTTTTCAAAAAACATCCCGCCGGGCGGCAGTTTTACGACTTCTTCGGTGAAAACGTGTTTCGTGCCGATATGTGCAATGCCGACGTGAAGCTCGGTGATTTGCTGATCCACGAAGGTTCTGCCAAGCACGCGCAAAAGTTCGCGGCGAAAGTGTTCAACGCGGATAAAACCTACTTCGTGCTGAACGGCACGTCGGCGGCCAATAAAGTGGTGACCAATGCGCTGCTGACCCGTGGCGATCTGGTGCTGTTCGATCGTAACAACCATAAGTCCAACCATCATGGGGCGCTGATCCAGGCCGGGGCAACGCCTGTCTATCTTGAGGCAGCCCGTAATCCGTTTGGTTTTATCGGCGGGATCGATGAACACTGCTTTGATGAGGCCTGGCTGCGGGAACTGATCCGTGACGTCTCGCCGCAGAAAGCCGCCGAGGCGCGCCCGTTCCGTCTGGCGATCATTCAGCTCGGCACCTACGACGGCACGATCTACAACGCCCGTCAGGTGATCGACAAGATCGGTCACCTTTGCGACTACATCCTCTTTGACTCCGCCTGGGTTGGCTACGAGCAATTTATCCCGATGATGGTGGAAACGTCTCCGCTTCTGCTGGAACTGAACGAGAACGATCCGGGAATTTTCGTGACCCAGTCGGTCCACAAACAGCAGGCCGGGTTCTCGCAAACCTCACAGATCCATAAAAAGGATAACCATATTCGCGGTCAGTCGCGCTTCTGCCCGCACAAGCGGCTGAACAATGCGTTCATGCTGCATGCCTCCACCAGCCCGTTTTACCCGCTGTTTGCGGCGCTGGACGTGAACGCCAAGATCCACGAGGGTGAGAGCGGACGCAGGTTGTGGGCTGAGTGCGTCGAGCTGGGCATTGAAGCGCGCAAGGCCATTATCGCCAACTGCCATATGATCAAACCCTTTATCCCACCGGTAGTGGCGGGGCGGCCATGGCAGGATCACCCCACGCAGGCTATCGCCAGCGAGCGTCGCTTCTTTAGTTTTGAACCGGGTGCAAAATGGCACGGTTTTGAAGGCTATGCCCGCGAGCAGTATTTCGTCGATCCGTGCAAGCTGCTGCTGACCACGCCGGGCATTGATGCGGAAACAGGGCACTATACCGATTTCGGCATTCCGGCGACCATTCTCGCCCACTACCTGCGCGAAAACGGCATTGTGCCGGAGAAGTGCGATCTCAACTCCATCCTGTTCCTGCTGACGCCAGCCGAGAGCGCGGAGAAGCTAATGCAACTGGTGGCGATGCTGGGGCAGTTTGAACAGCATATTGAAGACGATACGCCGCTCGTGGATGTGCTGCCGACCATCTATCAGAAATACCCGGTGCGTTACCGCGACTATACGATCCGTCAGCTGTGCCAGGAGATGCACGATCTCTACGTCAGCTTTAACGTGAAGGATTTACAGAAGGCGATGTTCCGTCAGGAGAGCCTGCCTGCCGTGGTGATGAACCCGCAGGATGCCAACCAGGAGTACATTCGCGGGAACGTCGAACTGGTGCGTATTCGTGACGCCGAAGGACGCATTGCCGCCGAAGGTGCGCTGCCATACCCGCCGGGCGTGCTGTGCGTGGTACCGGGGGAAGTCTGGGGTGGAGCAGTACAGCGCTACTTCCTGGCGCTGGAAGAGGGCATTAATATGCTGCCGGGTTTCTCGCCAGAGTTGCAGGGCGTTTACAGCGAGAAGGATGCCGACGGGATCAAGCGACTGTATGGGTACGTGTTAAAGTAGGGCCCCTCACCCTAACCCTCTCCCCAAAGGGGAGAGGGGATTGCACGGAGCCGTCTTTTCACCCTCGCCCCTTTGGGGAGAGGGCCGGGGTGAGGGGAGTTAAGTCGCACTACGCCGGTACATCCTTCTCGGATGCCCAATCTTCCCGTACAGCATCTCCACCGTCAGAAAACCCACCTCCACGCAGTGTTCCAGATAGCGCCGGGTGGTGGTTTTACTCAGTCCCGTCTCGCTCACCACCTCATCCACCGTAAAGCAGTGCGCCGCCTTGTTGTTAAACAATGTTTGCACCCGCGCCAGCGTGTTCTCCTCTATCCCTTTGCTGCCGTTGTCCAGTCGATAATTTTTCGCCTGTAGCTGATAGAGTGAATCCACGTTCTGTTGGTCGACAATCTTCCAGACGCGCTGCTGTTCGGCAAACTGCACAAAACGTTCCAGCGACTGGCTCAGGCGTTTCCAGGAAACCGGCTTGAGGATGTAGTCGAACGCGCCGTTACGAATGGCCTGGCTACAGGTGTCCATATCGCTGGCGGCGGTGATGAAAATCACCGAGCAGTTGGCGCGGGTGAGCATCGGGTTGCTGATAAGGGTGATGCCTTTGCCGTCCGGCAGATAGTTATCCAGCAGCATCAGCTTCGGCTGTTTGCTCTCCAGTTGTACCTGCGCGTCGGCCAGTGACGCGGCAATCCCCACCAGCCTCAGGCGCGGATGTTTACCGATAAGCTCCGCGTGCAGTTGCGCCAGTTCGTTCTCGTCTTCAACAATCAGTACGTCGATAAGTTCATGTTGCATAGTCGGTATCTTCCAGTTCCTGTACGGGGTGCCGGACCGTTCCCGTGGCGGGAATAAACAGTGAGAAAATGGCACCGCGTGGGGTGTTATCGGCAACTTCAATTGCACCGCCAGCCTGCGTGACGTAGCTTTCAATCAGATACAGGCCAATACCGTGATCGCCGCGCGTTTTGGTAGTGATGCCGCGCTCAAAGATCCGGTCGCGGATCTCCGGTGTGATGCCGACGCCCTGGTCGGCGACTTCAATAATCAGTTCCTGCTCGTTCAACTTTATTAGCACGTCTACCGGGGCATGCGGGAGCGGGGCGCGTTGGGTCGCTTCGATGGCGTTATCCAGCAAGTTCCCGATGATCGAGACTAGTTCCGATTCGAGCAGCGGCAGGAAGGGTTTGTCCACCCGGCAGGCCGGATCGAAGCTCAGCTCAACGCCTTTTTCACGCGCGCGGGCGGCCTTTCCAAGCAGCAAACCGCACAGCGTCGGGGAGCTAAAGCGGGACGAGATAAAGTCCAGCAGCTCCTGAGCGTGTTCCGACTGCGCCTGTATGTAGCGGATCGCCTCGTCATAACGGCCCATATGCAGCAGGCCGGACAGCGTGGTCATGCGGTTCAGCTGTTCATGGCGCATAATGCGCAGGTTATCAACATAGCGCTTCACCTGGCTGAGCTGGGCGCTGAGCGAGTCGATCTCGTTGCGATCGCGAAAGGTGATCACCCAGCCCTGCAACGCATCTTCCAGCATGATCCGCACCCGGCTGGCAATGACCGTGAGATCGTTAAAGCGACAGATCTCATCGTGGGTGTCTTTCGCAAGCATGGTTTGCGCGTTAAAGAACGGGACGGGCGCGATCACCTGGCTGATGAGTTGACCCCGCAGTTCGCGGGCGGGCTGGCGTAAGCCTAATAATTTACGCGCCGCCTGGTTAATCACCTCAATGCGGAGATCGTCGTCGATGGCAATCACCCCTTCATAAATGGATTCCATCATCGCCTTTTGCTGACGCACCAGCAGGCCGATTTCGCGCGGCTCCAGAGAGAATATCTGCTTCTTGATGCTGCGGGTGAAGAACCAGGAGAAAATAAACAGGGCGATAAGCAGCAGCACGGCGGCAATCAGGATATTAACCACCTTGCTGACGGTGATGGTGTCCAGATAGCTTGTGAGATAGCCTACCGAAACAATCCCTACCACCTGCCCGGCATCATTAAAAATGGGCGCTTTGCTGCGCAGCGAAATGCCTAACCCGCCCTTGCGGATGGTGATGGTGCTTTTGCCGTGTAATACCTCGTCGTTGTCTCCGCCAACCAGCGTTTTGCCTACCCGGTCGGCAAACACGGAATGGAAAAGATGCAGCCCTTTATTGTCACCAATCACAATAAAACTGGCGTCGCTGCGGGCGGCTATTTTCTGCATAAAGTCATGGATGCCCTGGATATCCTTTTGTTCGACTTCTTTTCGCAGAGAAGGAATAAGCGCAATTTCTTCGGCCTGTATTTTTGCGCGCGCGCTCATTTCCTGATAAAGCTGCCTGCCGACATCGACATAATAATATCCGCCCAGTAATGCGAACAGCACTGAGAAAAAGGCGACCAGCGAAATAAACAGCTTGATCTGAAACGATACTTTCATAACTATCACGCGAGATATCAACAGGTCGGCTGAATATATCATCTTTTAAGGCCAGGATGCCCGCTTTGCCGAAAACTTGTGATCCCTTGCACAGCGCAGCCTGTAAAAGATTTTTCGAAAGTCTTATCCTCTTAAGGCTAAATGAATAAATGTTATTTCTTTGTTCAGTTAAGAAAAGAAACCATAAAAACCACGGTAATAAATAAGGCATAAATCACATTAAATAAAAGAAACCATTAAAACCATAGCGGCCATTAAAACTTCGCTTTTAATATGCCATTCCTCACATAAAGTAAGCCTTTGTGACTCTAAGCTGGACGCACAAAATAACTAAGGGGCTTATTATGAGCACAACTGACGATTCATTCTCTGTTACCCACGACCCGATTGATATTCAGCGGCCATCGCTCAAAGAGCGCTGGTGGCATATTATGGATACCTGGAAAATCGGCATTATTCCTCTGCCACTGTTCGTTCTGGCGGGCGCGCTGATTGCGATAGATTGCCTGGGCGGAAAACTGCCGAGCGACATCGTGGTCATGGTGGCCACGCTGGCCTTCTTCGGCTTTGCCTGCGGTGAGTTCGGCAAACGCCTGCCGATTGTCGGCAAGCTCGGCGCGGCGGCAATTTGCGCCACCTTTATCCCTTCCGCGTTGGTCTATTACGGCCTGCTGCCGGACGTGGTGGTCGAGTCCACGACCAAATTCTATAAATCCACCAATATTCTCTACCTCTATATCTGCTGCATTATTGTCGGCAGCATCATGAGCATGAACCGCACCGTGCTGATCCAGGGCTTCCTGCGCATCTTCTTCCCGATGCTGTGCGGTGAAATCGTCGGCATGATTGTCGGCATGGGCGTTGGACTGGCGCTGGGCCTTGAGCCGTTCCAGATCTTCTTCTTTATCATTCTGCCGATCATGGCGGGCGGCGTCGGGGAAGGGGCGATCCCGCTCTCTATCGGCTATGCCACCCTGCTGCACATGGATCAGGGCGTGGCGCTCGGCCGCGTGCTGCCGATGGTAATGCTCGGCGGCCTGACGGCGATCATCATCTCCGGTTGCCTCAACCAGCTCGGTAAACGCTATCCGCACCTGACCGGTGAAGGCCAACTGATGCCTAACCGCGCCAACGCCGATGCCACCGTCTCTCAACCCGCGTTCTCCGGCAAAGCGGATGTGACCACCATCGCCTCCGGCGCGCTGCTGGCGGTGCTGCTGTACATGCTGGGCATGCTCGGTCACAAGCTGATTGGTCTGCCAGCGCCGGTGGGTATGCTGTTTATGGCGGTGCTGGTGAAGCTCTGTAATGGCGCCTCTCCGCGTCTGCTGGAGGGTTCCCAGGTGGTGTACAATTTCTTCCAGACCTCCGTGACCTACCCGATTCTCTTCGCCGTTGGCGTGGCGATTACCCCATGGCATGAACTGGTGGCGGCGTTCACCGTCAGCAACCTGCTGGTGATTATCAGCACCGTTTCCGCGCTGGTGGCAACCGGCTTCTTCGTTGGCAAAAAGATTGGTATGCACCCGATTGATGTCGCCATCGTCTCCTGCTGTCAGAGCGGGCAGGGCGGTACTGGTGACGTGGCGATCCTGACCGCAGGCAACCGCATGAGCCTGATGCCATTCGCCCAGATTGCTACCCGTATCGGCGGGGCGATTAACGTCTCTGTCTCACTGCTGATTCTGGGCAACTTCCTCGTTTAAGTTTTCAGGAAAGAACAATGAAACTCGCAAGCTTTTTATACCAGGGTAAACGCAGCTACGGCATCGTTCAGGCCGGGGGCGTGATTGATTTAGGCCGCCGCCTGGGCGACCGCTATGGCGACCTTAAAGCGCTGTTGCAGGGGAACGGGCTGGCGCAGGCCACCCGTTTTCTGAACGACGCGGTGGATGTACCGCTGAACGCCATCACCTTCTTACCGGTGATTGTCCAGCCGGAAAAAATTCTCTGCGTGGGCATGAACTATGCCGACAAGCGCAAGGAGTTTGATCAGCATAACCCGGCCCCGACCCTGTTTGTCCGCTTCCCGGATTCACAGACCGGCCACAACGAGCCGGTGCTGAAGCCGCGCCACTCCAGCGAGTTCGACTACGAAGGCGAGCTGGCGGTGATCATCGGCAAAGGCGGGGAGAACATCAGCCGCGACGACGCCCTGCGTCATGTGGCGGGCTACAGCTGCTACATGGACGGCTCCGCCCGCGACTGGCAGCACACCTGGTTCACCGCCGGGAAAAACTGGCGGCAGACCGGGGCGTTCGGCCCGTGGATGGCGACGGCGGATGAGATCCCGGACCCGCACAGCCTGGCGATCCGCACCTGGCTGAACGGCCGCATGGTGCAGGAGGACAACACCAGCAGCATGATCCACAAGGTGGCGGAGCTGATCGAGTACATCAGCACCTTCACCCGTCTCAGCCCGGGCGACGTGATCATCACCGGCTCGCCTGGCGGGGTGGGTAAAAAGCGCAACCCGCCACTGTTTATGAAGGAGGGGGATCGCATAGAGGTAGAGATCGAGCATATCGGTCATCTGAGCAACGTGATCGTGGAAGCGCCAGCCGTCGGGCTCGCGGCAGCGCACTGAGTAAGGCGGCAGCATGCAATCGCAACCCATTGATTTTCGCCACACCGTTGTGGCGAAACACCCGGAACGCTTAAGCCAGATCCGCTACCTGCTGGCAGACAGCGGCCTTGGCCTGGACAACGACATCACGCTGTTTGTTGAAGCCTGGTCCGGCGCGCAACTGGTGGGTTGCGCCGGGCTTGCTGCCAACGTCATCAAGTGCGTCGCGGTCAACGAGCAGCTTCGTGGGGAAAACCTCAGCGCGCGTCTGCTGGCAGAGGTGGAAAATGCGGCGCTGGAGCGCGGCCATTTTCACCTCTTCCTCTGCACCCGTCCGTGTAATAAGGAGCGCTTTGGCCGCAGCGGTTTCTGGCCGGTTGCCCAGAGCGGGAACAGCGCGGTGCTAATGGAGAACACTCCGCAAGGGATCGTGCGCTACTGCCGTACCTTAAGCCGGATGCGAAAGGGCGGGGAAAAAATTGGCGCGATAGTGATGAACGCCAACCCGTTCACCCTCGGTCACCGTCATCTGGTGGAGCAGGCGGCGGCGCAGTGCGATGCTCTGCATCTGTTCGTGGTGCGTGAAGACGCCTCGTTCTTCCCGTTCAGCGCGCGCATTGAGATGGTGCGCGCGGGCGTGGCGCACCTGTCGAACGTGGTGGTGCATGAAGGCTCGCAGTACATCATCTCCCGCGCCACGTTTCCGGCCTACTTCCTGAAGGAGACCGGCAAAGTGCAGCAGGCGTGGAGCGAGATCGACGTGCTGATCTTCCGGGACTTTATCGCCCCGGCGCTGGGCATCACGCACCGTTTTATTGGTTCGGAACCGTTCTGCGATATCACCCGCCAGTACAACCAGACGCTGCACGACCTGCTGGCCTCGCACATCGACGTGGTGGAAATGCCGCGCATCAAAGCCAACGGCAACGCCATTTCGGCCTCGGAAGTACGCCGTTTACTCAAGACACAGCAGTTTTCCCGGATCCGGGAGATTGTCCCGGACTCCACCTTCGCGCACCTCGAAGCACATTATCGTGCGAGTGCGGAAGTCGCATAACTATCAGGAATTTATCATGAATATTGTAAGGGAGGCGCTGGCCGGAACGCAGGAGTCCAGCGACCTGATGGTGAAAATCGCCCCCGCTCACGGTGAGCTGGAGATTGTCATCCACAGTGAAGTGATTAAGCAGTTTGGCGAGCAAATACGCCAGTTGGTCAACGACACATTGCGCGCCATGAACGTGCACCAGGGATTAATCATTATTGAAGACAAAGGGGCGCTGGACTGTGTGATCCGCGCCCGCCTGCAAAGCGCGCTTCTGCGTGCCGCCGATGAACAGGCCATCAACTGGGGGGCGCTGAAATGAGTAAACTCCGCCGCAGTATGCTGTTCCTGCCGGGCGCCAATGCCGCCATGCTCTCCACCGCCTTTATCTACCGCCCCGACTCCATCATGTTTGACCTTGAGGACGCCGTGGCCCTGCGCGAGAAAGACACCGCACGCATGCTGGTGTTCCACGCGTTGCAGCACCCGATGTATCAGGATATCGAAACCGTGGTGCGTATTAACCCGCTGAGCACGCCGTTTGGCCTGCTGGATCTGGAGGCCGCCGTGCGCGCGGGCGTAGACGTGATTCGCCTGCCGAAAACCGACACCCCGGACGATATCTACGAGCTGGAAGGCCACCTCGAGCGCATTGAGCAGGAGTGCGGGCGTGAAGTAGGTTCCACCCGCGTGATGGCGGCGATTGAATCGGCCATTGGCGTCATCAACGCCGTGGCGATTGCCCGCAGCTCCCCGCGCCTGATCGGCATCGCGCTGGCCGCCTTTGACTACGTAATGGACATGCAGACCGAGCGCGGCGACGGCACCGAGCTGTTCTACGCCCGCTGCGCCGTGCTGCACGCCGCCCGCGCGGCAGGCATCGACGCCTTCGACGTGGTGTGGTCAGACGTTAACGACGAAGCCGGGTTCCTGCGCGAGGTCGATCTGATCCGCAAGATGGGCTTTAACGGCAAATCGCTGATTAACCCGCGCCAGATTGACCTGCTGCACAACGCCTACGCTCCGACTCAGGAAGAGGTGGATCACGCGAAACGGGTGATTGAAGCGGCAGAAGAGGGCGAGCGTAACGGCCTGGGCGTGGTCTCGCTCAACGGCAAAATGGTGGATGCACCGATTATTAACCACGCGCAGGTGGTGCTGGAGCGCGCGGCGGCCTCCGGCGTGCGTCGGTAAGGATGACATAATGAATCAGACAGAACTTCTCCATGTGAATTTCCCCCATCTGCGGGATCTGAAGCCTTTTGATACCGCCCACAGCGCGACGCCGTGGCTGGCGGACAGCGAGGCGAAACACAACCGTAAGCTTTGCGCCTCCCTCGAAGAAGCCGTTATGCGCAGCGGCTTGCAGGACGGGATGACCATCTCTTTCCACCATGCCTTTCGCGAAGGCGACCGGGTGATCAACACCGTTGTGGCGCTGCTGGCGCGGATGGGTTTTAAAAATTTGACCCTGGCCTCCAGCTCGCTGATGACCTGCAACGACGCGCTGATCGAGCATATTCAAAGCGGCGTGATCGCCCGAATTTACACCTCCGGTATGCGCGGCAGGCTGGCGGAGGCCATCTCCCACGGGCTGATGGACGAGCCGGTACAAATTCACTCCCACGGCGGGCGCGTGAAGCTGCTCCAGGATGGCGAGCTGAATATCGACGTGGCATTTCTTGGCGTGCCGTGCAGCGATGAGTTTGGCAACGCCAACGGCACGCAGGGCAAATCGTGCTGCGGTTCGCTGGGCTACGCCATGGTGGACGCACACTTTGCCCGTAAGGTGGTGCTGCTGACCGAAGAGCTGGTGCCGTTCCCGAATATGCCCGCCAGCCTGGTGCAGGATCAGGTGGACTACATCGTGCAGGTGGAGAGCGTGGGCGACCCGGCGAAAATCAGCGTCGGTGCGGCGCGCGTCACCAGCAACCCGCGCGAGCTGATGATTGCCCGCTATGCGGCGGACGTGATTGAGCACTCAGGCTATTTCAAACCAGGTTTCTCGATGCAGACCGGCTCCGGCGCGGCGGCGACCGCCTGCACCCGCTTTATGGAAGAGAAGATGGAGCGCAGCGGCGTGAAGGCGCGCTTCGCCCTTGGCGGTATCACCGGCAGCCTGGTGGATTTGCACGAGAAGGGGCTCATCGAAAAGCTGCTCGACACCCAGTGCTTTGACGGCCAGGCGGCGGCCTCGCTGGCGCGCAACCCGAACCACGTGGAGATCTCCACCAACGTCTACGCCAACCCCGGCAGCAAGGCGGCAAGCTGCGACCAGCTCGACGTGGTGATCCTCAGCGCGCTGGAAATCGACGTCGATTTTAACGTCAACGTCATCACCGGATCCGACGGCGTGATGCGCGGCGCATCCGGCGGGCACTGCGACGTGGCGTCGGCAGCCAACCTGACCATTGTGGTCGCGCCGCTGCTGCGAAGCCGCATCCCGACCGTCGTGAAGCGCGTTACCACGCGCCTCACGCCGGGGGAGAGCATTGACGTGCTGGTCACCGACCACGGTATTGCGGTCAACCCGGCGCGCCCGGAGATCCGCAAACGACTCATGGAAGCAGGGCTGAAGGTTGTAGATATCAACGCGCTCTATGAGCGGGCGATTTCCCTGACCGGCGTACCGAAACCGATTGAGTTCACCGACAAAATTGTCGGGGTGATCCGCTACCGCGACGGCAGCGTGATCGACACCGTTCGACAGGTAAAGGAGTGAATATGACTATTGCGACACCCGTGCGGACGGGTGTCAGCCTGGACGCGCTGCTGGCGGCGAAAGAGCGCCGCGCAGCCCGTCAGGCTGACTGGCTTACGCACCATCAACAACCGGTGATCTCCCTAACGCTGGTCACGCCCGGGCAAATCAAAGACAGCCTGCGCTATCGCAACACCATGGGCGTGGCGTTACAGATGTGCGACCAGCTGCTGTGGGAAAACCGCTGGCAGGTGCTGGACCGCCAGGTGCTCTGGCTACCCACCGGACCTGAAGCGCTGTGGTGCGTCGCGCATCCGGCGGCGGAAATTAAAGCGCACTGTGCTGAACTGGAGCAGACGCACCCGCTCGGCAGACTGTGGGATCTGGATGTGATCTGCCCTGAAAACGGCCACGTTGGCCGTCAGTCGTTGGGTTCACACCTCAGGCGCTGTCTGATTTGCGACGAGCCTGCCCACGCCTGTTCCCGTTCTCGGCACCATCCCGTTGAGCAGGTGGTTTCCCGCGTGGAGAAAATGATAGATGACTGGTTTGCTCGCGACTAAACCGCGCCCGGTTGATGTTCCTGCGCTTGCCGCAGAGGCGCTGTGGCAGGAGCTGGAGCTGACGCCCAAACCGGGGCTGGTGGACAGGCTCAATAACGGCTCCCATCGCGATATGGACCATACCTTATTCCTCCGCAGCATTGCGGCGATTACGCCGTGGTTTGCCCGTTTTGCGGAACTGGGTGAAGCACATGCGGAAAAACCTGCTGGAGAGCAGCTACGGATTATCCGCCCGATGGGAATGGCCTGTGAGCAGGCGATGTACGCCGCCACGGGCGGGGTGAACACGCACAAGGGCGGGATTTTTGCCCTTGGTTTGCTCTGCTTCGCCGCCGGACGTGTGAAAAATATCTCTGCGGATAGCCTCTGTTGTGAGGTAAGTAACATCTGTCGTGGGCTCGTGGCGCGGGAACTGGGCGGGCGCTGCGGGCAGGCAACGGCGGGAGAGCGGCAGTTTCAGCTGTACGGTTTAACCGGCGCGCGCGGCGAGGCGGAAAGCGGCTTCAGCACGGTGCGTAAGACGCTGGCGCAGTGGAAGGGAAACACCCTTCATGACCTGTTATTGCGCCTGATGGCCATCAACCAGGACAGTAATCTCGTTTCGCGCGGCGGCACTGAAGGGCTGCGCTACGTCCAGGATTATGCACAGGAGCTGCTGGCGAACGGCTGGGATCAGGATGCGTTACTTAGGATGGATAACGCGTTGATTGAACGAAACCTGAGTCCGGGCGGCAGCGCGGATTTGCTGTCGGTGGGGTGGGTGCTGTCTGGAATAAAATAGCCGGGTGGCGCTAACGCTTACCCGGCCTACGGTTTGCGGTTTGTAGGCCCGGTAAGGCGAAGCCGCCACCGGGCACAACAATCAATGCGCGATCGGCTGCGCACCGTGCGGTTCGCGCACGTGCTTGTACTTGAACAGCGCGATGAACGCGAAGAACAGCACCAGCGAGTACCCGGCGAAGATCAGCCATACTGGCTGCCAGTTGGTGATGCCGTTGGTGGTATACATCTCAACCACTTTACCGCTCACCACGCCGCCCAGAATACAGCCGAAGCCGTTGGTCATCATCAGGAACATGCCCTGCGCACTGGCGCGGATTTCAGGCTTCACCTCTTTTTCCACAAACACCGAGCCGGAGATGTTGAAGAAGTCGAAGGCGCAGCCGTAAACAATCATCGACAGAACCAGCAGCACGGTGCCGAACGCGCTTGGGTCGCCGTAGGCGAACAGACCGAAGCGCAACATCCAGGCAGCGATACTGATCAGCATGACGTTCTTGATGCCGTAGCGGCTCAGGAAGAACGGGATGGTCAGGATGAACAGCGTCTCAGAGATCTGCGAGATGGACATCATCACCGACGCGTGTTCAACGATAAAGCTCCCGGCAAACAGCGGATCGTTATCGAAGCTGTGCAGGAAGGTATTACCGAACATGTTGGTGATTTGCAGTTCCGCCCCCAGCAGCATGGAGAAAATAAAGAAGATCGCCATGCGCTTGTTTTTGAACAGGGCGAAGGCATCCAGGCCAAGCATGGTGCTCCAGCTCTGGTTTTTCTGCTGGTTAGAAACCGGAATGGTGGGCAGCGTCAGGGTGAACAGCGCCAGCAGCACGGAGAGCGCGGCACCAATATACAGCTGCATGTGGCTCAGCTCGAAGCCCGCGAAGCTCACGCCCCACATTGCCATGATAAAGCCGATGGTGCCCCAGATACGGATTGGCGGGAAGTCGGTGACGATATCCAGACCGGCAGATTTCAGGCGGTAGTAGGAGATGGTGTTGATCAGGCCAAGCGTTGGCATATACGCCAGCGAGTTAAGCAGGATCACCATAAACATCGCCCCCGGCGTGGTCACTTCGGCCGCCATAAACAGCGTCCCTGCACCCACCAGATGGCAAAGCATATACAGCCATTTCGCACTTAACCATTTATCCGCCACGATACCGAGCAGCGTTGGCATGAAAACAGCCGCAATACCCAGCGAGCTGTAGACGGCACCGATTGACGCACCATCGAACTTGAGCGTCACAAACATATAGGAGCCGAGTGTAGTCAGCCAGCTACCCCACAGGCAGAACTGCAGAAACGACAAGATTTTAAGCTGCAGCTTAAGGTTCATGTTACTTTCCTCACAAGTGAGCGGGAGATATGTTGTTATAGGAACATTCAAGGTTGTTATTTGATGCAATTCTATCAGTTGGCAACGATATGTTTTGTTACCTCCCGCAAAAAAATGCAATCCACATTAATTTGCAGTTTGGATTGTGATGCAAATAGCATTTTTGTATGGGTGGGATGAGATGGGTGCGGTCTGATGCCCCCTCACCCTAACCCTCTCCCCAAAGGGGAGAGGGAACTTGAACACCCTCTCCCCTTTGGGGAGAGGGCAGGGTGAGGGGTGGTGTTGGTTTCTAGCGGCGACGGTAGTTCTTCTGCGCCGTATTCACCTTATACAGATAGCGGCGGGATTCCGCAGACGGGTGGCGAGTGGTCAGCGTGGAGTACACGTCCCCCGGCGCCATGCTGTTGATGATGTTCGCGGCCTGCACTTTATCGTTCGAGAAGACGCGCAGGACGCTGCCCGCTCCGCCGTTGTAGGCGGTGATCACCGCATAGCGACGTGAAGTCGGGTTATCAATCCCGCCGAGATAAACATTGTTCAGCATCGCCAGATATGCGGTACCGGTATCAATGTTGCTTTGCGGGTCAAACAGGTAGCTGCGGCTCGGCGTACCGGATTTCCCCTGCGCGCGGAACACGTCTTTACCGGCGCTGTGCTGCACAACCTGCATCAGCCCCAGCGCGTCGGAACGGCTCACCGCATACGGGTTGAACGAGGATTCGGTCTGCATAATCGCCAGGATCAGCGACTCATCCACGCCATACTTACGCGACGCCTGACGCACCATGCCCAGATACTTATGCGCACGCTTGTCGAGGTGGTTCGGCACCAGGTTGATCGTAACGCTATAGATCACCTTCAGGCCATTGGTGCGGCTTTTCAGGCGCGTTTGCAGCAAATAGTCTGCGAAGTTCGTCGCGCGACCTTCCCAGCGAATCGGCTGACCGGTCTGGTCAACGACCTGCCCATACAGGAACGGCTCTTTGGAGATAGTAATGTCATCGGCATCAGAGTAGAGATCGATAGATCCCGGATCGTCGCCCATCAGCAGGGTTTTGATGATGGCCTGACGTAAATGCGCCGCAGGTTCAGTCCCCGCGATGGTTTCAATCGTAATCGTACCGTCATCGAAGTTGATGTGGCTACGGGTCTGATAGGCGTCGGTATACTTAACGTAGTCCTTCGGTCCGGCAATTAGAACTTCGTTAAATCCCCATATGTTCTCGATGTTATGGGCAAACTGCCCCATCAAAATGTCAAAACCGTTGGTGTCCTTAACCCAGGCTTCGTTATAGCTATCGCCCTTTTTGGAAGAACAAGACACAAGCAACGGCGCAACAAGTGCTAGCGCTAATAGTTTTTTCATCATTCCGGGAGTGCGTGTTGTGTTTGCTTTGAGGTTGCTGTTGCCGGGTGGCGCTGCGCTTACCCGGCCTACATAACCGTAGGCCCGTGCAAGCGCAGCGCCGCCGGGCAGCAGCCGCAGAGTATTATTTTTCCGGTGGCGTATAGCCTTCGATGTGGACGTCTTTACCCTCGAACAGGAAGTTCACCATCTCCTGCTCCAGCAGCTTGCGGTGTTCCGGGTTCATCATGCTGAGCTTTTTCTCGTTGATCAGCATGGTCTGTTTTTTCTGCCACTGTCCCCAGGCTTCTTTGGAGATCTCGTTGTAAATGCGTTTACCCAGGTCGCCCGGGTAGAGCTGGAAATCCTGGCTTTCAGCGTCGCGCTGCAGGAAAGTACAAAAAATGGTTCTGGCCATACTCATTCCTCTTTGTCTTGCCGATGCTAAACCATTTCACCGACACGTAATTGCTGTAACAGGCGCTCCACGGGAGCCGCCAGCCCGACTGATGGCGGTTGCGCTAAGTTATACCAGAGAGCGGTGCCTTCATCCATGCAGGAGGTGAATGAGGACACGGGAAGCCACATAGGCACAATATCCAGATGGAAATGGCTGAAGGTATGACGGAACGCGTTGAGTTGCGTCAGGGTATCGGCCGCAATGCCGCGCTGTTCAAGCCATGCCCGAAGCGAAGCTTCATCCTCAAACTGTGGGAAGCAGTATAGACCACCCCACAGGCCACTCGGCGGGCGCTGGGCGAGAAACACCTCGTCGCCATGCTGCATCAGCAGCATGTACCCGGTGCGTTCAGGCAGCGTCTGCTTCGGTTTTTTCCCCGGATACTGCGCCCAGGAGTGGTTCGCATAGGCCACGCAGAGGTTATTTACCGGGCAGAGTTCGCACTTCGGTTTTGAACGGGTGCAGACCATCGCGCCCAGATCCATCATCGCCTGGTTAAAACGCTCCACCCCTTTCGCCGGAGTGACCGCTTCACTGATCTCCCACAGGCGCTTCTCAACCTCTTTCTTGCCCGGCCAGCCTTCTACGGCGTAGCAGCGTGCCAGCACGCGCTTGACGTTGCCGTCGAGAATAGGGAAATGCTTGCCTAAAGACAGGGAAAGGATTGCGCCTGCGGTTGAACGCCCGACGCCGGGCAAATCCGCCACCTCGTCAAAGGTCTCCGGGAATTTACCGTTGTGGCGGGTGGCGACCTGCTGTGCGGCTTTGTGCAGGTTGCGCGCGCGGGCGTAATAGCCGAGGCCTGTCCACAGGTGCAGTACCTCGTCTAACGGCGCGTTGGCCAGATCGGTGATTGTCGGGAAGCGCGCCATAAAACGCTCGAAATAAGGAATGACCGTCGCGACCTGCGTTTGTTGCAACATCACCTCGGAGAGCCATACTTTGTAAGGCGTTTTTTCAATTTGCCAGGGCAGGGTTTTACGCCCGTATTTGTCGTACCAGTCCAGCACCTGGGCTGAAAATTGAGAGGCTTGCATGGTCATCGATTCGCTTAATCAGGGAGGCAGATTGCAGCACAGCGTCAATCTGCTGTAAACCGGATCTTTCCCATGCTTGCATAGAAGCCTTAACTTTGGATAATGCCCGTTTCCCGTACACTCTCACAAGCAGACAACTCTTTTATGAAAAACGACGTCATTTCACCGGAATTTGATGAAAACGGTCGCCCGCTGCGCCGTATTCGCAGCTTTGTCCGCCGTCAGGGCCGCCTGACAAAAGGGCAGCAACACGCGCTGGACAACTACTGGCCGGTGATGGGCGTTGAGTTCAGCGAGCAGCCGCTCGACTTTACCGAGCTGTTTGGCCGCGATGCGCCAGTGACGCTGGAGATCGGTTTTGGCATGGGCACCTCGCTGGTCACTATGGCGAAAGCGCGACCAGAGCAGAACTTCCTCGGTATTGAAGTGCACTCGCCAGGCGTCGGTGCGTGCCTGGCAACGGCCCACGAAGAGGGCGTTGAGAACCTGCGCGTGATGTGTCACGACGCGGTGGAAGTGCTGCACAAAATGATTCCTGACAATTCTTTGAACATGGTTCAGCTCTTTTTCCCTGACCCGTGGCACAAAGCGCGTCATAATAAACGCCGTATCGTTCAGGCGCCGTTTGCCGAGCTGGTGAAAAGTAAGCTCAAGCTGGGCGGCGTTTTCCACATGGCAACCGACTGGGAACCTTATGCGGAACATATGCTGGAAGTGATGTCGTCCCTGGACGGGTATAAAAATCAGTCTGAAAGCAACGACTACGTACCGCGTCCGGATTCACGTCCGGTGACAAAATTTGAACAGCGTGGCCATCGTCTTGGTCACGGCGTATGGGACTTAATGTTCGAGAGGGTGAAATAATGGCAAAGAATCGTAGCCGTCGTCTGCGTAAAAAGATGCACATCGAAGAATTCCAGGAAGTGGGTTTCTCCGTTGCCTGGCGTTTCCCGGAAGGCACCAGCGTTGAGCAGATCGATCAGGACGTTGATGCGTTCATCAACGAGGTGATCGAGCCAAACAAGCTGGCCTTCGACGGTAGCGGCTATCTGGCGTGGGAAGGTCTGATTTGCACCCAGGAAGTGGGGAAATGCACCGAAGAGCATCAGGCGCTGGTACGCAAATGGCTTGAAGACCACAAACTGGAAGATGTCCGCGTTAGCGAACTTTTCGACGTTTGGTGGGACTAATAAAGCAAGAACGGGGCCAGCATTAGCTGGCCCATTTTGTCTGAGGGAGTGTTTAAGATGCGCAAAACGTTGCTGGCTGTTGCTTTACTGGCAATCGGATCCACCGCCCATGCGGAGTATAAATGTAGCGTCACCCCGCGTGATGACGTGGTGCTGAGTCCGCAAACCGTGCAGGTTAAGGGCGAGAATGGCAATCTGGTGATTACGCCGGATGGCAACGTGACCTTTAACGGCAAACCGCAAAACCTGACGGCCGCCCAGCGCGAGCAGGCGATGGACTACCAGGCCGAGTTGCGTACCGCGCTGCCCTGGATCAACGATGGCGCGCTGACCCGCGTTGAAAAGAGCCGCGTGGCGCTGGATAAAATCATCACCAAAGAGGTGGGGGAGAGCAGCAATATGCGCACCCGCCTGACGAAGCTGGATAAACAGCTGAAAGAGCAGATGAACCGTATTATCGAGACGCGCTCTGATGGCCTGACGTTCCACTATAAGGCGATCGATCAGGTGCGTGCCGACGGTCAGCAACTGGTGAACCAGGCGATGGGCGGCATTCTCCAGGACAGCATCAACGAGATGGGCGCCAAAGCGGTGCTGAAGGGTGGCGGTAATCCGTTGCAGGGTGTACTGGGTAGTCTGGGCGGACTGCAAACCTCGATTCAGAACGAGTGGAAGAATCAGGAAGCCGATTTCCAGCAGTTCGGCAAAGACGTGTGTAAGCGCGTGGTGTCGCTGGAAGACAGCCGGAAGGCGCTGGTGGGGACGTTGAAGTAATTCACTTAGCCCCTCACCCTAACCCTCTCCCCAAAGGGGCGAGGGAATAGTTTGCGCCCTCACATTAACCCTTTTCCTAAAGGGGCGAGGGGATGTTTGCCCCCTCTCCCTTTCAGGGAGAGGGCCGGGGTGAGGGTTGCAGCGCTTGCAGCGTTTCAAGGATCCTTTCTAACACCGCCTCTTCGTTATTCCAGAGTTCGTTGTTCCAGAATCGAATGACGTGCCAGTCCTTATGGTTTAACCACAATGTCCTTTGTCGATCGTATTCCTGATTTTCATCATGTTGTCCGCCATCCAGCTCAACGGCCAGCCGAGCCGCACAACAGGCGAAATCCAGAATGTAGTTACCTACCGGGTGCTGTCGGCGAAATTTATAATTTTCGAAACGGCGGCTGCGCAGTAAATACCAAAGCCGTCTTTCTTCCTGTGTCAGCTCGCGTCTGAGCTGCTTTGCGTATGAACGTATTGTTTCCATCCCCACACTCTGCCAGCCTTTCCCTCAACCAGCAGAACGGGATGTAAAATCCTGAATCAGCCTTCAGGATTTTCAGCGAGGAACAGCTCAAGAAGGGAGTTTAGGAACAGCTTACCGTGCTCGGTGATCTGCCAGTACTCATCACACTCGGTCAGATACCCCTGCGCCAGCGCCTCGTCAATCTGCGGACGAATCACCGACTCTGACAACCCGGTGTAGAGCGCAAACTCCGCGCGCGGTGCGGCTTCCAGCAGACGGAAGCGGTTCATAAAGAACTCAAACGGCTTATCCACCGCCTCGACGTCATGCTGACGCTCCAGGTAGCGGCCTTCCATAAACCCGCGCGGATGACGCGTTTTTGCAGTGCGCAGAATGCGCCCGTCCGGGAAGGTCACTTTGCCGTGTGCCCCGCAGCCAATCCCCAGATAATCACCAAAGCGCCAGTAGTTCAGGTTGTGCTGACACTGATAGCCCGGCTTCGCATACGCCGAGGTTTCGTATTGCTGATACCCCGCCGCGGTCAAAAGCTGGTGGCCCTGCTCGAAGATATCCCACAGCGCATCATCGTCCGGCAGCACCGGAGGACGGGAACCAAACAGGGTGTTCGGTTCAATGGTCAACTGATACCACGACAGATGCGGCGGGTTCAGTTCAATTGCCTGACGCAAATCGTCCAGCGCTTCTTCCAGCGACTGATCCGGCAGGCCGTGCATCAAATCGAGGTTAAAACTGCGCAGCCCAAGCCCCGTTGCCAGGTTCGCCGCGCGCTTTGCCTCTTCCGGGCCATGAATGCGCCCCAGACGCTTCAGCTTTGGCTCGCTAAAGCTCTGCACGCCGATGGAGATACGGTTCACGCCCGCGCGCTGATACTCGACAAAACGGTCGGCCTCAACGGTGCCCGGGTTGGCTTCCATCGTAATTTCAGCATCCGCTGCCAGGTTCAGGCGTGCGCGCACACCGTCCAGCAGCGTCTGCATCGCCGGGCCTGAAAGCAGGCTCGGCGTACCGCCACCAATAAAAATGGTCTTCACTTCACGTCCCTGTGCGTACGGTACATCGGCATCCAGATCGGCCAGCAGATGCGCGACGTAATCATCGTGCGGCACTTCGCCCTTCAGCGCGTGCGAGTTGAAATCGCAGTACGGGCATTTCTGCACGCACCATGGGATGTGAATATAAAGACTCAGAGGCGGCAAATTAGCCATTACGCAGTGCTTCCAGTAACAGTTTCAGGGCGCGTCCACGGTGGGAGATCGCGCTTTTCTCTTCGCGGGTGAGTTCCGCAGCGGTTTTGCCCTCGGTCGGGACAAAGAAAATCGGGTCGTAACCAAAGCCGCCGTTGCCCGCCGCTTCACGGGTGATCACGCCCGGCCAGCTGCCGTGACAGACAATCGGCGTGGGATCTTCCGCGTGACGCATGTAGACCAGCACGCAGTGGAACTGTGCGGTACGCTGTTCGTCAGGGACGTCGTTCAGGGCCACAAGCAGCTTTTCCAGGTTCTGCTGGTCGGTGGCGTCCACCCCGGAATAGCGGGCGGAGTAAATCCCCGGCGCACCGCCCAGAAAATCCACGGCCAGACCGGAGTCATCGGCAATCGCGGGCAGTCCGGTGATCTGCGCCGCATGGCGCGCTTTCAGAATGGCGTTTTCGATAAACGTCAGGCCGGTTTCTTCGGCGGAGTCCACGCCCAGCTCGGTCTGAGCCACCACGTCCAGCCCAAAATCATGTAATAGCGAGGCCAGCTCGCGCACTTTACCGGCGTTTCCGGTGGCGAGAACAACTTTCTGCATGGTTTAGTCCTGGTTTGTCAGAGCCGCGACTTCCGTCGGGATAGATTGCGGGTTAAGGATTTTTACCTGTTTATGCCGGCCAAGTTCACCTTTCTCAATGATGACCTGGCTTTTAGCGACGCGAAACTGTTTTGCCAGATATTTAGTCAGATGCGCATTCGCCTGGCCGTCAACGGGCGGGGCAGTGATGGCGACTTTTAGCTCGTCGCCATGCAGCCCAACAATGCTGTCGCGGCTGGCTTTCGGCTGAATGTACAGCCGTAAAACCAGCCCGTCGGCGCAGGGGCTAACTGCACTCATAACGCCATCCACAGCCCCGGCAGCAGCATATTACCCGTCGCCTGTAACAGTTCCGCGATACCCATATTCAGCACGTACAGCAGCAAAACGAGAAGCATCGGGGAGAAGTCGATTCCGCCCATCGCAGGCAGCAGGCTACGGATCGGACGCAGTAACGGTTCAGTCAGCTGAATCAACGCGTACTCCACCGGGCTACGGCCCCGGCTTACCCAGCTCATAATCGCCATCACCAGCAGGACCCAGAAGATCAGCGAGCCGACGGTTTTAACCAGGATCAGAACGGCTGAAATCCAGATAATCGGCTGGAAAGTGATGACCATAAACAGCACGATCGCTTTGATAACGCTCAGAATAAACGCCATCAGCAGAGATGAACTGTCAATCGGCCCCATTGCCGGAATGATGCGGCGAAGCGGCCCCACAATGGGCTGCGTGATTTTCACGATAAATTGTGAGAATGGATTGTAAAAATCACAACGGGCCCACTGCATCCAGACGCGCAGTAGCAGCGCCATCGTATACAGTTCAATGACCGTTGAAAGCAGGAAAGTCAACGTCTTCATGGCGTTCCTCAGGTTTCCTTATTATTGGGTGTAATCGCGCGCACCGAAAATTGCTGTGCCGATGCGCACCATGGTGCTGCCTGCCGCGATGGCGGCTTCCATATCGTCCGACATGCCCAGAGAAAGCGTGTCTACCGTGTCATAGCGCGCTTTAAGCGCCTCAAATGCTACAGCCATTTGCTGTGCTACGGCAAACTGCCTTTCATAACTTGACTCTGGTGCCGGAATGGCCATCAGTCCGCGCAGGGTTAAGCGCGGCAGCGCCGCCACGTCCGCCGCCAGCGCATACAGTTCGCTCAGCGTAATGCCGGACTTGCTGTTTTCATCACTGATGTTGATTTGAATCAGCACGTTAAGCGCTGGCATCTCCATAGGGCGCTGGTCGCTCAAACGGGTAGCGATACGCAGACGATCGATGGTGTGACACCAGTCGAAGTGCTCTGCTACCAGACGGCTTTTGTTCGACTGTAGCGGACCGATAAAGTGCCACTGCAGGTCTGTATTTCCCCGCTCCCGGAAAGCGCGAATCTTATCTACGCCTTCCTGCACATAGTTTTCACCAAAGGCACGATGACCGGCGGCTATCGCTTCTGCGATGGCGCTCGCAGGCTTGGTTTTGCTGACTGCAAGCAATGTAATTTCTTCTGGAGCACGGCCGCAACGCGTTGCCGCGGCTGAGATTTTGTCCCGGACCTGTGCCAGGTTATGCGCAATGTCGTTCATTTTCCGAGGAGTAGTCTATGGATGTGGAAGAAATTGTGGCCCTTAGTGTAAAGCATAACGTCTCCGATCTACACCTGTGCAGTGATTCACCACCGCGCTGGCGCAGGTCAGGCCGTCTTGAACCTGCGCCGTTTCCGCCCCCGGATGTGGAGGCGTTATTAAAAGCGTGGCTCAACGATGAACAGCAGGGCGCATGGTGGGCAAATGGACAGGTGGATTTTGCCGTTACCCTCGCAGACCGTCAGCGGCTGCGCGGCAGTGCGTTTAAGCATATGCACGGCGTTTCGATCGCGCTACGCCTGTTGCCGCTAACGTGTCCGCAGCTCTCTGCGCTAGGCGTGCCGCGAGCGATCCCGGAGCTTTTGTCCAATGACAATGGCCTGATTCTGGTCACCGGCGCCACCGGCAGCGGGAAATCGACCACCCTGGCCGCGATGGTCGATTTTCTCAATCACCATACGGACGGGCACATTCTGACCCTGGAAGATCCGGTGGAGTTTATGTACCAGAGTCAACGTTGCCTCATCCGGCAGCGGGAGATAGGCCAGCATAGCCCGTCCTTTGCCGAGGCCCTGCGCAGTGCGCTGCGTGAAGATCCGGATGTGATTCTGCTTGGTGAGCTGCGCGACAGCGAGACGATACGCCTGGCGCTGACGGCGGCTGAGACTGGCCATCTGGTGTTGGCCACGCTGCACACGCGCGGTGCGGCGCAGGCGATCGAGCGCCTGGTCGATACCTTCCCGGCGCAGGAGAAAGATCCGGTTCGTAATCAGCTGGCGGGAAGCCTGCGTGCGGTACTGGCGCAGAAGCTGCGTCAGGATGTCCAGGGCGGGCGCGTGGCGCTGTATGAGCTACTGGTGAATACGTCGGCGGCGGCAAACCTGATCCGCGAAGGTAAAACCTGGCAACTGCCGGGCATTATTCAAACGGGGCAGCAGGCGGGGATGCAGAACTTTGAGCAGAGTCTGGCGGAGCGACGGGCGCAGGGGCGGCTGTAGGCCCCGGCGCTCAGTAACCCTGTTCGAAATAGCTTTCGAGGATAATGACGGCTGAAGCTGAATCCACGCTGCCTTTGTTCAACGCCCGGAAGCCACCGTGCTCGAACAGGCCAGCGCGTGCCTCGACGGTGCTCAAACGTTCATCGTGCAGCTTAACGGAGACACCAAAGCGGCCATGAATTTTGTTCGCGAACTTGCGTGCGCGGGCGGTAAGCGGCTGCTCGGTGCCGTCCATGTTCAACGGCAGACCGACAATCACGTCGTCCGGCTGCCACTCTTTGAGCAAGCGCTCAATAAGGTTCCAGTCCGGCGTGCCGTCGTTAGCTTTCAGCGCCGTGAGCGGGCGGGCGGTGCCGGTGATCCGTTGACCCACAGCGACGCCGATGCTTTTGGTGCCGAAGTCAAAGGCGAGAAGGGTGCCGCTCATTACGCGTGCCCCGCAACGCCAGGCATGGTCAGAATATCAATGCCAATCAGTTTTGCCGCGTCACGCCAGCGATCGGCGATAGGGGTTTTAAACAGGATATTCATATCCGCAGGGGCCGTCAGCCAGGCGTTATCCAGAATTTCTTGTTCCAGCTGCCCTTTTTCCCAGGAAGCGTAGCCGAGCGCAACCAGCACCTCAGAAGGCTGATTTGCCGTGCCCAGTGTTTCGAGCACATCGCGAGAGGTGGTGACGACGGTGTTATCGGAGATACGAATGCTGGACGAGAAAACCGGCGGGGTATGCAGGATAAAGCCACGATCTTCTGCAAGCGGTCCGCCGAGCATCACCGGTTTATCAAGACGGATTTCCGGCAGCCGCGCTTCAGCAGGGATTTTCAGCTTGTCCAGAATGCCTTCGACCTGAAGGTTTTCCAGCGGCTTATTGATGATAATCCCCATTGCGCCGTCTTCGTTGTATTCGCAAATATAGACCACGGCGCGGCGGAAAATCGGATCCTGGAGAGCAGGCATGGCAATAAGAAAGTGATGCTGTAAATTCATTGTCAGAGGTACTGTTTCCTGGTTTAAAAAGCGACAGCGCCCAGTATGGGGATAAACACAGGCGCTGTCACAGGTTATTTCTGTAAACGTTTTTCGATAGCGTCCATCAGCATTCCGGTGATCGAGATCGGGAATTCCGCTTCGATTTCACGAATGCAGGTCGGGCTGGTGACGTTCACTTCGGTCAGACGATCGCCGATGATATCGAGGCCAACGAAGATCAGGCCTTTGGCTTTCAGCGTAGGGCCGACGCGGCGGGCAATTTCCCAGTCGCTTTCGCTTAACGGACGCGGTTCGCCACGGCCTCCGGCCGCCAGGTTGCCACGGGTTTCACCACCCTGCGGGATACGCGCCAGGCAGTAAGGCACCGGCTCGCCGTCTACAACCAGCACACGCTTGTCACCGTCTTTAATGGCCGGCAGATAGTTTTGCGCCATGCAGTAGCGGGTCCCCAGCTCGGTCAGCGTTTCGGCAATTACGCCAATGTTCGGGTCGCCCTCTTTCACGCGGAAGATCGATGCGCCGCCCATGCCGTCCAGCGGCTTCATGATGATGTCGCCGTGCTTCTGCCAGAATTCTTTCAGCTGCGTTTTGCTGCGGGTGACCAGCGTTTCCGGCGTCAGGTCAGAGAACCATGCGGTATAGAGCTTCTCGTTGCAGTCGCGCAGGCTCTGCGGCTTATTGACGATCAGCGTGCCTTTCTCTTCGGCACGCTCAAGGATATAGGTGGAGTAAATGTATTCGGTGTCGAACGGCGGATCTTTACGCATCAGGATGACGTTAAGGTCGGCCAGGGCAATATCCTGCTCGGTGCCGAATTCGTACCATTTTTCGTAGTTCTGCTCGACGTTAACGATGCGGGTACGTGCGCGGGCTTCACCGTTGATCAGGTACAGATCGTTCATCTCCATATAGTGGAGTTCATAGCCGCGACGCTGCGCTTCCAGCAGCATAGCGAAGCTGGAATCTTTCTTAATGTTAATGTTTGCGATGGGGTCCATCACGATGCCGAGCTTAATCATGTTCTTCTCCGGTTATGGGTCAGGCTTTGCTTCAACCCAGATCGCCAAATCGCACCTGTAGGGCGGTAATGGCGGTGAGTGCCGTTGTCTCAGTGCGCAGAACGCGAGGTCCCAACAGAATATCAGTAAACTGGTAACGCGCCGTCATGGCGATTTCGTCAGCCGACAGGCCGCCTTCCGGGCCAATCAGCAGGCGTACGCGCTCAACGGGCAGCGGCAGCGTATTGATGCTGGCGCTGGCGCGCGGATGAAGATTAAGCTTAAGCCCGCTTTCCTCTTCTGCACACCAGTCCTCCAGATCCATCGCCGGGCGGATCTCCGGGATGCGGTTGCGGCCACTCTGTTCACAGGCTGCAATGGCAATTTTCTGCCACTGCTGGATCTTTTTGTTCAGACGTTCCGCATCCAGTTTAACGCCGCAGCGCTCAGAAAAAAGTGGCGTAATGAGGCTTACACCCAGTTCAATGGATTTCTGAATGGTGAACTCCATCTTTTCCCCGCGCGACATCACCTGGCCAAGGTGAATGTGCAGCGGGGATTCCCGGTCGTCCACGTCGCCACGCAGCACCTTCACGTGCACGCTTTTTTTATCGGCGCGCGTAATTTCAGCGTCAAAAATCTGATTTGAGCCGTCAAAGAGCTGAATCGCCTGGCCTGCGCCCATGCGCAGCACGCGGCCTACGTGGTTTGCGGCATCATCAGACAGGGCGATTTCGCCGCCTGGGGTAATCAGTTCAGGGTGATAGATGCGAGGGATGCGCATAGTCAGAAATTCCATGTGTCATGCGATATAAGCGAATTGCCGTAGTGTAGGTTAGCTCTTTTGCGCCTGGCAAGCCCGCTGGACGTAAGGGTTGTGATTCCCCTGGACTTTGGCGATACGTTCGTCGCGCTGGCATTCCCAGTCCGTCACCGGGTAGAGCTTGTCCCAGGCATTGAAGAGCTGCGTCTGCTGGCGGGAAAGGTTGAGATCGTAGCGGTCGCGCATATAGAAGTAAGTGCGGGCGATGCTGCCGCGCGCGCGGGCAGGCGGTTCGGCGAGTTTCTCTTTGAAATCGACCTTCATGGCGCACTGACCGTACTGGCCTTCGCCACCGTTCCACTGGCTGTACATGAAGTTTCCGCGGTCGCCATTGACTTCACCCACGGCGGGTTGCAGGTTGTGCATATCGCTTTCCATCTGGCGGTAGACCGGATCTTTTGCGCAATTTTTACGTCCACCGTCCTGCCAGCACTGGCGCTGGTGGCCAAACTGCCAGGCCGGAACAACGTGTTCCCATTCGATTCGGCTGGCGCGGTTCTCGTTCTTGCGCACCTTATAGCCGCAGGATCCCAGATCCACGACCCCTTTCTTACCCTGCCAGTTAATTTTACAGCCGCAGTAGAAATCACCCGGTACGTCGGCGTTAATCTTTACGCCTGCGGTTTTTGCCTGTGAGAAACTGTGAATTCCGTCGGCCAGAGCATGGCCGGAGAGCGCCGTCGCCAGAAAAGCGACTGCGAGAGAAACATTACGGGACATCTTACACTCCGTGTCAAAACGAGCCCGCAACGTAACGAATGTTGTTCCCGTATGCAATCAGTCAGATCAGGAAAGTTCCTGAAAGTTCGAGTGATTATTCCGCCACCAGTGGTTCGCCGCACTTTACGCAGCGATAGGTCGCCTCGCCGCGCACCACGCGGTTGTGACGGCGGACGGTAAGCTGGTGCTGCTGGCACTGGCAGCGGTAGGGAAACGTATTGCGGCGTACCGATTCCAGCTCGAACTGGTGGGTGCGGCGAGCCGGAACGCCGAGCACCGCCTCCATCATCCATTTCCACTCTTTGCCGTGCGGCGCGACGCGGCCAAAGTGTTTCCACACCAGAAGGTGGGCCAGCTCGTGCGGCACCACTTCTTCGATAAACGCCTGCTGATTTTCCATCATCAACACCGGATTCAGGCGGATCTCATACGATTCCAGCCACGCGGTGCCTGCCGCGGTGCCACGCTGCTGATAGACCAGCTTCGGTTCAGGATAATCGCGGCCGAGCTTCAGGTTGGCCTGGGCGAGTTTTTCCCGCAGGCTGCGCATAACGGCTTGCTGAATGGCGATGGGGAGACGGGGAGATTTCATAGGGGCAGAGCATAAAGCGGGAAGCGGGGAGGCGCAAGAGGCGCCTCCCCGCAGGAGGATCAGTCGTGTGCGCCGATTTCGCGCAGAGGACGACCTTTCATCAGGTTACGTTCAATGTGTTCCAGTGAAACATGTTTGGTTTCAGGAACCAGCCAGATCGTGAGAACAATAAAGAACAGGTTAAGACCGGCGTAGACCCAGAAGGTATTGGCATTACCCAGGGTATTGAGCATGGTCAGGAACGTTGCGCCGACGATCATGTTGGCAATCCAGTTGGTTGCGGTAGAGCAGGTGATACCAAAATCACGCCCTTTCAGCGGCTGGATCTCAGAACACAGCACCCAAATCAGCGGACCGGCGCTCATCGCAAACCCAATGATAAACATCAGCAGCATCGCCACGGCGAAGTACTGTGCCGTCGAGGAGTGAATGCCCATGTGCATCATGGTACCCAGTACGCCCATCCCGATGGCCATCACCAGGAAGCCCAGCGTCAGGGTTGGTTTACGCCCCCAGCGGTCCACCAGACCGATAGCGATAAAGGTCGCCAGCACGTTGGTCAGGCCGACGATCACGGTGCCCCACATCTGTTCGGTGGTGTTGGTGTAGCCCGCCAGTTCGAAGATTTTCGGCGCGTAATACATGATGACGTTCATCCCGGTGAACTGTTGCATGATCTGTAACAGCACACCGAGGAACACCGCGCGGCGGAAGTTGCTGTTCTCTTTGAACAGCGCCCAGCCGGACTGTTTGACCTTCAGGCTTTCGCGGATCTCTTCCAGCTCGTTTTTGGCTTCGGCGCTGGTATCACGCAGGCGTAAGAGCACGCGTTCGGCATCGTGGAAGCGGCGTTTGGCGGCGAACCAGCGCGGGCTGTCCGGCAGGAAGAAGACACCAATCAACAGCAGAATGGCCGGAATGATGATGACGCCCAGCATCCAGCGCCATGCGCCGCTGTAGCTGAAGGCGGTATCGGAAAGATAAGCCCCCAGAATACCGATGGTGATCATCAGCTGGTACATGGAAATCATGCTGCCGCGGATTTTTTCCGGTGCGATTTCAGACAGGTACAGCGGGGCAGTATAAGACGCCACGCCCACTGCCAGACCGAGCAGCACGCGGGAGAGGATCAGCACTTCAACGTTAGGCGCAGCGGCAGAGAACAGTGAGCCGGCAACGAACAGGATCGCACCGATCATCAGGCTCTTTTTACGCCCGAGCTTAAAGGAGAGCCAGCCGCTGCCGACCGCGCCGACGGCGGCACCGAACATCATGGAGCTGACCACCCATTCCTGAGTGTGTGCGCTAATCTGGAACTCATCGGTGATGAAAGGTAATGCACCGGCAATTACGCCAATATCCAGGCCAAAGAGTAATCCTGCCAGAGCGGCGAGGAAGCAGACGAAGAACGTCATTGCCTTATTGGACGTACGCCCCTGTTTATTATTGTCAGGCATTATGCCCTCCAGTTGGGTTATCAGTTTTTACGATATTAAGAGTAGGTGAGCGGCTCATAAAAATATGTGAGTCAAATCACAACGGTGTAATCGGTTACACTAGTTTGTAACCGTAAAAATAATTAAAGCTTTGAAAATATAGAGGTAAATTAATTGATATGCATCGCGTTTGCACAAATTTCAGACTTAACTGAAAGGGAATGTAACAGCAGAAGAAATGCGATCATGCAAAGAGAATATTCTGAAAGCGGGGTATAGAGAGTGAGGTGTAAACGGTTCCAAACATTGCCGGGTGGCGGCTGCGCCTTACCCGGCCTACAAAAATTCACTACCCGTAGGTCGGGTAAGGCATAGCCGCCACCCGACATAAAAAAGGCCAGCACAAAGGCTGGCCTGTTTAAGCTGCTGGCAGTCGTTTATTTCAGACCGGCAGCATCACGCAGCAGGGCGGCTTTGTCGGTTTTTTCCCAAGGGAAATGTTCGCGACCAAAGTGACCGTACGCTGCGGTTTCCTGGTAGATTGGGTGCAGCAGATCCAGCATCTGAATCAGACCGTATGGACGCAGGTCGAAGAACTCACGCACCAGCAGGGTTAGCTGTTCAGAAGGCACTTTTTCAGTACCGAAGGTTTCCACCATGATGGAGGTTGGCTCAGCCACGCCGATGGCGTAGGAAACCTGAATTTCACAGCGGTCAGCCAGGCCCGCAGCAACGATGTTTTTCGCCACATAACGTGCAGCGTACGCCGCAGAACGGTCCACTTTAGACGGGTCTTTACCGGAGAACGCGCCGCCACCGTGGCGCGCCATGCCGCCGTAGGTATCTACGATGATTTTACGACCGGTCAGACCGCAGTCACCCATTGGGCCGCCGATAACGAAGCGTCCGGTTGGGTTGATGAAGAATTTGGTCGCAGAGCTCAGCCATTCAGTTGGCAGAACCGGCTTGATGATCTCTTCCATCACCGCTTCCTGCAGGGATTTCTGGTCAATATCTTCAGCATGCTGCGTGGAAAGAACCACGGCATCAATGCCGACGATTTTCCCGTCGTCATACTGGAAGGTAACCTGGCTTTTCGCATCCGGACGCAGCCACGGCAGGGTGCCGTTTTTACGCACTTCAGCCTGACGCTGCACCAGACGGTGTGCGTAAGTCACCGGCGCTGGCATCAGCACGTCGGTTTCGTTGGTCGCGTAGCCGAACATCAGGCCCTGGTCGCCCGCGCCCTGTTCCAGCGGATCGGCACGGTCAACGCCCTGGTTGATGTCCGGGGACTGTTTGCCGATAGCGCTCAGTACGGCGCAGGAGTTGGCATCAAAGCCCATATCAGAATGTACATAGCCGATCTCACGCACCGTGTTACGGGTGATCTCTTCGATATCAACCCATGCGCTGGTGGTGATCTCACCGCCAACCAGAACCATGCCGGTTTTGACATAGGTTTCACACGCTACGCGCGCCTTTGGATCCTGCGCGAGGATCGCATCCAGCACCGCATCGGAGATTTGGTCAGCAATTTTATCAGGATGTCCTTCTGATACGGACTCGGACGTAAACAGGTGTTTTGCCATGTTTTATTTCACCTAAAAGGAATTTGGTTAGCTCGAACTGCTGTGTGGAATAGCCAAAGGAGATAATTCTACCAAGGCCTGCAGGATTTTGACACTGGCAGTCTGAGTGTTAATCGGTATGGATGGATTAACATCTGGACGTCTATTTTAGGTCACTTCTTCACCCGATTTCCAGTTTTTTTTGACTCACCTCTCACTGCGTTGAAAACACGGCTGGAAATTTTTCCTGACGGCGCTGGCAACCTGCGCATTTTTGTTTTGCTTTTTAGCGACCTTCTCGGTATAAAACGCGGCGCGCGGCTCATATAAAATAAGCGCTCGATGAACACATCGTGTCGCCACTTCCAGCCGGGTTAAGCAGTGAACTTTTAGCTTTGGCTTGTGGTCCGTTTCAGCAGAGGCGGCCGTGGAGGTGATACGAGATAATGAACCATTGTTTTCCGCTCATTCAGCGCAGCCGTTCTGGCGCGCATTTGATTCCCACCCGCACTTCTGGTCTAAACACCTGCCGATGTTATACCCATCTCGGTGCTTCTCAGGATTCCAGAGCCGGTCACGCTTTGTGAAAACTGAACAAGGGCGCTCTTGTTAATACAGGAGTTTTCTCGTGGTTTCGCCGAACCTTGTCATACAGAGTTCGGATACGTGTTTTACAATGATATGAATAAGAAACCGGTCGCACGGTCTGGATTTCAGCATACTCTGCTGGGAAATGGAGCCGTTAATGGGTTGTTATCGCCGTATAACGCTGCGATAGTAGTCAACTGTTTTACACTTAATACAAAGAGTTGAGGTTCGCTATGTCTGACGACATGTCTTCGCTTTCGCCTTCGTCAGCAGGCGAACAGGGTGTACTACGTTCTATGCAGGAGGTTGCGATGAGCTCCCAGGAAGCCAGCAAGATGCTGCGCACTTACAATATTGCCTGGTGGGGCAATAACTACTACGACGTTAACGAGCTGGGCCACATCAGTGTCTGCCCGGATCCGGACGTCCCGGAAGCGCGCGTGGATCTCGCTAAGCTGGTGAAAGCCCGTGAAGCCCAGGGTCAGCGCTTGCCTGCACTGTTCTGCTTCCCGCAGATCCTGCAACATCGCCTGCGTTCTATTAACGCCGCGTTCAAACGCGCGCGGGAATCGTATGGTTATAACGGCGACTATTTCCTTGTTTACCCGATCAAGGTAAACCAGCACCGTCGCGTGATTGAGTCCCTGATCCACTCCGGCGAACCGCTGGGCCTGGAAGCTGGCTCCAAAGCGGAGCTGATGGCGGTTCTGGCGCACGCGGGCATGACCCGGTCGGTGATCGTCTGTAACGGCTATAAAGACCGCGAATACATTCGTCTGGCGCTGATTGGCGAGAAGATGGGCCACAAGGTCTATCTGGTGATCGAGAAGATGACCGAAATCGCGATCGTGCTGGAAGAGGCCGAGCGTCTGAACGTGATCCCACGCCTTGGTGTGCGTGCGCGACTGGCGTCGCAGGGTTCCGGTAAATGGCAGTCTTCCGGCGGTGAAAAATCCAAGTTCGGCCTCGCGGCGAACCAGGTGCTTCAGCTGGTGGAAATTCTGCGTGAGCGCGGTCGTCTGGACAGCATTCAGCTGCTGCACTTCCACCTTGGCTCGCAGATGGCCAACATTCGCGACATCGCCACCGGCGTGCGTGAATCGGCACGTTTCTACGTTGAGCTGCACAAGCTTGGCGTAAATATTCAGTGCTTTGACGTGGGCGGTGGCCTGGGCGTGGATTACGAAGGGACACGCTCGCAGTCTGACTGCTCGGTCAACTACGGCCTGAACGAATACGCCAACAACATTATCTGGGCGATTGGCGATGCCTGCGAAGAGCACGGCCTGCCGCACCCGACGGTGATCACCGAATCCGGCCGCGCGGTCACTGCGCACCATACGGTGCTGGTCTCTAACATCATCGGCGTTGAGCGCAGCGAAATCACTGAAGCCACGCCTCCGGCAGACGATGCTCCACGTTCCCTGCAAAGCATGTGGGAAACCTGGCAGGAGATGCACGAGCCGGGCACGCGTCGTTCTCTGCGCGAATGGCTGCACGACAGCCAGATGGATCTGCACGACATTCACGTCGGTTATTCTTCAGGCACCTTTAGCCTGCAGGAACGCGCGTGGGCGGAGCAGCTCTATCTGAATATGTGCCATGAAGTGCAGAAGCAGCTCGATCCGAGCAACCGCGCACACCGTCCGATTATCGACGAGTTGCAGGAACGTATGGCGGACAAAATGTACGTCAACTTCTCCCTGTTCCAGTCGATGCCGGATGCCTGGGGGATCGACCAGCTGTTCCCGGTTCTGCCGCTGGAAGGGTTGAATCATGCGCCGGAACGCCGCGCGGTGCTGCTGGACATTACCTGTGACTCCGACGGCGCGATTGACCACTACGTCGACGGTGACGGTATCGCAACGACCATGCCAATGCCGGAGTACGATCCGGAGAACCCGCCAATGCTGGGCTTCTTTATGGTGGGTGCGTATCAGGAGATCCTCGGCAACATGCACAACCTGTTCGGTGATACCGAAGCGGTTGACGTGTTTGTCTTCCCTGACGGCAGCGTGGAGGTTGAGCTGTCCGACGAAGGGGACACCGTGGCGGATATGCTCGAATACGTTCAGCTGGATCCGAAAAAACTGCTCACCCAGTTCCGCGATCAGGTCAAAAACACCGGTCTGGACGATGCCTTGCAGCAGCAGTTCCTGGAAGAGTTTGAAGCGGGTCTGTACGGTTACACCTACCTGGAAGACGAATAAGCTTTTTATTCCCTCTCCCCTCTGGGGAGAGGGTTAGGGTGAGGGGCAAAGGCCGCACGATGCCCTATACTCACTTGAACCCGTATGAATTAACGGCGATAATTCGCCCCACTATGCGATTTACGAATCAATCCCTTCCTCGTCGGGTTTAACGACGCGGAGGGGATTTTTTTTCATCTGTTTTTAATGTATCGACTTTATAAGAGGTCAGGACATGAGCACTTTAGGTCATCAGTACGATAACTCTCTGGTATCTAACGCGTTTGGTTTTTTACGCCTTCCGATGAACTTCCAGCCTTACGACAGCGATGCTGACTGGGTGATCACCGGCGTACCGTTCGACATGGCAACGTCCGGTCGTGCGGGTGGACGTCATGGCCCGGCGGCAATCCGTCAGGTTTCCACCAACCTGGCCTGGGAGCACAACCGCTTCCCGTGGAACTTCGACATGCGCGAGCGCCTGAACGTGGTGGACTGCGGTGATCTGGTGTACGCCTTCGGTGACGCGCGCGAAATGAGCGAAAAATTGCAGGCGCACGCCGAGAAGCTGCTGGCGGCCGGTAAACGCATGCTCTCCTTCGGCGGTGACCACTTCGTGACCCTGCCGCTGCTGCGCGCCCACGCGAAGCACTTCGGTAAAATGGCGCTGGTGCACTTTGACGCGCATACCGACACCTACGCGAACGGCTGCGAATTCGACCACGGCACCATGTTCTACACCGCGCCGAAAGAAGGCCTGATCGATCCGAACCACTCCGTGCAGATCGGCATCCGCACCGAGTTCGACAAAGACAACGGCTTCACCGTACTCGACGCGGGCCAGGTGAACGATCGCGGCGTGGACGATATTCTGGCTCAGGTTAAGCAGATCGTCGGCGATATGCCTGTCTACCTGACCTTCGACATTGACTGCCTGGATCCGGCATTCGCACCGGGTACCGGTACGCCGGTGATCGGCGGCCTGACGTCAGACCGCGCCATCAAGCTGGTGCGCGGCCTGAAGGATCTGAACATTGTCGGGATGGACGTGGTGGAAGTGGCTCCGGCCTATGACCAGTCCGAGATCACCGCGCTGGCCGCGGCGACCCTGGCGCTGGAAATGCTCTACATCCAGGCAGCGAAAAAAGGCGAATAAGCCTTACGCGCTGATTGCTGCTGCGCGCCGCATGCGCAGCAGCAACATTCCCCAGGCCAGCGTGAAGGTGTGGACAAACCCCGGTTATTTCGCGGGCGATGACCATTCCCGTCAGCGAGCCTAACAAAGGCGAAACCGCGCAGACCGCGGCCCAAAGCGCAATGCTGCTTAATAATCCCTGCCGATAATGAAGTTTGCTTTCAATAACCGACGTTAATAATTGAGCGTAAAAACCATAACCCAGAAGAAAGCAGGTCATGAGTAGACCCTGTAACATTCTGTTTTCATTTTACTGAAAATGTTCGGCAAATTCCGGGTTTAAAATCATTACCGAGATATTTACCCGATCGACGTACGAAATAATAATGAGTAATAAAAGCGCAATCGTGCCTTGCCATCTTGCCGTCATCATGTCCGCCTTACGTTTTTTGTAACTTATATTTTTCATCAATGTGATTGTCACGGAGCTAAAATGGTTCACCTGTGAAACTCATTGTTTATTAAAGATAAATTAAAAATGAGTTTCACCGGTGAAACGCGAAAGAGGTGACGTTAATTTATTTTTAAAGAGTAAAAAGAAAGGAAGTCAATATCTTTTATTCAAAATAAGAGACCATTAAAAAAACGTATTTCTCACGCTGTAATAATGAAAATTTCATATCGCTGCATTTTTTCGTGATCCCTTGCACACTTAGTTAATTAATTGCTGATCGATTAACAAATTCGTCACATTGTCGCTTGACGAAACATTCATCGCTTTTATATTGACCGTATTAAATAAGAAACAGAGTTTCATATATGAAACAAAAGCCTGGAGGATCGTGATGAGCTGGATAGGCGTATGTGACGCAGAACAAGTACAGGAAGATTTCCCTTTTAGCGGCAACGTCGACGGGAAAGAGATCGGCGTTTACCTGATCGACGGTGAATATTACGCGCTGGAAGACGTATGCCCCCACGCCTATGCCCTGCTGAGTCAGGGCTTCGTAGAAGACGGCAAGGTGGAATGCCCGCTGCACGAGGCGGTGTTCGACGTCAAAACCGGCCAGTGTCTGCACGGCCCCGGAGGACGCAACCTCAATGGTTACCCGGTTCGGGTCTTTGAAAACCAGATTCAGATTACCTTTGTTGAGGAGACCGTGGCATGAGCGACACGCTGAACTACAACCCGGCGCTGCCGGAAAGCCGCCAGTTTACCCCGCCGGCAGAGGGCGGTAATGGCGCCATTCACAAGCCGGGCGAGTACCAGAACCTGATCTGGCAGACCCGCAGCCGCGAGCCGGAAAGCTGGGAGGTGAAGCTGATTGCGACGCTGGAAGATCTCTTCGAGCAGGGCGTTGAAACCCTGCCGGAGCTGGTAAACGGGCTGAACGCGGTGCGCATGCACGACCAGCAGGGCGAGCCGTGGAGCGACGCCAGCTTCCAGGCATTCTTACAGGTTAACGGCTACTGAGGGCAACGCGATGACGACGACCGTACAACACTATCTGGATAAAGGCCTGCGCGGCCTCTGGTATCCGGTGCTGGCGAGCTGGGAAGTGCAGTCTGCTCCTGTGGGCATCACCCGCCTGGGCGAGCAGATTGTGGTCTGGCGCAACAAAGACGGCCAGGTGCAGGCGCTGGAGGACCGCTGTCCGCACCGCGGCGCGCGCCTGTCGATGGGCTGGAACCTCGGCGACCGCATCGCCTGCTGGTATCACGGCGTAGAGGTGGCGGGCAACGGCGAGGTGAAAGACGTGCCCGCTGTGGATAAATGTCCGCTGGTCGGCCAGCAGTGCGTGCGCAGCTATAACGTGCAGGAGGCGCACGGCGCCATCTTCCTCTGGTTTGGCGTCACCGCGGATCAGCAGCCGGACGAACTGACCTTCCCGGATGAACTCGCCGACACGGAAAACTTCAGCAACTTCCTCTGCACCGCCGCGTGGAAATGCAATTACCAGTACGCGCTGGAAAACGTGATGGACCCGATGCACGGCACCTATCTGCACTCCTCCTCGCACTCGATGGCGGAAGGGGATCGCAAGGCCGACATGGTGCTCCAGCCGACCAAAACCGGCTTTATCTTTGAGAAGAAAGGGCAGAGCGGCGTCAACTTCGACTGGGTGGAGCTGGGCAACAGCGGCACCTGCTGGATGCGTCTCTCCATTCCGTACAAGAAGCGTTTCGGGCCGGGCGGCCACTTCTTTATCGTCGGCATGGTGGTGCCGGAAGATAACGACAACTGCCGCGTCTTCTTCTGGCGCATCCGCCGCGTGCAGGGCTGGCAGCGCGATATGTGGCGCTTCATGTACCGCAACCGGCTGGAAAAACTGCACTGGGAAGTGCTGGAGCAGGACCGCGTGGTGCTGGAGAGCCTGGCGCCAAACGCCCGCGATCATGAATACCTGTATCAGCACGACGTTGGCCTCTCGCGCCTGCGTCGCATGATGCAAAAGGCCGCTAAAGAGCAGCTGGCGATACGTGAAGCACAGCAGGGGGCCGCCTGATGAACGGGCTGCTGAGCGGCAAGCGCATCGTCATAACCGGCGCAGCGCGCGGGCTGGGCTACCACTTTTCCCAGGCCTGCGCGGAGCAGGGCGCGGCGGTGGTGATGTGCGACATCCTCAAAGGCGAACTGGCCGAGAGCGCCCACCGGCTGCGTGAGCAGGGATATGCGATCGAATCGCACGTTATCGATCTGGCCGATCCGCAGTCCATTGAGCAGGTGTTCAGCGCGATTGGCGAGCAGGGGCTGATTGACGGCCTGGTGAACAACGCGGCGATGGCGACGGGCGTCGGCGGCAAAAATATGCTCGATTACGATCCGGATCTCTGGGATCGGGTGATGAGCGTCAACGTCAAAGGCACCTGGCTGGTAACGCGCGCCGCCGTACCGCTGCTACGCGAGGGGGCGGGCATCGTGAACGTCGCGTCCGACACCGCACTGTGGGGCGCTCCGCGCCTGATGGCCTACGTCGCCAGCAAGGGCGCCGTGATTGCCATGACCCGGTCAATGGCGCGCGAACTGGGTGAAAAGCGTATACGCATTAACGCCATCGCGCCGGGGCTAACCCGCGTCGAGGCGACGGAATATGTCCCCGCCGAACGGCATCAGCTCTACGAAAACGGCCGCGCGTTAACGGGCGCGCAGCAGCCGGAAGACGTCACCGGCAGCGTGGTCTGGCTGTTAAGCGATCTGTCGCGGTTCATCACCGGACAGCTGATCCCGGTCAACGGCGGTTTTGTCTTTAACTAAGGTAGGGCGATGATGGCAAACGATCAGGAAGTGAAGTATCTGGTGCCGGGGCTGGAGCGCGGTTTACAGCTGCTGTTGGCCTTTGGCGAGCAGCATCGCGATCTGACCTTTGCCGAACTGCATCGGCTGGTGGATATGCCGAAGGCCACCGCCTATCGCGTGGTACAGACGCTGGAGTACATGGGATTTCTGGAGCGCAACACGCGCACCAATACCTTTTCGCTGGGCATGAACGTGCTGCGTCTTGGCTTTGAGTACATCGCCTCGCTGGACGTGGCGCAGGTCGGCCAGCCGGTGATCGAGCAATTGCGCGACGTGAGCCAGTGCAGCAGCCATCTGGCGATCCGCGACGGGCGCGACATTATCTATATCGCCCGCGTCAGCGCCGCCGGGTCGCGTATCAACCAGGTCAGCATTGGTACCCGTCTGCCGGTGCACTGCACCTCGCTGGGCCGCATGCTGTTGACCGATATTTCCTGCGCTGATTTCGAACAGCTGTTCCCGCATGAGCGCCTGCCGGGCAACACGCCGGGGCAGCTTCACGACCGCGAAGCCCTGTGGCAGATGGTGCAGCAGGACAAAGCCCGCGGGTATGTCATCGGCGAATCCTTCTTCCGCCACGGCATCTCTTCCATCGTCTACCCGGTGTATGACCGAAGCGGCCGCGTGGCGGCGGTGGTCAGCATTCTGGTGCCGTCGGAGGAGATCCCACTGAGCGACCGCGAGCGCCTGCAAAACGAGGTTCGCCTTGCGGCGGATAAAATTTCTGGCTTCTTAGGGTATCTGTCACAGGCCAGTTAAATCAGTGAGTTAACGTCAGGCGCTTGACTGCGTCGGGCATGTTTTACGCCCAATCTGGGCCAGATGAGGCAACGAACGATGAGTATAACCGGAATTGAAAAGCTGGAATTTGGTGTGGAAGACCTGACGCACTGCGCCAAATTTATGCGTGATTTTGGCCTGACGGGCGATGCCAGCGGCCAGCGTTTCACCACCCTGAGCGGCGCGCGCGTGGAGCTTAACCCGATCGACAGCCCCGACCTGCCGCCCGCGTTTGAAGCGGGCAACACCCTGCGCCGCATGACCTGGGCGGTTGCCAGCCAGTCTGAGCTGGATGCGCTGCGCCCGAAGCTGGCGCAACAGCCAGGTTTTCGTGAAGTGGGCGACGCGCTGGAATGCCTGGATCCGAACGGCATGACGCTGCGCGTGCAGGTGACCCAGCAGACCGACGTGGAGCTTAACGTCGAGCCAATAAACCAGTGGGGCGACGCCCGCCGTATCGACACACCCAGCCCGGTTTACGATCGCGCCCAGCCGATCAACGTGGGGCATGTGGTGTTCTTCGTGGAAGAGCTGGCGGCAGTAGAGAAATTCTACCGCGAGGTGCTCGGCTTCCAGGTCTCGGATCGCTATATCAACCGCGCCGTGTTCCTGCGCTGCGGGGCGCGTGGCGGCCATCACAACCTGTTCCTGCTGCAACTGCCGAACCGCAAGCGCGGCCTTAACCACGTGGCCTTCACCGTGCGCGACATCCACGAGGTGATCGGCGGCGGTATCGCGATGAATAAACATAACTGGAGCACCTTTATCGGGCCGGGCCGTCATCCGGTGTCGTCGGCGTACTTCTGGTACGTCAACAGCCCGACCGGCGGCGCGTTTGAGTATTACACCAACGACGACTACCTGACCGAAAACTGGCAGCCGCGCGAGCTGGAGCACTCCCTGGTCTCCTTTACCGAATGGGCGGTGGAGGGCGGGATTGACCACGACACGCGCCGTCAGCAGAAAAAGCCGGAGGCGGTATGACATCGCGCATTGTCATTATCGGCGGCGGCCAGGCGGGCGGCTGGGCGGCGAAAACCCTGCGTGACGAGGGCTTCGACGGCGAGATTTGCGTGGTGGCGGAAGAGGAATGGGATTTCTACGAGCGGCCGCCGCTGTCAAAAGCGTCTCTGCTGGAGCCGGACTCCGCGCTTCCGCGGCTGTTTAGCGAAGAAGCGCAGCAGACGCTGAACCTGATCTGGTACCGCCCGCTGCGTGCTGAATCAGTCGATCGTGAAGAGAAAATCGTGCGTTTAAGCAACGGCGAATGTCTTAGTTACAACATCCTTTTAATCGCTACCGGCGGTCGGGCGCGCCTGCCTTCGCAGGCGTGGGCCAGCCATCCGCAGGTCTACACCCTGCGCCACTGGCAGGACGCGCAGCGCCTGAAAAGTCGCCTGTCGGAAAGTCACAAACTGGCGATTATCGGCGGCGGCTGGATTGGCCTTGAGATTGCCGCTTCCGCGCGGAAAAGCGGCGTGGCGGTCACCCTGTTCGAGCAGCAGCCTGCGGTGTGCATGCGCTCGGTGAGCAGCGAGGTGTCCCAGCGCCTGGAGGCCATCCACCGCGAGCAGGGGGTGGAGATCCGTACCGGCTGCGGCGCGCTGGAGCTGGAGGACGATAATGGCCTGCCGGTCATCCACTGCGACGGCAACCGTGAAACCTTTGATGCGGTCGTGGTCGGGATCGGCGTCGATCTCAATCTGGAGCTGGCGCTTGATGCGGGGCTGAAAACCGGGCGCGGGATCGTGGTGGATGCCCAGGGACGCACCTCGGATCCATTCATCTTTGCCGCAGGCGATGTGGCCCAGCACCATCACTACGGCCTGTGCATCCAGTCCTGGGCCTTCGCCCAGAATCAGGCGGTGGCGACGGCGAAAGCGATGCTCAACCGCGATGCGCCAGGTTATGACGACGCGCCGTGGCTGTGGTCGGATCAATATCAGCACAATATTCAGATCCTCGGTATTCCGCAGCCGGAGAGTAAAACGATAGTGCGTGAAGATGCGCTGTTCTTCTCGCTGGATGAAAACGGGCGGCTGACGCAGCTGGTGGCGTTCAACGATGCGCGCACCGTCAAGCTGGCGAAGCGCTGGATGGCGGCGGGGCGGGATCTGTCGAACGTACCGCTTGCCGACCCGACATTTTCACTGATGTCACTGCGATAGCTAACCCGCACCCGTAGGGGGAGAGATGACCACACTAGAGACGAACACCGCGCCGGTTGAGGCGAGCGGTGAGGGGACCCGCACGCCCGAAAAAGCGGTGCGCTGGGCCATCCCGCTGTCGCTGTTGGCCTGCGTGCTGCTGGCGTTTTTCGACAAAATCAGCATCGCGGCGCTCTTTTCGGATACCCATTTCCAGCAGGCGATGGGCATTGATTTCGACACCACGCGCCTCGGCATATTGATGAGCGCCTTCCTGCTGAGCTACGGCTTTTCGTCGGTATTTTTGAGCGGTTTAGGCGACAAAATCGCGCCGCTGCGCCTGCTCACCGGGATGATGGCTGTGTGGTGCGTGCTGATGGTGGCGATGGGCTTTACCCATAACTACACGCTGATGATCGTCCTGCGCATCCTGCTGGGCGTGGCGGAAGGGCCGCTGTTCCCGCTGGCTTTCGCCATCGTGCGCCACAACTTCCCGCAGCATTTACAGGCGCGCGCCACCATGCTCTGGCTGCTGGGCACACCGGTAGGGGCGGCAATTGGCTTCCCGCTCTCCCTCTGGCTGCTGAACACCTTCGGCTGGCAGAGCACCTTCTTTGTCATGGCCATGCTTACCGTGCCGGTGCTTATCTTTGTACGCATCGGCCTGCGCGGGATCCGTCTGGAGGCTAAACCCGGCACTTCGCAGGCGTCTCAGGACGAGCGGCGCGCGGCGCGGCGCGAGCTGTTCGTCAGCCCGCATTTCTGGATCATCTGCATCTTTAACATCGCGTTCCTGACCTACCTGTGGGGCATCAACGGCTGGCTGCCGGGCTACCTGATCAAAGGCAAAGGCATTCACCTTGAGCATGCAGGCTGGCTGTCGTCGATGCCGTTCATCGCCATGCTGGCGGGGGAAGTGATTGGCGCGTGGCTCTCGGACAGGGTCGATAAGCGCGCGGCGGCCTGCTTTATCTCGATGGCGGGGGCGGCGGTGGGGCTGGCGGCGGTGATGCACCTCGATACCCCGCTCGCCGTCATCGCGGCGATGAGCTTCAGCACCTTTATGTGGGGCACCGGAGCGCCCAACATTTTCGCCCTGCTGGCGAAGGCCACCCATCCCCGGGTGAGCGCCACGGCGGGCGGCATTTTCAACGGGCTGGGAAACTTTGCAGGCGCGCTGTCGCCGGCGGTGATGGGCGCGCTTATCGCCTTCACCCACAGCATGGATTCCGGGCTGATTTTTCTGGCGGTGATGGCGGCGGTGGGCTGCGTCCTGTTACTGCCGCTGCTGAGACGTTACTGAGGAGAGTGTCATGACTGATTCAACCGTAACCCACAAAACGGGCATCAAACCTGACCATCTGACGATGGAGGAGTGGGTCGAGTCGCGCATCGCGCGCTTCGAAGGCCGTAAATACGACTGGAACGCGCTGAAGTTCCAGGCCGATTTTGACCCAAAATACCGCCGGGCGCAGATGCGCTACATCGGCACCGGCGCAACCGGCGTAGCGAACGACACCAACACCGTGCAGGCGGACCATTTTACCTTCTCGACCATGGTACTGCCGTCGAAGTGCGAAGGGCCGCTGCACCTGCACGACGACGTGGAAGAGGTGTTCTTCATGCTCAAGGGGCAAATCACGCTGATGATCCAGGATGGCGACAACTACACCGAAACGGTGCTGCGCGAGCGTGACCTGATCTCCGTCCCGCCGGGCATCTATCGCGGCCTGTTTAACCACGGGGAAGAGGAGGCGCTGATGTGCGTCATGCTGGGGACCAACAAGCCGGAAATCCCGACCTATCCGTCCGACCATCCGCTCTCGAAAGTGAAGCGGAACTAAGGGGGGCATGATGACGGGTTTTCGTGAACAGGGAAGCGGCATTCCGCTGATGCTGCTACACGGGATCAGCTCTGGCGCTGCGTCCTGGCACAAGCAGATGGCGCTGAACGGTTTTCGCGTGCTGGCGTGGGACATGCCCGGTTATGGCGAAAGCCCGATGCTGGCCGTCGCGCGGGCAAACGCGGGGGATTACGCCGACGTGCTGGCGGCGATGCTGGATCGCGCCGGTGTCTGGCAGGCAGTGCTGGTTGGCCATTCCCTGGGGGCACTGGTCGCAAGTGCCTTTGCGGCGAAGTTCCCGGATCGCGTCATTCATCTTGTACTGGCCGACGCTGCGCAGGGCTACGGCAATGCCGCGCCGGAGCAGCGGGAGCAGGTCTGGCGCAACCGCGAGCAGCAGATGGCGTTGGGCGGCGAAATCCTCGCCCAGACCCGCGCCGCGAAGCTGCTGCGCCCCGGCGCGCGCGCGGAAGATATCGCCACCGTCGCGGCGGGCATGCGCACGCTGCGCCCGGAAGGCTACCTTGCCGCCGCGTGGATGCTGGCGCATGACGACATTCACGGCTGGCTTAAACGATACTCCGGCACGTTTGAAGTCTGGTGCGGCGAGCAGGACGCGATAACGCAGCCCGAACTGGTGCAGGGGCTGGCGCTGCGCTACGGCATGCCGTTTACCGCAGTTCCGCAGGCCGGGCACGCCAGCTATCTCGATAACGACGTGTTTTTCAACCAACAGCTTTTACGCATTAACGCAGAGGTGCGCGATGAATGCACAAATTGACGGGCGCGTAGCGGTAGTCACCGGCGGTTCTTCTGGCATTGGCTTTGAAACGCTGCGCCTGCTGCTGGGTGAAGGGGCGAAAGTCGCCTTCTGCGGCCGGGACCCGGATCGGCTCGCCAGCGCCCATGCGACGCTGCAAAACGAATTCCCCCACGGGGAGATTTTTTCTTACCGCTGCGACGTGCTGAACGCCGACGAGGTTCAGGCCTTTGCGGATGCGGTGCAGGCGCGCTTTGGCGCGGCTGATCTGCTGATCAACAACGCCGGGCAGGGCTACGTGGCGCACTTCCATGACACCCCGCGCGAGGCGTGGCTGCACGAGGCAGAGCTGAAGCTGTTTGGCGTCATCAATCCGGTGCAGGCGTTTCAGCCGCTGCTGGAGCAGTCAGACATTGCCTCTGTTACCTGCGTCAACTCCCTGCTGGCGCTACAGCCGGAGGAGCACATGATCGCTACCTCCGCTGCTCGTGCCGCGCTGCTGAACATGACGCTGACGCTCTCGAAAGAGCTGGTGGGTAAAGGCATTCGCGTCAATTCCATTTTGCTCGGCATGGTGGAGTCCGGCCAGTGGCAGCGCCGCTTTGAAAACCGGGCGGACAAAAGCCAGAGCTGGCCGGAGTGGACGGCGGATATCGCGCGCAAGCGCGGCATTCCAATGGCGCGCCTCGGCAAGCCGCAGGAGCCCGCGCAGGCGCTGCTGTTCCTCGCCTCGCCGCTGGCCTCGTTTACCACCGGCGCCGCGCTGGACGTTTCCGGCGGCTTCTGTCGCCATCTGTAAGGACGCATCATGAAAAAGGTAATGTTGATTGGTTTTGGTGCCATGGCGCAGGCGGTGATTGAGCGCCTGCCCGCCGGTGTGGCTATCGGCTGGATCGTGGCGCGCGCGTCTCACCATGCCGCCATTCACGACCAGTTTGGCGATGCGGTCGAGGCGCTGACGTCGCCAATGGCGTGCGCGCAAACGCCGGATCTGGTGCTGGAATGCGCCAGCCAGCAGGCGGTGGCCCAGTACGGGGAAGAGATCCTGCGTCGCGGCTGGCATCTGGCCGTCATTTCCACCGGCGCGCTGGCGGACAGCGCGCTGGAGCAGCGTCTGCTCGCCGCGGGCGGAAAACTGACTCTGCTTTCCGGTGCAGTGGCCGGTATCGACGGGCTGGCGGCAGCGAAAGAGGGTGGGCTTGAGCGCGTCACCTATCAGTCGCGCAAAAGCCCGGCCAGCTGGCGCGGCAGCTATGCCGAGCAGCTTATCGATCTGAATGCGGTGTCAGAGGCAGAGGTCTTTTTTGAAGGCAGCGCTCGCGAGGCGGCGCGGCTGTTCCCGGCGAACGCCAACGTAGCGGCGACCGTGGCGCTCGGCGGCGTCGGGATGGATGACACCCGCGTGCAGCTGATGGTTGACCCGGCAACGAAACGTAACACCCACACGCTGCACGTCGAAGGGCTGTTTGGCGAATTCCATCTGGAGCTGAGCGGGCTGCCGCTGGCGTCTAACCCTAAAACCTCCACCCTGGCGGCACTGAGCGCGGTGCGCGCCTGCCGCGAGCTGGCCCTGAGCTGAGGAGTGACGATGGACGATCTGAAGATTTTTATCGGCGGCCAGTGGCGACACGGCGGAGGTAACCCGATGCAGAGCCACTTCCCGGCAGACGGGTCGATCAACGCGACGCTGAACGCCGCCAGTCTGGATGACCTGGAGGAGGCGGTAGACGCCGGAGAGCGCGCCTGGCGCGATCCCGCCTGGCGTAACAGCCTGCCGCACGTGCGGGCGAAGATCCTGCACAAGGTGGCGGATCTTATTGAATCCCGTGTGGATGAACTGGCGCAGATGCAGAGCCGGGATAACGGCAAGCCGCTGGCGGAAGCGTGCGGGCTGGTGATGAGCGCGGCGGGAACGGCGCGCTACTTTGCCGCCGCCTGCGAGCTGCTGGAGGGTGAACTTCCGACACCGCGCCAGCCGGATCTGCTGACGCTGAGCCGCTACGAGCCCCTTGGCGTGGTGGCGGCCATCACGCCGTGGAACTCGCCGATTGCCAGCGAAATGCAGAAGGTCGCACCGGCGATTGCCGCCGGGAACGCGGTGATCCTCAAGCCCGCCGAAGCCACGCCGCTGATGGCGCTGGAGTTGGCGCGGATTTTTGAACAGGCCGGGCTGCCCGCCGGGCTGCTGAGCGTGCTGCCGGGCAAAGGCTCGGTGATTGGTGATGCGCTGGCGCGTCATCCTCGCGTGCGCAAAATTTCCTTTACCGGCGGAACCACTACGGGCCGTCATCTGGCGCACGTGGCGGCGGAAAAACTGATCCCGGCCTCGCTGGAGCTGGGCGGCAAATCGCCGACAATCGTGCTGGAGGATGCCGATATCGAACAGGCGGCGCGCGGGATCTGCTACGGCATTTTCAGCTCGGCGGGGCAGGCGTGCATCGCCGGATCGCGGCTGTTTATCCACGAGAGTATTTACGCCCCGCTGATGGCGAGGCTGCTGGAATTAACTCGCGGGCTGCGCGTCGGGCATCCGTTTACCGACGACGTGCATGTAGGACCGCTGATCGGCGAGAAACATCGCCAAAGCGTGATCGAGTACGTCGAACTGGCGAAGCGGGAAGGGGGCCGCGTGCTGTGCGGCGGCGAGATCCCCGCCGATCCCGCTCTGGCAAACGGCAGCTTTTTCCAGCCAACCATTATCGAAGGGCTACACAACAGCGCTCGCGCCTGTCAGGAGGAGATCTTCGGCCCGGTGCTGGTGGCGATGCCGTTTGGCGATGAAGCGGCGTTGATCAGCGAGGCGAACGACTCGGTTTACGGCCTGGCGGCGGGGATCTGGACGCGCGATTCCGGGCGCGCCCTGCGTCTCAGCGAGCAGCTGGAGGCAGGCACGGTGTGGATCAACACCTACAAAGTTTTTGCGATTTCGACCCCGTTTGGGGGCTTTAAAGAGAGCGGTCTGGGCCGCGAGAAGGGTATCCAGGGGCTGAAAGCCTGGATGCAACAAAAGAGCATTTATCTGGCGACGGGTAACAGCGTCAACCACTGGTGCGACTGAGAAAGGGTGAGCAATGAGCGAAATGATAACCGTCGGCGACGCCATCGCCAGAACGCTGGAGCAGTATCAGGTTGAGGCCATCTACGGCGTCATCTCCATTCACAACCTGCCGATAGCGGATGCGGTTGGGCAGCGGGGCAATATCCGCTTTGTACCCGCGCGCGGTGAAGCCGGTTCCGTCACCATGGCCGATGCTCACGGGCGCTTTTCCGGCCTCGGCGTGGCGCTGACCAGCACCGGCGCGGGGGCCGGGAACGCGGTAGGCGCGCTGGTGGAAGCGATGAATGCCTGCACGCCGCTGCTGCATTTAACCGGGCAGGTAGAGAAAGCCTGGCTGGACGCCGACACCGGGTTTATCCATGAAACCCGCGATCAGCTGACCTTCCTGAAGGCCAGCTCAAAACGGGCGTACCGTATCAGCAATGCGAATCAGGCGATAGCCATTCTGCATAAAGCCATCCAGGACGCGCAGACCCCGCCGTGCGGACCGGTCTCGGTGGAAATCCCGATTGATATTCAGGGCGCCAAAATTCCGCTGTCGCTGGTTACCGCCCCGGTCAAACCGGCATCGGTTCCAGCCGTGGATACCGGGATGGTTGACGCGCTGTGGGCGCAGCTCAAACAGGCGAAACAGCCGCTGCTGTGGCTGGGCGGCGGGGCGCTGGGAAGCGCTGAGGCGGTGAAAAAACTGGCGGATGCGGGCATCACCGTGATTTCCAGCACCCACGCGCGCGGCGTGCTGCCGGACGACCACCGCGCCAGCCTGCGGGCGTTCCACAACTCGCCGTCGGTGGAGGCGCTGATTGCGCAGTGTGATTTTACGCTGGTCGCCGGTTCACGTCTGCGCAGCAACGAAACCCGCTCCTGGACGCTTGAGCTGCCGTCCCCGCGGGTGCAGATTGATATCGACCCGGCGGCGGCCAGCCGTAACTACCTGATGGATAGCACGTTGATAGCAGATTGTTCAGCGCTGCTTGGCGCGCTGGCTAAAAAAGTGCAGAGCCGCGAGTGGGGCAACGCCCAGTGGGATATGCAGGTGCAGCAGGCGGTCGGGCAAGCTGAGCAGGGGCTGCGCGAGCAGTGCGGCGCCTATGCGAAGCTTAACGACGCCATAGAAAAAGCCTTGCCGAAAGACGGCCTGCTGGTGCGCGATATCACCGTGTCCGGCAGCCTGTGGGGTAGCCGCCTGTTCAGGGCTAACGGTCCGCTGCTGAACATTCACTCTCTCGCCGGGGCGATTGGTATGGGACTGCCGATGGCCATCGGCACCGCGATTGCTAACCCGCAGCGCAGGGTGGTGGGACTGGTGGGCGACGGCGGCCTGAGCCTCAATTTAGGCGAGCTGGCGACGCTGGCGCAGGAGAAAGCCAACGTGACGCTGCTCATCATGAACGACGGGGGCTACGGCGTAATGCGCGGTATTCAGGATAAATATTTTGGCGGGCGTCAGTATTATAACGCGCTGCATACACCGGATTTTACCCTGCTGGCGCAGGCGATTGGCCTACAGGCCTGGAGCGTTGAGCGGGCCGAGGATTTTGATGCGGTGATGACGGAAGCGCTGGCGATGCCGGGGCCGTCGGTGGTTGAGGTGCGGATGGGGCAGATTGGCGCCCTTAAGTTTGCCGGGCCGCCACAGAAAACGCTGTACTGATTGAGCCTTGTTGCCCGGTAGCGCGGCGCGCACCGGGCCGAAGTTTTATTTAATTCCGTCTGCCGCCATGCGGTCACGGATATGCTGCGCGCGTTCAACGGAGGCCGGGTGATCGTCAAACATGGAGCTTTGACGGCCTTCCTCCAGTTTCGCCAGTTTTTCGAAGCTGGTGGCTAAACCCGATGGATTGATGCCGCGTTTGCGCAACAGATCGTAAGAGTAGTCATCCGCTTCCGACTCCTGACGCTGGGAGAACTGGGAGTTAACCAGTTTCTCACCCACGTCGCCCAGCTGCGACTGGGACAGGCTGCCGACAATGCCGCCCGCAGAGGCCGCCGCAGCACGCACGGCATTGGTGCCCAGCGCAACCTGCATCCCTTTCTTCACGTGACCGAGAGCAACGTGACCCATTTCATGGCCGATCACCGCTTCCACTTCGTTGTCGGTCATCATGTCCATCAGGCCGCTGTAAACGCGGATACAGCCGTTAGCCATCGCGAAGGCGTTGACGTCTTTCGCCATATACACCTTGTAGTTAACCGGCTGACCGTTAATGTTGTCGCCCAGCGCGGAAGCAATCTTGTTCAGACGCTGCGTGTAGGTGCTGTTTGCCGGGGCAAGCGTAGCTTTTCCATCCATATCCTTACAGGCCTCGTCGCTCAGCGCTTTCACCTGCGCATCGCTCAATGAGTAGGCCTGAAAAGCTTCTGCGCCTGAGGTCATCAGGCCGTTAGAATCCATATTCTGACAGCCGCTTAGCAGGAGCGTTGTTCCCACAGCCAGCCCAATTGCACGCATTTTCATGATGTTGCTTCCGTACTCGTTAATCTGAATTAATTCCGAAAAATGCACCGTCAACGAAGCCGGTGTCGGGCTAAGTATAAGGAATATCTACAGGGGCGGGCGAGTAGATTGCGCAACATGCGAGCATGATCCAGAGATTTCTTAAGCTGCAAAAGAATGGTCCATGTACATGCCCTGCGGCTTGGGTTACATTGTTGGCACTTTTTTCCGGCGTAGCCCAAAACGCGCTGTCGTCAAGGGCATGGCCTTTAACAGTCCGATCTGGAGTTAAAATGTCCTCACGTAAAGAGCTTGCTAATGCTATTCGTGCGCTGAGCATGGACGCAGTACAGAAAGCCAAATCCGGCCACCCGGGCGCCCCTATGGGCATGGCTGACATCGCCGAAGTCCTGTGGCGTGATTTCCTTAACCACAACCCGCAGAACCCGGCATGGGCAGACCGCGACCGTTTCGTGCTGTCTAACGGCCATGGCTCTATGCTGATCTACAGCCTGCTGCACCTCACTGGCTACGATCTGCCAATTGAAGAGCTGAAAAACTTCCGTCAGCTGCACTCCAAAACTCCAGGTCACCCGGAAGTGGGCTACACCGCTGGCGTTGAAACCACTACCGGTCCGCTGGGTCAGGGCATTGCGAATGCCGTGGGTATGGCGATTGCTGAGAAGACCCTGGCGGCACAGTTCAACCGTCCTGGCCACGACATCGTTGACCACTTCACCTATGCGTTCCTGGGCGACGGCTGCATGATGGAAGGCATTTCTCACGAAGTGTGCTCCCTGGCAGGCACCCTGAAGCTGGGTAAACTGGTTGCGTTCTACGACGACAACGGCATCTCCATCGACGGTCACGTTGAAGGCTGGTTCACTGACGACACCGCCGCACGTTTCGAAGCCTACGGCTGGCACGTTGTGCGCGGCGTTGATGGCCACGATGCTGACTCGATTAAACGTGCCGTAGAAGAAGCGCGCGCCGTGACCGACAAACCGTCCCTGCTGATGTGCAAAACCATCATCGGCTTCGGTTCTCCGAACAAAGCGGGCACTCACGACTCCCACGGCGCACCACTGGGCGACGCGGAAATCGCACTGACCCGTGAAGCGCTTGGCTGGAAACACCCTGCCTTCGAAATCCCATCTGAAATCTACGCGCAGTGGGATGCGAAAGAAGTGGGCCAGGCGAAAGAAGCAGCCTGGAACGAGAAGTTCGCGGCTTACGCGAAAGCCTTCCCACAGGAAGCGGCTGAATTCACCCGTCGTATGAAAGGCGACATGCCGTCTGACTTCGACGCGAAAGCGAACGAGTTCATTGCGAAGTTGCAGGCGAACCCGTCTAAAATCGCCAGCCGTAAAGCGTCTCAGAATGCGATCGAAGCGTTTGGTCCTCTGCTTCCAGAATTCCTCGGCGGTTCCGCTGACCTGGCGCCATCTAACCTGACCCTGTGGTCTGGCTCTAAGCCAATCAACGAAGACACTGCCGGTAACTACATCCATTATGGTGTACGTGAATTCGGTATGACCGCGATTGCCAACGGTATCGCTCTGCACGGTGGTTTCCTGCCGTACACCTCTACCTTCCTGATGTTCGTAGAGTATGCACGTAACGCCGTGCGTATGGCCGCGCTGATGAAACAGCGTCAGGTGATGGTCTACACCCACGACTCCATCGGTCTGGGCGAAGATGGTCCAACTCACCAGCCGGTAGAGCAGGTGGCTTCCCTGCGCGTGACCCCGAACATGAGCACATGGCGTCCATGTGACCAGGTTGAATCTGCGGTGGCGTGGAAATACGGCGTTGAGCGTCAGGACGGCCCGACTGCGCTGATCCTCTCCCGTCAGAACCTGGCGCAGCAGGAACGTACCCCAGAGCAGCTGGCAAACATCGCCCGCGGTGGTTACGTGCTGAAAGATTGCGCGGGCCAGCCTGAGCTGATCTTTATCGCGACCGGTTCTGAAGTTGAACTGGCCGTTGCCGCATGGGAAAAACTGACTGCTGAAGGCGTGAAAGCGCGCGTGGTTTCCATGCCGTCTACCGATGCGTTCGACAAGCAGGATGCCGCGTACCGCGAATCTGTACTGCCTAAAGCGGTCTCCGCTCGCGTGGCAGTGGAAGCGGGTATCGCTGATTACTGGTTCAAATACGTGGGTCTGAACGGCGCTATCGTCGGTATGACCACCTTCGGTGAATCTGCTCCGGCAGAGCTGCTGTTCGAAGAGTTCGGCTTCACCGTTGAGAACGTTGTCGCTAAAGCGAAAGAACTGCTGTAATTGCCGTTTTGCCCGGTGGCGCTAACGCTTACCGGGCCTACAAATGGCATTAAATGTAGGCCGGGTAAGCGTTAGCGCCACCCGGCTTTTTTGTATGCACGATTCCTCAGACATGTAACTGCTCTGTAAATTATTCCACCGAAAATGTGATGCAAGTCATATAGCTCGCTTATTCATCTGGACAGAGATTCCTTTTATTCCCCGATTCGCTTATTCTTGCTGAAGCGTTTCAGTCGATTAAATGTTCGACAATTGACCAATCAATCGCAGTTTGTGACAGCAAGGATTCCCCTTCGGGCGTCGCTGGATTACTCTTTCAGCCACCTCAAACTCAGGGATAGCTTTGCAGGAGATCTATGACCGTACGCGTAGCGATTAATGGCTTCGGTCGCATCGGGCGCAACGTGGTTCGTGCTTTATATGAATCCGGGCGTCGTGCGGAAATCACCGTGGTGGCAATCAATGAACTGGCGGATGCTGCGGGCATGGCGCATTTGTTGAAATATGACACCAGCCACGGTCGCTTCGCCTGGGACGTTCGCCAGGAAAGGGAACAGCTGTTCGTCGGTGACGATGCCATCCGCGTGCTGCATGAGAACAGTATTGAAGAGCTGCCCTGGCGCGAACTGGGTGTGGATGTGGTGCTGGACTGTACCGGCGTGTACGGTAACCGTGAACATGGCGAAGCGCATCTGAATGCTGGCGCGAAAAAAGTGCTGTTCTCCCATCCCGGCAGTCACGACCTCGACGCCACCGTCGTGTTTGGTGTCAACCAGCACGAGCTGCAGGCTGAACACCGCATTGTCTCCAACGCCTCCTGTACCACCAACTGCATTATTCCGGTCATTAAACTGTTAGACGATGCGTATGGCATTGAATCCGGTACCGTGACCACGATTCACTCCGCCATGCACGATCAGCAGGTTATCGACGCCTACCATCCGGATTTACGACGCACTCGCGCGGCGAGCCAGTCCATCATTCCGGTGGATACGAAACTGGCTGCAGGGATCACGCGTATTTTCCCGCAGTTTAACGACCGTTTCGAAGCGATTGCCGTGCGCGTCCCGACGATAAACGTCACCGCAATCGATCTTAGCGTGACGGTGAAAAAACCGGTAAAAGCCTGTGAAGTCAACCTGTTGCTGCAAAAAGCGGCACAGGGAGCATTTCATGGTATAGTTGACTATACGGAATTACCGTTGGTCTCAGTAGATTTTAACCACGACCCGCACAGCGCCATCGTGGATGGCACGCAGACGCGAGTCAGTGGTGCGCACCTCATCAAGACGCTGGTCTGGTGTGATAACGAATGGGGCTTTGCTAACCGAATGCTCGACACCACGTTAGCCATGGCCGCAAAAGGTTTCAGGTAGAGCGCACCTTGCGCTTGCAAAACTTTAAGAATCAACGAGAGGATTCACCATGTCTGTAATTAAGATGACCGATCTGGATCTGGCAGGTAAACGCGTTTTCATCCGTGCCGATCTGAACGTACCGGTTAAAGATGGCAAAGTGACCAGCGACGCGCGTATCCGTGCATCTCTGCCAACCATTGAACTGGCTCTGAAGCAGGGCGCTAAAGTGATGGTCACCTCCCACCTGGGCCGTCCAACTGAAGGCGAGTACAACGAAGAGTTCTCTCTGCTGCCGGTTGTTAATTACCTGAAAGACAAACTGTCCAACCCGGTTCGCCTGGTGAAAGATTACCTGGACGGCGTGGAAGTTGCCGAAGGTGAGCTGGTTGTTCTGGAAAACGTTCGCTTCAACAAAGGCGAAAAGAAAGACGACGAAACCCTGTCCAAAAAATACGCTGCGCTGTGCGACGTATTCGTGATGGATGCATTCGGTACGGCTCACCGTGCGCAGGCTTCTACCCACGGTATCGGTAAATTCGCAGACGTCGCCTGTGCAGGTCCACTGCTGGCTGATGAACTGGAAGCGCTGGGTAAAGCACTGAAAGAACCTGCTCGTCCTATGGTCGCTATCGTTGGTGGTTCTAAAGTTTCTACCAAACTGACCGTTCTGGATTCCCTGTCCAAAATCGCTGACCAGCTGATCGTTGGCGGTGGTATCGCGAACACCTTCGTTGCTGCGCAAGGCCACAACGTGGGTAAATCCCTTTACGAAGCGGATCTGGTTGACGAAGCCAAACGCCTGCTGAGCACCTGTGATATCCCGGTTCCAACTGACGTTCGCGTGGCGACCGAGTTCTCCGAAACTGCTACCGCAACCCTTAAATCTGTTAATGACATCAAAGATGAAGAGCAGATTCTGGACCTGGGCGACGTTTCTGCACAGAAACTGGCTGAAATCCTGAAAAACGCAAAAACTATCCTGTGGAACGGTCCTGTCGGCGTGTTCGAATTCCCGAACTTCCGCAAAGGGACTGAAATCGTGGCTAACGCTATCGCAGACAGCGAAGCGTTCTCTATCGCAGGCGGTGGTGACACCCTGGCAGCTATCGACCTGTTCGGTATCGCTGACAAGATCTCCTACATATCCACTGGTGGCGGCGCATTCCTCGAATTCGTGGAAGGCAAAGTCCTGCCAGCAGTAGCAATGCTCGAAGAGCGCGCTAAGAAGTAAGCCATTCAGGGGCAGGGAAACCTGCCCAATTTTCAGCGCGCTTATCAGAGCTCGCACCTTTTCTAACGGCCGAAGATACAGGACTAAGCAACATGTCTAAAATTTTTGATTTCGTAAAACCTGGCGTTATCACTGGTGATGACGTACAGAAAGTGTTCCAGGTAGCTAAAGAAAACAACTTCGCTCTGCCAGCAGTTAACTGCGTAGGTACCGACTCCATCAATGCCGTACTGGAAACCGCTGCAAAAGTTAAAGCACCGGTTATCGTTCAGTTCTCTAACGGCGGCGCTGCGTTCATCGCAGGTAAAGGCGTGAAAACTGACGTTCCTCAGGGCGCTGCTATCCTGGGTGCTATCTCTGGCGCACATCATGTTCACCAGATGGCTGAGCACTACGGTGTTCCGGTTATCCTGCACACTGACCACTGCGCGAAAAAACTGCTGCCATGGATCGACGGTCTGCTGGACGCAGGTGAAAAACACTTCGCAGCAACCGGTAAGCCACTGTTCTCTTCTCACATGATCGACCTGTCCGAAGAGTCTCTGGAAGAAAACATCGAGATCTGCTCTAAGTACCTGGCGCGTATGTCCAAAATGGGCATGACCCTGGAAATCGAACTGGGTTGCACCGGCGGTGAAGAAGACGGTGTGGACAACAGCCACATGGACGCTTCTGCTCTGTACACTCAGCCAGAAGACGTTGATTACGCTTACACCGAGCTGAGCAAAATCAGCCCACGCTTCACCATCGCAGCATCCTTCGGTAACGTGCATGGCGTGTACAAGCCAGGTAACGTGGTTCTGACCCCGACCATCCTGCGTGATTCTCAGGAATATGTGTCTAAGAAACACAACCTGCCGCACAACAGCCTGAACTTCGTCTTCCACGGCGGTTCCGGTTCTTCTGCTCAGGAAATCAAAGATTCCGTAAGCTACGGCGTAGTGAAAATGAACATCGATACCGACACCCAGTGGGCAACCTGGGACGGTATCCTGCAATACTACAAAACCAACGAAGCTTACCTGCAAGGTCAGCTGGGCAACCCGAAAGGCGAAGACCAGCCGAACAAGAAATACTACGATCCACGCGTATGGCTGCGCGCTGCCCAGACTTCTATGATTACTCGTCTGGAGCAGGCATTCAAAGAACTGAACGCGGTTGACGTTCTGTAATTTGTACTGCTGACAGCACATCAGAAGGCCCGCAAATGCGGGCCTTTTTTTATGCTTTTTCAATATCCTGCAATACCTGATTTTGTGATCTGTTTGGCATTACCCGCTCTTTTTGTTTACCCTTTACTGACCTGCCTGTCCCCTTAAGGGATAGATTTTGTGTTTTGGTTTAGCAAAAGGAAGAATAAATGGAACAACTTGATGTTGTAGACAGCATCAATCACGCGGGTAACTGGCTGGTGCGCAACCAGGCGCTACTGCTGAGCTACGCTGTGAATATTGTTGCCGCTATTGCCATCATCATTGTCGGGATGATCGTGGCGCGTATCGTATCGAACGCGGTCAACCGGGTGATGGTTGCACGTCACATTGACGCCACGGTCGCCGATTTCCTCTCCGCGCTGGTGCGTTACGGCATCATCGCCTTTACGCTGATTGCGGCGCTGGGGCGTGTCGGCGTGCAGACGGCATCCGTCATCGCTGTGCTCGGTGCTGCCGGTCTGGCCATTGGTCTGGCATTACAGGGTTCGCTGTCGAACCTGGCGGCGGGCGTACTGCTGGTAACCTTCCGTCCGTTCCGTTCCGGTGAATACGTGGATTTAGGCGGGATCGCGGGTACCGTGTTGCAGGTACAGATTTTCTCTACCACTCTGCGTACTGTCGACGGTCGTATTGTGGTGGTACCGAACGGGAAAATCATTGCCGGCAATATCATTAACTTCTCCCGCGAGCCGGTGCGTCGTAACGAGCTGATCATCAGCGTGGCGTACGATTCCGATATCGATCAGGTGAAGTCTCTGATTACCAACATCATTGCTTCAGATGACCGTATTCTGAAGGACCGCGAGCAGACCGTTCGTCTGAATGAACTGGGCGCATCATCCATTAATTTTGTGGTGCGCATCTGGAGCAAAAGCAGCGATCTGCAAAACGTTTACTGGGATGTGCTGGAGCGCATTAAGCGTGACTTCGATGCTAACGGCATCAGCTTCCCGTACCCGCAGATGGACGTAAACGTCAAAAAAGTCAAAGAAGCAGAGTAACGTCTCCGTAGGCCCGGTAAGCGTCAGCGACACCGGGCTTTTCTTTTATTAGCCCCGCTAATCCCCAATTAATATTATCCATTTCCTCTAATGTCGTTCCCGCAGTATAGTCTGCCCCAGGACAACTCTGCGAGAATTACGTTATGTTATCTTACTATTTTCAAGGGCTTGCGTTAGGTGCGGCCATGATCCTTCCCCTTGGTCCACAAAATGCGTTCGTGATGAATCAGGGCATCCGCCGTCAGTACCATCTGATGATTGCCTTGCTGTGCGCGGTGAGCGATCTGCTGCTGATTTGCGCCGGGATTTTTGGCGGCAGCGCCCTGTTGATGCAGTCGCCGTGGCTGCTGGCGCTGGTTACCTGGGGCGGCGTAGCGTTTCTGCTGTGGTACGGGTTTGGCGCCCTGAAAACGGCCATGAGCAGCAATCTTGAGCTGGCGAGCGCCGAAGTGATGAAGCAAGGGCGCTGGAAGATTATCGTCACCATGCTCGCCGTGACATGGCTTAACCCGCACGTTTATCTTGATACGTTCGTGGTGCTCGGCAGCCTGGGGGGACAGCTGGACGTTGAGCCCAAACGCTGGTTTGCGCTCGGTACGGTCAGCGCCTCCTTCCTCTGGTTCTTTGGTCTTGCGATCCTGGCGGCGTGGCTGGCGCCACGACTGCGTACCGCCAAAGCGCAGCGCATTATCAATACCCTGGTGGGGCTGGTGATGTGGTTTATTGCCTTCCAGCTGGCGAAAGAGGGCATTCATCACGTACAGGGATTGTTCAACTAAGCGTTGTCTTATGGACATCTGAACAAGACCCGCTAAGCTTGCTGGCATGAGCCCTGTTAACAGGGCACTCTTCGCAACATGGAGGAATGACAGTGAAGTTTAAGGTGATGGCCCTGGCGGCATTAGTAAGTTTAGGTGCGGTGTCGGTGCAGGCGAATGAACTGCCAAACGGCCCGCACATTGTCACTTCAGGTACGGCAAGCGTGGATGCGGTACCGGATGTTGCAACCCTGGCAATTGAAGTGAACGTGGCGGCGAAAGATGCTGCTTCCGCCAAGAAACAGGCAGACGATCGTGTTGCGCAATACCTCTCTTTCCTGGAACAGAACGGTGTCGCGAAAAAAGACATCAGCTCTGCGAACCTGCGTACTCAACCGGATTACGATTACCAGAACGGCAAAAGCATCCTGAAAGGCTATCGCGCCGTGCGTACTGTAGAAGTGACCGTGCGCCAGCTTGATAAGCTCAACGGATTGCTGGATGGTGCGCTGAAGGCAGGGCTGAACGAAATTCGTTCCGTCTCGCTGGGCGTTGCGCAACCGGAGAAGTATAAAGACGAAGCGCGTAAAGCGGCGATTGATGATGCCATTCATCAGGCACAGCAGCTGGCATCCGGCTTCAAGAGCAAGCTCGGTCCGGTTTACAGCGTGCGTTACCACGTTTCAAACTACCAGCCAAGCCCGATGGTGCGGATGATGAAAGCGGACGCCGCGCCGGTTTCTGCTCAGGAAACCTACGAGCAGCCAACCATTCAGTTCGACGATCAGGTTGATGTGGTGTTCCAGCTGGAGCCGACTGAAAAGCCAGCTCAGTAACCCGTAGGCCGGGTAAGGCGAAGCCGCCACCCGGCTTGTTTTTCAATCCTGTCTTAACACCTTATGCCCAAACGCCAGCAGCGCGTCGGTGACGTTGCGCATCATGCGGCTTTCCGGCGCAAAACGGTGCCAGTACAACATCCGGCGCTGATACAGCCCCGGAGTTAAATCAATCAGCTCACCGCTTTTCAACTCTTTCTCAATCTGCAGATGCGGGATCATGCAGCAGGTGGTTCCCTGACGTGCAAGCTGCACGAAGGCTTCGGACGAGTTAACGATATGACACGGCACGCTGCCCGGCGGCAGATCGAAGTTTTGCTGCAGGAAGGCCTGATGCATATCGTCCAGATGGTCGAACGCGACGGCAGGCGCTTTCAGCAGCGCGGCGCGGGTCACACCGTTCGGGAAATAGCGCTCGGCAAAGGCTTTTGAACCGACGAAGAGGTAATCCAGCGCGCCCAACTGATCCACCAGACAGCTTGGCAGCGCCTGAGGCTGAATACTGACGGCACCAACCACTTCGCCGCGACGCAGACGTTCCTGGGTGCGGGTTTCATCTTCAACCTGGAGATTCAGGCGGATAGGGGAGTCGGCCAGCACCGGCGCAAGGGCCGGCAGCAGCCAGGTTGCCAGACTGTCGGCGTTCACCGCCAGCGACAGCAGCAGCGGCGTGGAGCCGGTCTGTTCATCGCCCAGCCACTCGTCTTCCAGCAGTTCAACCTGGCGCAGCAGGGCGAGGAGCTTTTGTCCTTGCTCCGTTGGACGCGGCGGTACGGTACGCACCAGCAGCGGCTGCCCGAACATGTTTTCAAGCTGTTTGATACGCTGTGATACGGCGGACTGGGTGATGCACAGCTTTTGCGCCGCGCGCTCAAAACCGCGTTCACGAATAACTGCATCAAGTGCCTGTAGTGTTCTGTAGTCCGGACGTTTCATTGCTCTGGCTGACTCCTTAATTTTGCTTAATCTGCACTATGACACAATTTTCCCTTCGTGGCAGACGAAATCCATTCGACGTGTTCTATAATGCGCCCTGAGTTTTCACACCACAGGCAAAACGATCATGACGCAGGATGAACTGAAAAAAGCAGTAGGATGGGCCGCTCTCCAGTACGTACAGCCGGGTACCATTGTCGGTGTTGGTACGGGGTCGACGGCGGCACACTTTATCGATGCGCTGGGCACGATGAAGGGGCAAATCGAGGGCGCGGTTTCGAGCTCCGATGCTTCCACGGAAAAGCTGAAAAGCCTCGGCATCACTGTTTTCGACCTCAACGAAGTGGACCGTCTGGGCATTTACGTTGATGGCGCGGATGAAATCAACGGCCACATGCAGATGATCAAAGGCGGTGGCGCGGCGCTGACCCGTGAAAAAATCATTGCCTCCGTGGCGGATAAGTTCATCTGCATCGCGGACGCCTCCAAGCAGGTCGACATTCTGGGGAGTTTCCCGCTGCCGGTCGAAGTGATCCCGATGGCGCGCAGTGCCGTGGCACGTCAACTGGTGAAGCTGGGTGGTCGTCCGGAATACCGTCAGGGTGTGGTGACCGACAACGGCAACGTGATCCTCGACGTTCACGGCCTTGAGATCCTCGATGCCATTGCGCTGGAAAATGCGATCAACGGCATTCCGGGCGTCGTTACAGTAGGGTTATTTGCCAACCGTGGCGCGGATGTGGCGCTGATCGGCACGGCTGACGGTGTAAAAACCATCGTAAAATGATCTGACGGGGGGAGCGCTCCCCCCGCTAAAAAATTTTGAAAAGCTAAATTCGGTGACTTGTGTCACGTTTTTCCGCCTCTTTTGCCGATCCTGCCGCGTTTGTAAATTTCCATAGCATTTTCCTCTGTCATTTTGCTCTGTATGACTTTTCTTCAGAGTGCCGACGCAAACGTTCATATTGCTGCAATAGTTTTTTTTGATATGTTGGCTGCACGGGATTTATATCCAGCACAACATCAGTTCAGATAAAAACAGGGTCGGGTAAATGGCAAAGGTATCACTGGAGAAAGACAAGATTAAATTCCTGCTGGTTGAAGGCGTGCACCAGAAAGCGCTCGATAGCCTTCGCGCTGCAGGTTACACCAACATCGAATTTCACAAAGGCGCGCTGGATACTGAAGAGCTGAAAGCGTCCATCCGTGATGCCCATTTCATTGGCCTGCGATCCCGTACCCAACTGACTGAAGACGTTATTGCTGCGGCGGAAAAGCTGGTGGCGATTGGCTGTTTCTGTATCGGTACCAATCAGGTTGATCTGAATGCCGCCGCAAAACGCGGTATCCCGGTTTTTAACGCCCCGTTCTCCAACACCCGTTCCGTGGCGGAGCTGGTGATTGGCGAGCTGCTGCTACTCCTTCGCGGTATTCCGGAAGCTAACGCCAAAGCGCACCGCGGCGTGTGGAATAAGCTGGCCGCGGGCTCCTACGAAGCGCGTGGTAAAAAACTCGGGATTATTGGTTACGGCCACATCGGTACGCAGCTTGGTATTCTGGCGGAATCCCTTGGCATGCACGTGTTTTTCTACGATATCGAAAACAAACTGCCGCTGGGTAACGCGACGCAGGTGCAGCATCTTTCTGACCTGCTGAACATGAGCGACGTGGTCAGCCTGCACGTGCCGGAAAATGCGTCCACAAAAAACATGATGGGAGCGGAAGAGCTGGCGCTGATGAAGCCGGGCTCACTGCTGATCAACGCCGCGCGCGGTACAGTGGTCGATATTCCTGCCCTGTGCGATGCGCTGAAGCGTAAGCATCTGGCGGGTGCGGCGATTGACGTGTTCCCGACGGAACCGGCCACCAACAGCGATCCGTTCACCTCTCCACTGTGCGAGTTCGACAACGTGATCCTGACGCCGCACATCGGCGGTTCTACTCAGGAAGCGCAGGAGAATATCGGCCTGGAAGTGGCGGGCAAGCTGAGCAAATATTCCGACAACGGTTCAACGCTCTCTGCGGTGAACTTCCCGGAAGTGTCTCTGCCGCTACACGGCGGGCGTCGTCTGCTGCACATTCACGAAAACCGTCCGGGCGTGCTGACTGCTATCAACCAGATCTTTGCCGAACAGGGCGTCAACATTGCCGCGCAGTATCTGCAAACGAACGCGCAGATGGGTTATGTGGTGATTGATATTGAAGCGGATGAAGACATTGCTGAGAAAGCATTGCAGAGCATGAAGGCCATTCCGGGGACGATTCGCGCGCGTCTGCTGTACTGATAGTGCGGTCTGTGGTGTCGGGTGGCGCTTACGCTTACCCGACCTACAATGTTCGTGCGGTCTGTGGTGTCGGGTGGCGCTTACGCTTACCCGACCTACAATGTTCGTGCGGTCTGTGTGTCGGGTGGCGCTCACGCTTACCCGACCTACAACGGTCGTGCGGTCTGTGT